>JAOAAA010000054.1 GCA_026419115.1 Gemmataceae bacterium
CCCCTAGCTCATTCGGGACGCCGAAAGCGTAGTGGATAGTCGGGTTGCGAAGATCAAAATCGACGATGAGGGTTTTCCGCGCACTTTTGGTAAAAGCAATAGCTAGTTCCACCGCTAACGTGGGACGACCTTCTTCCTGCAAGGCGCTGGTCACAACGATTACCCGCCCCCCACTTCGACCGAATTGATCCAGCAAGGTCAGGCGTGTTTTTTCAAAGGCCTCTTCCGCAAAGATCGATTCGGGTGTCGGTTGACCGTACTTGGTTTGTAAATTCGGGATGACCCCAAGGATCGGGGCCTGAGAATTTTGTCGCACTTCTTGGAACGAGAGGACGCGGCGGACCTTTGATTCAAATAAGATGACCCCAAGGCCGACAAGAGCAAACCCCATGAATCCAGCAGCAATAGTTCCCATCAGTTGTTTTTTCATCTCTTTTTTCATGGGGACGGCAGCCAATTGCACCGACTGAACACGATCGGGGGCATTCAGTTCCGATTCGAGCAACCTTTTGCGTTCAATCATTCGACTGATTTGCGCTTCTGTGGTCTCGTTGTCCACTTTCTGGAAATCACGGGGCGCATTGTTAGCTCCGGGGGTTAATTTCACCAACTTAGCCTGATACTCTTCTAACTCCCGTTGGCTTCGATCGCGGCGATTCTTCAATGCCGTAATATCTGCCTCGATTTTCTCCCGATTCTCCTTGTTGGTTTTCTGAACGGCCAGCAATTGCCCTTGTTGGAACTCGGCAATCCGTTCTTGACGAACCCGTTTCAGGTCTTCTTGCAATTCTTTGATCCGTTTCCGATAGGCCACTTTAATCGGATGATCGGGGTTTTCGGGATTCAATTGATTGGCATAATTCAAGTTACTCTCAACGTTAGCCAGTCTCTTTTGCAGGTTCACGATAGCCGGATCGTTCTCCAATTGCGTGAGAAAGGTCTGAGGGGGGGGCGGTAAATCCAGCTCGGGAGTTTCCGACCTTTTGATGAGCCGCTCTTTTTCCATCTCCAGATTGCTAATTTGCGTATCAAGAATCGCGAGAGCCTCTTTCAATTTTGTAAATTGGGATGCGGCAACCTGTGTGCCGATTCCCGGTAAGGTTTCCACTTCGGGCTTCACCTCGGCATTCTCGGATTTCGGTAAAAACCGTCGATTGAGTTCCTCGCGAAGCCTTGTGATTTCTTTGTCGAGTTCGGCCAAGCGGGTTTGTTTTTTCTTGCGTTCATTCTCAACGACCTCTTTGAAAAAGGCATTATGAACGGCATTGACGATCAGGGTAATCGCCCGAGGGTCTTCCCCGTTCAAGCGAGGCTTAATCAGCTCGGAACCTTCGGGCGATTCGATGATGAGTTTTTCTTCCAAAAATCGATAGGGGTCCGGTTGATCGCGAAGCATCGGAAGCGCAGCCACCTCAGGGTCCCTGAGAGCGGCCACAAGAACAAGGTTCGAGCGCAGCAAGCCAATTTGGGTTTTGATGTAACTGGCAAAATCGCTTCGACCGGTAGGGTCTTCGTTGAAGAATAATTTGGGGTCCTGAGGAGAAACCCGAATCACAGAATAGGTACTGTACTCGGAAGGAATCACACTCCAAGCAATCGAAGCAAAAATCGTGGCTAACAATCCCCCCAGAAAAACCACTAAGGGCCAGCGGTAACGTAAATAGGCCAGTGGTTTGATCCCCGAGGGACTCGGAGAGGGACTGGGCACAGGCACGGGCATCATCGGTTCCAGAGTTTGAGCGGTCATGGCTGGAAACGAAGGTGCCGATTCTGCTATCCGAACAGGTGAGGTCGTCTGATTCATCGCTGCCGATCCTTGGTGTGCGATTCCATGAAGCTAAAATTCAAGTCGTCATTATTCAAGTCTTCATTATATGAATATCGACGGGTCCACATTTTCGTTATCCCCTCCAAGTGAAGCCCTCGCGTCCACTGGTGAGGGGTTGGTTGGGTATCGCCCCCATTGCAGTGGGGGGGGGGACAGCCCCTTTAGCGCTGACTCGAACCCGAATGGGTTTAGCTGGCACGCTCTGAAGTTTCGGCACCGATTGAGGCACATAACTGGTTGTCGGGTTGAACGGGAGGTCGCGTTTCTTTTCGATAATCAAACGAGTAAGCAACCATAGTTCCGCCAGCAATAAAGCCAAGCCCACGGGCATCATCATCCAGCCGTTAAAATCGTGGAGAAAATCCGTGACCTTTTCTCGGGCGGCACTTTCTTTGAGATACACATGGGCCAAACCAGTGGCAGTGATCCGCAAGATATTGGTGATTAGGGCAATCGGCACAATACTCAGAATCACGATCAACTTGAAGACCCAATGGCGTTCCATCAGAAAGGCAGCCCCGAAGCAGAAGGCAGCAAAGGTCACCAACATCCTGAGACCACTACAGGCTTCCACAACTCCCAGCCGGACATCCTCAATTAAAATCAAATTCCCTTCCGAGATCGCAGGTTGCCCCAAACATTGCAAAAGGAAAGTGCAAGCCAAGGTGGCAATTTGTTGCAGTTGGGCGCCGAGGAGCCTTTCGGCACTGTAGGGAAGAGGCACCATGAACAGTAGGAAGAATAAGCTAGGCCACGCCACACGGAACAGCGCGAACCCACCGAAGATAAAGGTCAGCGCCGTGATCGAAAGAACCAGAGAAAGCCCATCTAAAGTGAGATTCGCAATTAATGCCCCTGCCCCCCTTAAGGCCAATGCCAGCCCCAATAACCCCAGCCCCAGAATCGGCCAAGGTTGTGCCGGCTGATAGAAATCTTTGCGACGATATAAAAGAAAGAGTGCAAAGAAGGGGACAAGCATCCCATGCGAGTATTGGGGATCGGAAGCCCACTTCTCCCAGAGGTTCAGGGTGGTAGGCCAATAAGCCCAACCCAACACACTAAGAGCTAATACTCCTACGAATGAAGGGCGTAACGGACTGCCCATCTGGTCTTCTCCGGTGTGCGTCAGTATTTCGTAGGGGGAGACTCGGCCCTTCCATGTGCCGATAAAGGGAACCTCCTGTTCCTACGGAATTTGTTGAGAATGGGGATATTAATCAGAATGGACAATTTACGCAAGCCCAATTTTCCAAAATGGTTCTCCGCGTGCTTTTCTCATCCGTTGGTACTGGGCTTGATGGTCACGATTTGGCAAGTCGGGTTTGCTCTCAGTGCAGGCAACGGAACGGCCCTTGAGCGGTATCAATCCTTGACCCAATGGGATGGAGGATGGTATCGCTTGATTATTCTTCAAGGGTATCATGCCCCGCCGATCGAAGAATGGAACGAGGAGAATTTTGGCACGGTTGGTTTTTTTCCGGGTTACCCCCTAACGGCCCAATTTTTTTACCAGCTCGGCTTGCCCGTTCGGGTCGCTCTTCCGTTCACGGCCCAACTCTTTGCGTGGCTGATGTGGAGTTTCTGGTTTGTTCTTCTCAAACGATGGCAGCTTTCTCCTCTCGTTATCTTTTTTGCCACTCTCTTGATTGTGTCGCACCCGATGGCCTTTTTTTTGGTCGCCAGTTATTCGGAGTCGATGTGTCTAGCGGGGTTTCTCGGATTTTGGATCGGCAGTCAACTTCAAACTCGGTGGGGAATCGTGATGGCGATTGTGCACGGGATCGCTCTCACCTCCTCGCGAATTGTGGGTACTCCGGTGGCATTGCTCCCTTTGATTCAAAAAGTGATTCCAAAATCAAACGATTTCATGACATGGAAGCGGGCGATTCTTCTTTCCATCGGGGCCTTATTAGGGGTCGGTACATTCTTCTTGTTTTGTCAGATTCGATTTGGTCACTGGGATATGTACCAAAAAACTCAAGGGACCTTCTGGAAGGTTCACCCCGATTATACCGTTGTTTTGACCCCGACTTTATACCTGCCGACCTTAAGGCACCAACCCGCCGAGCGGTTATTTCACGCAGACTATTGGACAAGTCTTAGGTATGATGATCTGGGATATTTTCAGACCGCCTTGGGATTTTGGTTCTTTCCTGCGATTGCCATTTTAGAATTCATCGGGATTTATCGAGGCCGAACCGGTTGGCGGCAGCGATGGCCTTTTTGGTATGCAGCTGCAGTCTTTTTTTATTTAGCGGCCGTGGCCCATTACTCCCGATTATTCGGCAGTGTGACCCGTCATTACTACGTTGCCTTGATACCAATCACCCTAGCGGTGTGCCATGCCCTCTCGGACTATCGTCTCTCGCGAAGAGTAGTGGTACTAGTCGTTGTGGTGTTGAGCCTTTTGGCGTTGGGGTTACTCATTGCACAATACAAAACACAGGCCGCTTACATGCAAGGTTTGTGGATCGCCTAAATCAAAGGCTTGGTGCGTTGGGAAGGTGGAGCTGCGATGACTTCGGTTCCGATTTCGGTTCCAAATCTCAATAAATTCTGTGTGGAGACGGAGACTCTCGAAAATAAGAATTTGGTTTCCATAAGCCATTACTCAAGGGGAAAGCACTTAACCCTAAGTAAAATAATCGCTTGGTGCCGATAAAGTATCGGGAAGCATCTGAACTCAGAGGTCATTTTTTGAAGATTTTTTTTCTGGTCGGATTTTTTTCTTGCCTAGAAGCCTCGATAAGGTTAGTATGGACAAGATTGAAGGTACGTTTTTTTTCGTACCCCCCTACCACAACATCCTCACTTATGAGGGCCTTCCATTATGTTCACATTACTTGGCAAAAGCCGTAAGTTTTGCGATGGTCTTCAACGTCGCGATTTCCTGAGAATTGGTGCTTTTGGCGCCGGCCTAACCTTGGCCGATATGCTGCGAGCTAAAGCCATGGCTGCAGGGTCCGCAAGTGGCGGCATTCCCCAAACAAAACAGAAATCAGCGATCATGATCTACCTTCCGGGTGGACCTTCTCACATGGATATGTGGGACCTGAAACCCGATGCTCCCGCGGAGTATCGAGGGGAATTCAACCCCATTAAAACGAATGTACCTGGTGTTCAAATCTGCGAACACTTCCCCATGCAAGCCAAAATGTGGGATAAACTCGCGGTCGTTCGCTCCCTCGTCTCGGTGGACGAACACTCGGATTCGTTAGTCATGACGGGTTACTCGGAACAAACGAACCGTACCCAATCGCATCCCTCATTTGGTTCGGTCGTGTCGAAACTTCGTTCGGGGTCCGCTGAAAATTCTATTCCTCCCTTCGTGAGCCTCCGTGGCATGAGTATCGGCTGCGAACCGGGCTATCTCGGCGTAGCTCATCGTGCTTTTACTCCGGATGGCGCTGGGTTGGATAACCTTCGTGTTCGCAGTGGCTTCACCATGGAGCGAATGTCGGACCGCAAAGAACTTTTGACTGCTTTCGACTCGATCAAACGAGAAGTGGATACAGGCAGTACCATGAAGGGGATGGATGCCTTCGCGGGTCGCGCTTTTGACATGATTTCTTCCGGTACGGTTCGTAAAGCTCTGGACCTGAAGAATGAAGACCCCCGTACCTTGGATCGGTACAAAGGAATCGAACAATTCCTGACCGCACGCCGATTGGTGGAAGCCGGTGTCGGCTGTGTGACCTTGGCCTACGGTGGTTGGGATACCCACAGTGGAAACTTCAAAACCTTGAAGAAACAACTTCCGGAACTGGATCGAGGGATTGCCAACCTGATTCAGGACCTGCACGATCGGGGTATGGAAGATGATGTCGTGACGGTTTGCTGGGGTGAATTCGGCCGAACCCCGAAGATCAACTCCAGCGATGCAGGACGAGACCACTGGGCACCTGCCATGAGCGCCTTGGTGGCAGGCGGCGGCCTGAAGATGGGGCAAGCCATTGGTTCGACCAATGCTCGCGGCGAAACCCCCAAAGATCGCCCCTACAAAGTGCCGGCCCTGCTAGCAACCTTGTACCATGCCATGGGAATCGATCCCTCGATCACTTTCACTAACGGGTCGGGTCGACCGATGTACATTCTCGACGAGCGCAACACGGTTTCCGAACTGCTGTAATCCCGTCGATCCCCTCCCAAAAATTTCTATAAGCCAGTGACGCTCAGTCGCTGGCTTTTCTTTTTCCCCACCCAGTGAACTTTTTCTTGGAACCTTTCCACCGGCCTTGTTTGGGAGCCTCGGTTTTCTTGCCTGCATACCGAATGTTCCGATTATGCTCCCTCCATCAGATCATTCCGCGTTCTTCATTCCGCGTTCCTCTTTCCTCATTCCTCATTCTTTCTTCTCTTTCCCCTGTTCGTTAGGCTTGTGAGCGATGGGATGCCTCCTGATGGATTATTTGAAGGGGAAAAAAACGCCATCTCGGGGAAACTCTCTCCCCAAGCGGGGCCTCGCTACTATAAATGACCTTGTAACGTCCCTCCCCGTAATTGATCTTTTCAGAGAAGTGTTCGATGAGCCAAACGGAGATACCGGCAGGTCTTGCCGATGTACCAGTCACCAAGACCGCCATCAGTGATATTGATGGCAAAAATGCAACGTTGTTTTATCGGGGTATTCCCGTTCAAGTTCTAGCGCGGGAGAGTTCGTTTGAAGAAACCTCGTGGCTGTTGCTCAAAGGGGATTTACCCACTCAAAGGGAACTTGCGAATTTCCATTTTGATTTGCGTTCTCGTCGGAAGGTACATTATCGGCTGTTGGAAGCGCTAAAAAACTTCCCAGAATCGGGTCATCCGATGGATGCCTTACAAGCCTCGGTGGCGGCCTTGGGGTTGTTTTATCCTTCGCGGAATGTTTCGGATGCTGCAGCGAATTGGGAAGCCAGTTTGCGGATTATCGCATCGATGCCAACGTTGGTGGCAGCGTTTGCTCGTTTGCGTTCTGGAGAAATGCCCATCGAGCCGCACCCCGATTTAGATCATGCGGCCAACTTTTACTATATGCTCTTTGGGAAAGAACCGAGCGCCTCGGTTCGTAAGGTAATTGATGCCTGTTTGATTCTCCATGCTGAACATCATATGAATGCCTCGACCTTTACGGCACGGGTCGCAGGCTCGTCTTTGGCGAATCCCTATCAGGTGATAGCGGCGGCGGTCGGAAGCCTTTCGGGGCCGTTGCATGGCGGAGCCAATGAGGAAGTTTTGGAACAACTGAAGGAGATTGGTTCGCCGGACCGTGTGCAAGCATGGTTGGAGCAAAAGCGAGCCTCGAACCCGTCTTTCAAAGTGATGGGACTAGGTCACCGCGTGTACAAGGTGAAAGACCCTCGGGCGACTGTTTTGCAAGATTTAGCGGAACGGGTTTTTGCGGAATCGACCCGTCCGATTTTGTATGATGTGGCAGTCGAATTAGAAAAAGCCTGCCTGCCGATTTATGGTCCAAAAGGTGTTTTCCCCAATGTGGATTTTTATTCGGGTGTGGTCTACTCGGCTTTGAAAATTCCGACCGACCTGTTCACCCCAATCTTTGCGATTGCACGGGTTTCGGGTTGGTTAGCCCATTGGTTCGAGCAACTGCAGAACAATCGAATTTATCGACCCGATGCCCCCTACATTGGCAAGCAGAATGTGACCTACACGCCGCTTGAGAAACGTCCCTAAGAAAAAATCGGCTTCCTCCTCGGAGTTAGGGGAACGGTCTCATTGGGATTCCTGCCAACACCGGTTCATCCATCTGGCCGAATTGCGCTCCGTCACCGATTGATCCATCTGGCCGAATTGCGCTCGCCTGATTATCTAGGATAGGCATCCCATTCATTTTTCTGAAATAAGCAACCCCCTGAATCCTTTGGTGAATGCGGTTTGGTGGGCTGCTTCTCTTCCCAAAAAGCGGAATAAATATACACTATCGTTGTTTGTAATTTGGGGTATAGGGTGAATGGAGAATTTCTCAGCGAAAGTGCGATTTCCTTGGCTGACGGCCTTGCTTACCCTGATCCTGTTAGGATTATTCGCCGGCTTGAGCTATTGGCTTGTGCAACATTCTGAATATCGTACCCCTGTCTTGAAACAGGAACAAACCAGTCCATGACCGTACCCGATATTTTTATCTCTGTGATTTTGCTCGGCTCGGTTGCCTTATTCGGTCTGGCTGCGGTTTTAGTCTTCTCGTGGGCCTTCCGGACAGGGCAACTCTCGAACTTCGAGCAAGCGGCCCAATCGATCTTCGATGCCGATGAACCGATAGGCCAACCGACCGATCGCTTCCCGACCGCAAACCAAGCCCTTGCGGACAACCCTCGAAAATAAGGAGAAATTGCGACGTGCAGGATTCGGCAACGATATCGACGGGAGAACGTACCCCCAAAGAGGCCGCCCATGAGCGTTGGTTGATCGATCAATCCTGTCGGCGTGCGGTGCTCACTTGGTTGGTGAGCGCCACAGTCTGGCTGTTGCTGGGGAGCGTGTTTGGGTTGCTCACCTCCTTCAAATTTCATATTCCCTATTTGTTGGATACTCGGGCCGAGTTCACTTTTGGCCGACTTCGGGCGATGCATTTAGATACCGTGGCCTATGGTTGGGCGACGATGTCTGCAGTGGCGACGGCACTTTGGCTAATGTGCCGCCTTTCACGGGTCCCGTTGCCGTATGCCGGAATGGTCACCTTCGCGGGATGGCTTTGGAATTTGGGGATGGTGGCAGGGCTGGCGGGCTTGGCTCATGGCAATTCTTCCTCTGTGGAATGGCTGGAATTTCCCCCTTATGTTCCCCCGATTTTTGTCCTGAGTATTGGCATTGTTTCCATTTGGACGATCGCCACTTTCCGAAATCGCCGAGAAAAGCAAGTTTATGTGACCCAATGGTATATCTACGGGGCCATGTTCTGGTTCCCTTGGATTTACACAACGGCGGCCTTGCTATGTACAATGGTCTACGCTACAGGGGTCGTTCAAGCAGCGGTCAACTGGTGGTTTGCCCATAACTTTTTGGGGCTTTGGATTACTCCGGTCGGTGTGGGAACCGCCTACTATCTGATTCCCAAGGTTTTAGGACGCCCTGTTTATAGCTATCATCTCAGTGTGCTAGGCTTTTGGGCACTAGCCTTGTTCTATTCTTGGGCTGGCATGCATCACCTGATTGGGGGGCCGATCCCTGCTTGGATGATTTCGGCCTCGGTCGTTGGTTCGATGATGATGCTCATCCCCGTGATTGCCGTGGCAATTAATCACCATATGACCATGCGGGGACACTTCCGAGAATTGCGCTATAGCCCCGTCTTACGCTTCACCGTCTTCGGGGCCGTGAGCTATACAGCCGTGAGTATTCAAGGTTCGTTTGAGGCCTTACGGGCCTTTTCCGAGGTCGCTCACTTTACCCATTACACCGTAGGGCATGCCCATTTGGGATTGTATGGCTTTTTCACCATGATTATGTTCGGGGCCGCCTACTACTATATCCCCCGATTAACTGGTCGCGATTGGTCGTCAGCCTTTTTGATTAAAGCTCACTTTTGGTCGTCGGCCTTTGGAATTACCTTGTACTTTGTTGCTCTTTCGGTGGGCGGCTGGTTCCAAGGTCTGGCCAATATCACCCCGAGCATTAAACATATCGAAATTGTTCAAGGCACACTGCCTTACCTGTTTCTCCGAAGTGTTGGGGGTTCGTTCATGGTGCTAGGGCATGTGCTGTTTGCTTTGCTGTTATTCTTGAACCTGATGGGGTATGGAAGCAAACGCCCTCAATTGGTTGAATTGAATCGGCGTTAATTCAATCACACTTTTCGAGATCGAATCGCATTTATTCCTTCCCTCTTCTTTCGGTTCGCTGGTCGTATTTATTCCCCCTTGTTTCGGCTGGCAGGTAAGCGATAATCGAGGGGGGGAGATTGATCCTTCAACAATAACGGCTCATATTTTCGTGATTGCAGATATTTTTGATGCTCTGCTTTTGCCGCTTTGATCAACTCGGGGTTTTGGAATAAATCCCATGCCGAGGCCGCCAGAGTTTTCGCCGCCAATAGCATTCCTTGTTTGCCGATTGTGGTTGCACCACAGGCAACGGCCTGCCAAGAATGGCTCGGAGTGCCCGGCACCCAACATGCGGTGGTAAAGCCCGTGGTGGGTACCACCCAAGAGACATCCCCTACGTCGGTTGACCCCATTCCCACTCGGCCTGAAACATCGATCACTTTTTCGATCTCACTCAAGGGGGGGGGCTTATCACGGAAGGTTTCTTGAATGCGGACGGCGAACTTCAATTCATCGGGGCTATATTTCAGCTGATTTAGTTGCGTGAGATTTGCCTTGGTCACCGTAGCTAAGGTCTGATTGGGAAGAATCTCTAACGTCCCGCCGAGATGTTGAATTTCTAATTTCGTTTCGGTGGCATGGGCGCCTCCTTCGGCACATTTGACCAAGCGGGGATATAATTGGCTCACGATCTCGCTTTTGGGATGCCGAACGTAGAAAAAACCCTCGGCAAATTCGGGTACGACATTGGCTGCCCCCCCCCCTGAGGTGATCGTGTGATGCAATCGGGTTCCTTCGGGAGTATGTTCCCGTAGCAATTCCACCGCGTGCATCGTCAGCAACAAGGCATCGAGTGCGGAACGCCCTTTTTCTGGGGAACCAGCTGCATGGGCTGCTTGTCCAAGAAATCGAAATTTCACGGCAATACGGGCCAAACAACTTTGGTCCCCTGCGGAATTTCGGGAACTCGGATGCCAATGCAATGCCACATCGCAATCCGCAAATAAACCGGCCCGAACCATGAAGGCTTTCGCGGCGCCTCCCTCTTCGGCGGGACACCCGTAATAGCGGATCGTTCCTTTGATTCGTCCTGCTTTGATTTCATCGGCCAAGGTTTTACATGCCACGGCCGAGGCCACTCCAAACAAATGGTGACCACACGCATGACCGTAGCCGGTCGCGTTTTTGCGAATCGCCCGAGTCGGCAGAGCCTCTTGTGCTAATTCCGGCAGGGCATCGTATTCCCCAAGGATCGCAATGACGGGGGCACCCGAACCATAGGTGGCTGTAAATGCGGTTGGAATTTTGGCGACCCCTTTTTCAATCTTGAAGCCCGCTTTTTCGAGATAGTCCATCAACAAACTCGAAGAATTTTTTTCCAAATAGCCCGGCTCAGCCCAATCCCAAATTTTCATTGCCATTTCCCATGCCGGTTCTGCCTGTTTATCAACCTTACCGGCGAGCTTTTCCTTATCTGATTGTTTCTCAATCGCACCCGCGATTTTCTCCTTTTGGGCGTAACTCGCAGGGGTAAGCCCAAGCAGCATGAACAGCATCCCAACCCCGTTGTTGACCATTCGTTTCATAGTGACCTCATCTCTGGGACAGGATTAGTTTAAGAACGGCTTCCGCACGGTTGAGATCGATTCCTAAATTTCTGAAAGGGGTTTGGGCGTTTCCTAGCGGTCGCGGCACTTTATCAATTCTTCCCAAAGGGGTTTAGCCGCTTCCTAGCAGGGTTTCGTGTGCTTTCTGCTGTCGAACCTTTCGTGGCTCCCCTATCATAATGGCATTGGAAATAAAAATTGATCTTCGGAGTGATAATGTCGCGTTCATTTGATCTTGTTGTGATCGGGGGGGGGCCGGGAGGTTACGTTGCTGCATTACGCGCCTCGCAGTTGGGGTTGTCCGTCGCTTGTATCGAAAAACGCAGCACCTTTGGCGGAACGTGCCTAAATGTGGGTTGCATTCCTTCCAAAGCCTTGCTCGATTCTTCAGAATTGTACCACATCACTTCGCATAAATTGGCCAAGCATGGTATCTCGGTCAGCAAAGTGAGCTTGGACTTGGCCGCGCTGATGAAACGTAAAGAAGAGGTTGTGAAAAGTCTGACCAGCGGCATCGCGGGCTTGTTCAAAAAAAATAAGGTGACCCCCATTCATGGGACCGGCAAGGTTCTATCTTCCAGTCAGGTCGAGGTCAGCAACGAGAACGGCAAAGAAATTCTGACGGCCAAAAATATCCTCTTGGCCACGGGAAGCGAAATCACCGAGTTGCCCCATCTCAAATTCGATCACAAATTCATAGTAAATTCGACCGATGCCCTTAGCTTCACCGAAGTGCCAGAACATTTGGTTGTAGTCGGTGCGGGATATATCGGACTGGAACTTGGCTCGGTCTGGTCTCGTTTAGGCTCGAAGGTGACCGTAGTCGAAGCGTTGCCTCGAATTCTCCCTCCCTGCGATGCCGAAATAGCTGCCCTTGTTCATAAATCGTTAGAGAAGCAAGGTCTCAAAATTCATTTGAATACCAAAGTGGAATCGGCCACGGTCTCGGGGAAAAAGGTCACGCTCAAGGCCACGGGGCCAGAAGGTCCGCTGAACTTCACTGCCGATAAGGTTCTAGTGGCCGTGGGGCGGAAACCCAATATCGAAGGGTTAGGGCTGAAAGAAGCGGGGATTCAATACGACGAAAAAACCCTGAAAGTTACCGTCGATTCACATTTCCAAACCAATTTGCCTCACGTCTATGCGATTGGCGATATTATCGCAGGACCGATGCTCGCGCACAAAGCCCAAGAAGAAGGAGTCGCGGTGGCGGAACATTTGGTCGGCAAGCCGGTTCATTTCAATTACGACTCGATTCCCAGCGTGATTTACATTTGGCCCGAAGTTGCCAGTGTCGGCCCCACTGAGGAGCAATTAAAGGAATCCGGCAGGGCTTACAAAGTGGGGAAATTCCCTTTTATTGCCAGTGGACGGGCGAAGTGTATGGATGAAGCCGAAGGGATCGTCAAGGTTCTGACCGATCCCAAGACCGATCGGGTTTTAGCGGTGCATATCTTTGGCCCGCGTGCCTCGGATATGATTGCCGAAGCGGTGACCATCGTTGAATTCAAAGGTTCCGCCGAGGATATTGCTCGCATTACGCATGCTCACCCGACCCTTTCCGAATCGCTCGCCGAGGCCGCTCGTCACGCCAGCTTTGGTATGCCTTTGCATGCTTAATCCTGTGGGAAATCTCCTTCTGCATTTCTAATGCCTTTGGGGATTTGCCTCAACCTTCTAACTTTCTTGTTATTTGCCTTGAATGTTCAGGGTGATAGGGGTACTTTTTTTCGCACCATAGACCAAGACCATAAAATCCACTTTGGCAGGGATCGTGGCTTCTAAATCGAATTCCTTAGCATTGGCTTTTGTGGCATAGGCCTTGACCTTTTCCAAATTCTCTAAACTAAACGGCGTCGGAAAATCCCTTGCGGGGATCACCGCCACACTCACTTCTTCATCTGCTTTCAATTTCACCCGAACCACTTGTTGCGATGAGGGGCCGTCGATGGTGTAGGTTTTCATATCCCCAGGTTGCAATGTCTCGGTGCGATCGTATTTCAATTTCCCACAACCGACCAGCCCCACCATCACAATCCAACTCAACCCAACCAAAACAGATAAGCGCATACATGCTCCGATTCAAAGGGGTTTATCCTGCATTTGTGTTATATTGAGGTGAATTCTTCTAAACCACCTTCCCAAATGGCCCCCTCCGAATATCCTTTCTGAAAACTCTACTTCTGTTGGTAATCTCTTCATGTCTCAAAAACCTCGTGTGGTGATTATCGGGGGCGGCTTCGCTGGGCTGAGCGCTGCTCAAAATCTCCGTCGTGCGGAGGTCGAAATCACTCTCATCGATCGTCGCAACTATCACCTGTTCCAACCGTTGCTCTATCAAGTCGCCACGGGGGGGCTATCCCCTGCCAATATCGCGGCTCCCCTCCGTGCGATCTTGCGATCCCAAAAAAATTGCACGGTTGTATTCTCGGAAGTTCAGCAGATTGATCCGGTTCAAAAATTGGTTCATACCTCAGAAAAAACGTATCCCTACGACTTTTTGATCGTGGCCGTGGGGGCCACCAATAACTATTTTGGCCATCCCGAATGGGAGAAATTTGCGCCGGGATTGAAGACCGTAGAAGAAGCGACCGAAATTCGCCGCCGTGTTCTTACGGCCTTTGAAATCGCCGAGAAAATCGATGATCCGACCCTACGCCAAAAATATCTCACCTTTGTGGTCGTGGGGGGGGGGCCTACAGGCGTTGAGATGGCCGGTGCCATTAGCGAATTAGCCCGTTACACGCTCCGCAAAGATTTTCGGCACTTTGATCCCTCAAAGGCGCGCGTGATTCTCGTAGAAGGGGGACCTCGGCTTTTGTCCATGTTTCCCGAAAAACTTTCGGCCCGTGCCGAGAAAGACCTTGCCTCGTTGGGTGTCGAAGTGTGGACTCACGCTCGGGTTCTCGAAATCCACGATGAATATGTTCTGGTGAACCGAAACGATTCTCCCATTCGCATCGATTCGCATACCACCATTTGGGCGGCGGGTGTGAAAGCGTCGCCGCTGTCCGAAATTTTGGCTCAAGCGACCTCAACTCCCACCGATCGAGCGGGACGAATTACGGTGGCCCCCGATCTTTCTCTCCCGAATTTCCCTAATATCTACGCGATTGGGGATATGGCCCTGATCCTACAAGATGGCAAACCCGTGCCGGGCCTTGCTCCTGCTGCTCTGCAGGCCGGCAAATATGTGGCCCGTGCCATCCAAGCTCAGCTCAAGGGGCGAAAAATGCTCGAACCGTTTCGCTACTTCGACAAAGGCAGCATGGCCACCATCGGACGTAACCGCGCCGTCGGAGTCTCGGGGCCTTTTCGTTTCACGGGACGCTTGGCTTGGTTGGCTTGGTTGTTCATTCACTTGGTTTATCTCATCCATTTCTCGAACCGAGTTCTCGTTCTTCTTCAATGGTTCTGGAATTATTTGACGCGAAACCGCTCAGCCCGACTGATCACCCACTCCCCAACCGATGCCAAAACCTTTGAGCGCAACCCCGACAAGACCTCGGCCACCCGTTCTTCTCCCATCTCCCAAATGAGTACGACCGGCCTTTAGATCGGAAAACCTTAGACAACACAACGGCAGGAAACGGAAAGAAATCGAGAAACAGTAATCCCCATCTTTCCTTGATCCTCCTATGAGGAATCGGAACCATTTCGTAGAGTTTCAGAGGGATTCTTCCCAATGATCCGTGGATTTAGCAAAGCGATTCGCCAACCAACAAAAAAACAAACCCTAAGTGGGACTTAGGGTTTGCTGGAATGGGATGATTTTCCCAAGACTTATTTCTTTTCTTCCAAGACAGCTTGAGCGGCCGCCAAGCGAGCGATCGGCACGCGGAACGGAGAACAGCTCACATAGTTCAACCCAATTCTATGGCAGAACTTCACGCTATCCGGTTCGCCGCCATGCTCACCGCAAATACCAATCTTGAGGTTCGCATCGGCCCCGCGTCCTTTTTCCACACCGGTTTTCATCAACAGCCCCACCCCATCGAAATCGATGACTTGGAAGGGGTCTTTGGCAATGATGTCGTTTTCGGCATAGTGACGAATAAAGCTACCATAATCATCACGGCTCATACCCAAGCCGGTTTGGGTCAGGTCGTTGGTTCCGAAGCTGAAGAATTGGGCGCCCCCTTCCGAAACGATTTTATCGGCCGCCATGGCAGCTCGGGGGAGTTCGATCATCGTGCCCACAAGATAAGGAACGGTGATTCCCTTTTCCGCAAAGACATTCTTGGCCACATCGTGAACGATCTTGGCTTGAGCCTTGAGTTCCGTGGGGAAACCGACCAGAGGAATCATGATTTCTGGTTCAACGGGAATTCCTTCTTTGGCCACGTCGCATGCAGCTTCCAAAATGGCCCGAGCTTGCATGGCAGTGATTTCAGGAAACACGATCCCAAGGCGACAGCCACGGAACCCGAGCATGGGGTTGAATTCGTGCAATTCTTTGACCCGTTGTCGAATTGAATCGGCACTGATACCCATTTGAGCAGCGACTTCAGCTTGGGCTTTCTCTTCGTGCGGCAGGAATTCATGCAGCGGGGGGTCCAAAGTCCGAATCGTCACGGGGAAGCCCTTCATGGCTTTGAAGATGCCATAAAAGTCCTCGCGTTGATACTTCAACAAAGCGAGCAGAGCTTGTTCCCGTTCGGTGATGGCCGGCTCGGTAGTTCGCACCGTTCGGCGTTCATCACCCGCTTGTAATTCCCGATCGACCTCAATGGTAGCGAAATAGTTACCGGTAACGAAGACCGAAACGATCTCGGCCTTTTTGCGAGCTTCGTTCTTGGCAGGATCATCTTTCGCCAGAATCATCTTGCGGAAGTCGGTAATATGATCGAAGAACATATGCTCGGTCCGACACAGGCCGATCCCTTCCGCACCAAAGGCAATCGCTTGCAGAGATTGATCGGGTTGATCGGCATTGGTACGGATTTTGAGTTTGCGCACTTTGTCGGCTTCGGCCATGAGTCGAGCAAACTTCTGGTAGGTCTTGGATTCCTCCGGCTTCATGGTCTTGTTGATTAAGACCTGAACGACTTCGCTGGGCTTGGTGGCCACTCGGCCGGCCATGACCTCACCGGTGAAACCATCGATCGAGATGAAGTCCCCATCTTTGAAGACTTGATCGCCGACGGTCATCGTGAGTTTCTCATAATCGATCTTGAGTTTATCGCAACCGACGATACACACTTTGCCCATTTGCCGCGAGACCAAGGCTGCGTGAGAAGAAGCACCACCAAAGGCCGTGAGAATCCCATCGGCGGCTTGCATCCCGCGAAGGTCTTCCGGTGACGTTTCCCGACGAACGAGAATGACGCGCCCTTCGGGGGGAATTTTCCCATGTGCATCGGGCTTGCCGTATTGCTTCACATGAGCTTCGGCATCGTCGGCAAAGAATTTAATCACACCACTGGCAGCGCCGGGGCCTGCGTTGATCCCCTTGGCGATGATTTTGGCTTCCCGTTTGGCAGCGGGATCAAAAATCGGTTGCAGAAGTTGGTTCAAATCATCCGGCGGAATGCGTCCCACCGACAGGGCTTCTTCCCAAGTGATTAAACCTTCGTCCACCATATCGACGGCAAAATGGACGGCGGCGAAACCCGTTCGTTTCCCGTTACGGGTTTGCAGCATCCACAGTTTCCCTTTTTGGATGGTGAATTCAATATCCTGTACATCGCGATAATGCGATTCGAGTTTCTTGCGAATTTCTTGGAGTTGCTTGTACGATTCGGGCATTTCCTTTTCGAGTTCTTGAATCTTCTTGGGGGTCCGAATCCCAGCCACGACGTCTTCCCCTTGGGCGTTGATGAGGTATTCGCCGTAGAACACGTTCTCCCCTGTGGCGGGGTCGCGGGTGAAGGCCACACCGGTTCCCGAATCGTTCCCCATGTTGCCGAAAACCATCGAGCAAATGTTGACGGCAGTTCCCCAATCGTGAGGGTAGCCATATTGCCGACGATAAACAATGGCCCGATCGTTATTCCAAGAACGGAACACCGCAGCGACGGCCCCCCACATTTGTTCCATGGGGTCATCTGGGAAGTCACTGCCTTTTTTCGCCTTCACTGCAGCCTTGAAGCGTTTGACCAGTTCCTTCAGGTCGGCAACGGTCAGATCGGTATCGAGTTCAACGTGTTTTTCGTGTTTGAGTTCTTCGAGAATCTGCTCGAAAGGATCGATTTCTTTTTTGCTCGTCGGTTTCAGGTCCAGAACCACGTCGCCGTACATTTGGATAAAGCGACGATAGCAATCCCAAGCGAATCGTTCGTTTTGAGTGCTGGCAATCAAACCTTCTAGGGTCTTTTCATTCAAGCCGATATTCAAAACCGTATCCATCATCCCTGGCATCGAAACCCGAGCGCCGGAACGACAGGAAACCAACAGGGGATTCTTGGTATCACCAAATTTGGCCCCCATCTCGTTCTCGGTTTTGCGCAAGGCCTCTTCGACTTGTGCTTTGAGTTCGGGAGGGTAGGTCTTGTTATTGGCGTAGTAGTAATTGCAAACCTCAGTGGTGATGGTAAAGCCTGCGGGGACAGGTAAACCAATCAAGCACATCTCTGCCAGATTGGCTCCCTTCCCACCCAAAAGATTCTTCTGTTTACCAGTCCCTTCGGTGCCCTGACTGCCGAAGAAATAAACGTATTTCGCCATAGTTGGTTAAGGTGTAAAAACCGCTCCCTAAAAAACGTTATTGTGAAAGCCATTAGGATACGAAGATTCCCCCAGAAGAGTAGGGGTTTTCTGAACAAGAGAGGAACACTGCTGAACCAAGGCCCCTCAAAAGTCCGTGAGCATCCCATCAGCCACCCCCATTGCGGTCACCCAAACCAAGGATGATCGAACCGCCCCTCATTTCATCACACAAAACAAACGATGATCGATCCGCCCATGATCCCGTTAATCCGATGAAATAGGCATCGAGCATCGAGTTTTATATGATGAACCTCATCAATATCCTGTAAACCTCTCCTCATATTCAAGGATTAACGCATGTCAGAACATCAGACCGGCTTTTCCACACGGGCGATCCACGCAGGCCAAGACCCAGACCCCACGACGGGGGCAACCATCGTACCGATTTATGCCACCTCGACCTATACTCAAGAAGCTCCCGGCGTTCATAAAGGGTACGAATACTCCCGCAGTGGAAATCCCACTCGCACGGCACTGGAAACTTGTTTAGCCGCGCTCGAAGCGGGCGAACGGGGGCTTGCTTTCGCTTCGGGATTGGCAGCAACCAACGCAGTGTTAGCTTCGTTACTCAAACCCGGAGATGAACTCGTTGCCAGTGCCGACCTCTATGGGGGAACCTTCCGAATCCTCGAAAAAGTCTTTCGCCCTTGGGGATTGAACGCCAAATATACCGACGATCCCAGCCTAGAGGGGTTCCAGAAACTCATCACGCCGAAAACGAAGATGATTTGGATCGAGACCCCGACGAATCCCCTGTTACAGATTCTCGACATTTCAGCGCTCGCCCAATTGGCTCACCAAAACGGTGCTTGGTTGGCCGTGGATAATACCTTTGCTTCGCCGTATTTGCAACAACCATTGAAGCTCGGGGCCGACTTGGTGATCCACAGCACTACCAAATATCTCGGGGGACATTCCGACGTCATCGGCGGGGCCGTCATCGGTTCTACCGATTTACTCACCCCCATCAAGTTTTATCAGAATGCAGCCGGTGGAACCCCCGGTCCTTTCGATTGTTATTTGACCTTACGGGGTATCAAAACGCTGGCGGTGCGCATGGATCGGCATTGCGAGAATGCCCACACGTTGGCCCACTGGTTAACACGCCATCCCAAAGTGGAACGAGTCTACTACCCCGGCTTACCGAATCACGGCGGACATGAAATCGCTAAACGGCAAATGAAGCACTTCGGCGGAATGATTTCCCTGCGGCTGCAAGGTGGCGCCGACGCCGCCAAAAAATTCTTGAGCCAAACCCATCTGTTTAGCTTGGCCGAAAGCCTCGGCGGTGTGGAATCGTTAGTGTGCCATCCTGCGACCATGACCCATGCCAGTATCCCCCTTGAGGTTCGTACAGCACGCGGGGTGGACGACGGATTGATACGATTGAGTGTGGGGATTGAGGACGTTCAGGATTTGCAAAACGATCTGGAAGCCGCCTTGAGATAAGAACGTCCACGATTCGAGAACCAAACCATCAAGGTTATCGATCGGGTCCCTATTCGAGCTATTCCGATCCTATTGGGTAGACAGGGCTTTTCGAGCCGCGTCGTTCGCGACAATCATCGACCGAGATCGATCTAGCTCCCTAATTCCCGATCATCTGGCCCCAAATCGATCCCGTTGGAAAGTCTCGGGAGATTAGGCCTTGGAACCTTCCAATTTCGATTTGAATTTTCGGACAGCGGAAACGGCAAACTCAATGGCCGGACCTGTCCAAGTTCCCAAGTCGGAGCTGTAACCCGCTTTGACCCCCTCTTGAGTGACAAAACTCAACAAAGCGCCGAGTTGGCATTTGCCTTGGTTGGCAAGCTGATTGTCGGCCTCTCGAAGCCGACGATGAAGCTCCGCCCCTGTTGCCGGAAGAGGTTGCGAGCCTGTCGCGGGAAGGGGTTGGACCGGCGTGCTTTCAGTCTTGTTCACCGACGGCGTACTATCGGTTTTGTTCACCGACGGAGTGGGCAAAGGTGCAGGCGAAGGGGAAGGTGAAGAAGAAGGCGATGAAGGCGAAGACGAAGGGGCACGCTCAACGGGTTTGGAAGTGTCGATCGGTTGAGGTTTAGGGGCAGCAGGAGTGGGTGCAATCATCTTGGGGGGGGGGGAAGAAGTCTTGGCAGGTTGCTGAATCCAATCGGGCAACCGAGGAGGCGAAACAAATTGCCGTTTTGCTGCATCGTAATCGACCCAAAGAGGAGGNAGACGATAAAGGTAACGACCAATGCCAAACTTGACGGCCGCTCGTTTCAGTGCATCGCTCACGGCCGCTTTGAGTCGATCCCCCGAATCCGATTGCTCCGAGGGAGAACCCACATCCATTTTCGTGATCCAAACATCACCAATCTTGAGTTGGAGTTTGCACAACACCGAACCATCGGGCAACAGTTGGAATTCATCCTGCCAGTTTTCCACACCAAGGACCTGATCCAAGCGATCTTGAATTACCCGCACATCGACATAGGGAATCGCCAAAGCGCGATTATTCTTGATGCTCTGAGGTTTGAATTTCACCTCTTTTTCATCAAAGGGAAGAGCCAATCGTTGAGTGATAAGATGGGTAGTTGAAGTAGATTGTAGGGATTTATCGAGTGAATTTTGCATAGTCCACCTCCAAAAAAGGGTATAATAGGTGGAGTATACAAATGTTCATTTTGTAAATTCCATGTGAGTAGAGGAACTTCTTGTAAGAAAGTGGCAACAAAAGTTCTATACTCTAAATTAGGTTTGTTTAGATAGTCTTCACCTCCACTATAGAGGAGACCAACTCCATGTTTACCTTATTACGTTTGGGTGCAGTGTTGAGTCTCCTTTTTGGCTTGATCATTCTTGTGGATCATCCCGAGAGCTTCGGTCAGGACAAGAAGGACGACAAAGAAAAAGAAAAGCTCTATGAAGATGTTGGTTGCCTCGCATCGGATGGGGTTGAGATTCGCGGGCAATTCTACAAATCGAAGAAAAATAATTCTGATGTGATTATCATGATGCCCGAACCCCGTCCGGGAAATAGTTTCACCAAAGGGGAATGGGTCAGTTTAGCAGAGGACCTTTACAAGAAGGGTTACTCGGTTCTTTTGTTCGATTGGCGTGGGATCGGCAAGAGCGGCCCAGAAGCTCGCGGTGCCTTGATCTCGGACCCTGCCAACTTCCGTAACGAACCTTACAACCGGAAGTATATTCTCAACAACGGCCTGCTCGATGTGGACAAGGTTAAACTCGACTTCGCGAAATTCCCTAATGATTACAAAGAGAAGTTCATCATCAACGATCTCGCTGCCGTCAAACGATTTGTTGATAGCCGCAATAACGCCAAGGAAGTGAATAGTAGCCGAACTTGGTTTATCTCCGAAGGGAAAGGAGCCGGCCTCGCTTTGGCTTTTATTACGACGGAATTTCGTCGCAATACCGTCAAACCCAAAGATGACCGAGGTGCCCTAGAGATATTCGACCCACTCAAACCTCCGCCAGAATTTTATCCTGCAGGGAAAGATTATGCAGGGCTGATTGCACTCTCTTACAATATCTCTCCTATGAGCAAATCTATTCTTGATAAAGGGGTCCTCAATCTCAAATCGGCCAAGGTCGGGGAATATAAATTTAGCCCCTACGAACATTTCAAGTTCGACTTTCCGATTCTTTTGATTCAGGGGGAAAATAAGGATGGCTTATCGGGAACGGTTGGCTCTGCCTTGCTCGATCAATTTGTGAATCGAAAAGAACGGGACGAAAAACTCAAATATATCCGAATTATCAAGGATTCTAAAGACCTCACGGGAGGTGCCCTGCTCGATAAGAACAATACCCTTGAGACCAAGGCTAAAATCATGCAGTTCCTCGAAAGCTGCGAGAAGAAAAATCCGGGTGGAAAAGACCCCAAAGAAAAAGATGTGCGAGCCTCGACCGTCCCGCGGGTTCCCTTGGAACTATATGGGATCGTCCCCTAATTCGCTGGGGATTCCCTTGTCTGTTTTAATCTCAAATTCTCTCCATCTTGTTTGGTTTTGTTCGGTATTGAACCCTCCCCAATCTAGGCTGAAGTAGACTGGCACAACACACTTCGCAGAGTGAGAACTTAAGCTGTTTGTAGATTAAGAACTTGATCTGACGGAAGAAAACTTGGCAAGTCAGGCTTCCCTGCCAAAGCGACAGCAACTCAACTCGTCGATTTTCGCCATAAAACGTAAACCAAACAATAGTAATAGTTTGCGAAAAGATTTCATTTCGGCATCCTTATTGCTCCACTAGCAATCTAACGCGAAAAAGGAGTTATTATGAACCCAGAACGATTTACTGAGAAAGCACGCCAAGCCTTGGCGGAAGCCCAAAAATTGGCGATCCGCTATTCTCAGCAACAGATAGATAATCCCCATTTGTTATTAGCCTTACTTGAACAGGACGGAGGGCTGGCCCCTGCCATTTTAAAAAAGGCCAATATCGCAACAGAACCACTGGTTAGCAAATTGAAACAAGAATTAGAACGCCTACCGAAAGTGACCGGAGGCAACTCCGATAACTATTATCTCAGCGGTTCGTTGAATCGAATTATCACCTTGGCCGAGGACGAAGCGAAAAAACTCAAAGATGAATATGTTTCGGTCGAGCATTTTTTACTCGCCCTGCTTGAGGATCGAGGCATTGCGGGCAACTTCCTTAAAGAAGCCGGTTTGAATCGCACTCGATTGTTATCGCTGCTCAAGGAAGTTCGTGGAAATCAACGGGTCACTTCCCAAAATCCGGAAGAGACCTATCAGGCCTTGGAAAAATTCGGTCGCGACCTCACTCAAATGGCCCAAAAGGGGAAACTCGACCCCGTGATCGGACGCGATGAAGAAATTCGTCGGGTGATTCAGGTTCTCTCGCGGCGAACCAAGAATAATCCGGTGTTGATCGGCGAACCGGGGGTGGGAAAAACGGCCGTCGTCGAAGGCCTAGCTCAGCGAATTGTTCGAGGCGATGTGCCCGAAGGGCTAAAAGATAAACGGATTGTGGCCTTGGATATGGGTTCGCTCATTGCAGGGGCCAAATATCGGGGTGAGTTTGAAGAGCGGTTGAAATCGGTCCTGAAAGAGGTGACCGATTCCGAAGGGCAAATCATCCTGTTTATCGATGAGATGCATACGATCGTCGGAGCAGGGAAATCCGAAGGGGCCATGGATGCAGGGAATCTGCTCAAGCCGATGTTAGCTCGGGGAGAACTGCACTGTATCGGTGCCACCACGTTAGATGAATACCGTTTACATGTGGAAAAAGACCCAGCTTTGGAACGCCGCTTCCAACCGGTGATGGTCGATCCCCCTTCGGTGGAGGATACGATTTCGATCCTTCGGGGCTTACGGGAACGCTACGAGTTGCATCATGGGGTGCGGATCAAGGGTGCGGCCTTGGTCTCGGCAGCGGTTCTTTCCAATCGATATATTACCGATCGCTTTTTGCCCGATAAAGCGATTGACCTTGTCGATGAAGCCGCTGCGAAACTTCGGACCGAAATTGACTCGATGCCGACGGAATTAGATGAGGTTTCTCGTCGAGTGATGCAATTGGAAATTGAACGCGAGGCTCTGAAGAAAGAGACCGATGCAGCCAGTAAAGATCGGCTCGCTAAACTCGAAAAAGAATTAGCTAACGAAAAAGCCCAAGCCGATGCCCTCAAAGCCCGATGGCAAAACGAAAAACAATCGGTCGAAAAATTACGGGAAGTTCGGGAACGGATCGAACAAACCAAACGGGATATTGAAATCGCAGAACGGAACTACGACCTGAACAAGGCGGCCGAACTGAAATACGGCAAACTCCCCGAGTTGGAAAAGAACCTTAAAGAGCTGGAAAAAATGCAAGGGGGGGGGAATAAACTTCTCAAGGAAGAAGTGGGGGAAGAAGATATTGCTGCGGTCGTAAGCCGCTGGACAGGGGTTCCCGTCACGAAACTGCTCGAAGGGGAAAAACAAAAACTTTTGGCCCTTGGTCAGAAATTGCATGAACGGGTAATCGGTCAGGAAGAAGCCGTCGAAGCGGTGGCCAACGCAGTGATCCGAGCAAGAGCTGGGGTGAACGATCCCCATAAACCTATTGGGAGCTTTTTATTCTTGGGTCCCACAGGGGTCGGGAAAACCGAACTGGCTCGCGCCTTGGCCGAGTTTCTCTTCGATGATGAACGGGCCATGGTTCGGATTGATATGTCCGAATACCAAGAGAAGCACAATGTTTCGCGATTGCAGGGTGCTCCCCCCGGATATATCGGTTACGAAGAAGGCGGGCAGCTCACCGAGGCCGTCCGACGCAAACCGTATTGTGTGGTCCTGTTCGATGAAATCGAAAAGGCCCATCCCGATGTGTTCAACGTGTTATTGCAACTACTCGATGACGGCCGTTTGACCGACGGCCAAGGGCGAACCGTCGATTTCAAAAATACGATTGTTATCATGACCTCGAACATCGGTAGCCAAAGAATCCTGCAGTACAAAGGTTCCCACATCGGGGAGGTGTACGAACGGATGAAGGCTGCGGTCAACGAGGAACTAGCGAAACATTTCCGTCCCGAATTTTTGAACCGGATCGATGAACGGATTGTTTTCCACGCTCTGACGGAATCGCAACTCGAACAGATTGTTGAAATTCAGCTGGGTCGTTTGCGGAACCGTTTGGCAGACCGCAACATTAAGTTGGTGCTCACTCCCGAAGCCCGAAAACATGTGGTACATCTCGGGTACGAACCCAACTTTGGTGCCCGTCCTTTGAAGAGGGTCATTCAAAAGGAAATCGAAACGAAGTTGGCCCATCGACTTCTCGAAGGGAAAATTTTGGATGGGCAAACCGTGACCGTCGGTTATGACAGCAGCACCGATTCCCTCACGTTCAAGGCCCATTCTTAACACCGGCGTAATCCCTAGGGTGAAACCGTCGAACCTATCACCGGCGTAATCCCTAGGGTGAAACCGTTTTAACGAAAAGCAAGGGCTGGTTCTCTCCATTTTTCGGAACTAGGAATCGTATGAGAGGAGGGAACCTGTCTCTTATACACATCTCC
>JAOAAA010000055.1:0-14278 GCA_026419115.1 Gemmataceae bacterium
TTGCAGGTCTGGGCACCACCGGTTTAGGAATTTGGCGATTGATTTATCCCGTGCCACTGGAGCAATTAGAACTCGGGTCGATTCTCGCAGTGATCGCTTCTCTGGGGAACCTTGTGGTGGGCTTGCTTTTAATTCGGGTCGGGCGGAAGCATCATTCGATCGTGCTGGAAGCCGATGGGCAACATCTTCTAACGGATGTTTGGACTTCGGTTGCGGTAATTGTTGGTCTGGTGATTGTGAAATTAACGGGTTTTGTTTGGCTCGATTCTATACTCGCCATCGTAGTAGGGTTACATATTATTAGCGTGGGGGCTTCGTTGGTGATCCGTTCTTTCGATGGTTTGATGGATCATGCCTTGCCCGAAGGAGAGATTGCACAAATCCGACAATTGATCCAAGAATCCCTTCCCGAGGGAACAATTTATCATGCACTGCGAACCCGTCGTGCTGGGTCAAGACGTTTTGTGGATTTTCATTTGCTAGCCCCTGGAAAAACCTCCCTAGTCGATGCTCACACATTAGCAATGAAAATTGAAACGCTTTTATCACAACATCTGGCACATCTTGAAGTCGCGATTCACCTAGAACCGATCGAAGAACCTGCCAGCTACGGGGACCATCCCCAAGGATTAGACCCGAAGTGAATGGCCCCGAAGTCGAGATTTTCTCCATCATGAATGTTTGACATAACAAGATGATAAGCAATGAATCCTCTCAAGCAAAATAATCGGGATACTTGATTTGAATATATATTTCTGACATGATTGAATGAGTTGAGGCTTCATTATGAATGATGAATCTATTTGAGATATATCATCAATCTTATATCCTCAAGATCGATTTGTATTATTATTTTAGATATAACATTCACAATCATGTTACCAAAGTCAAATTGTGACATCCCTACTGGTACATATCATCCCAAATGTAAACAATTATATTTGAATTCAATACTATCTAAGAGAATTATGCCATTCTACTAAGAACATTAAACTATCTACTCGAATCTACAAAATTTACCTTGACATTTCTCAAAATGTATTTAATATAGGCATAAGTCTCACTGGGGTTAACTGCCTAGTGAGACTTATGAGAAAATATCACTCGATTAACTTGATAACCTTATTCATCATTTTCTGTCTCATTACTTTTGATGGTAAAAGCCAAGGACAAATACCACCAAAAGTAATTGAATGGTCTGGAATGCCTAAGTATGATATAGTCAAGGATCAGATTGAGATACGTTGGAAATTAAATATACCAGCAGGATATGAAATTGTACCAAACACAAAATTTGTGGTAAATGTCAGCACTCAACAAGGAACTTATCAAAGAACATTTGATCCTTTAACTGGTATGAATTTAGGAAATTTTACACCTGAATATCAAGGGCGTAATCGAATTCGCATACAGTGCCAAATCAGGATGATAGGTCCACCACCGGGAGTGCCAAGAGTTGAAGAAACACCACCTGAAGATGTTCTGGTTCCACCAAAATCTTGATCTATTTTATTAATGAGGATGTTTTATGAGGCTAAGGAAAGCAGTAAGTTTAATTGAAATACTTGTTTCTATTTCGGTGGTTTTGATACTCGTGGGTTTGTTGCTTCCGGCAGTCCAAGCCGTCCGAGAATCGGGATACCGGATTGCAACAATGAACAAAACAAAACAACTAGGATTAGCAGTTCATACTATCGAGTCCACACAAGGGTTTGTGACAGGTATATATGAACCTATAATCACTCTTAATGAACAAGATCATCAATATAATAATCTCTTCGTTGATATTGCTCGAATTTTGAATATAGATGGAGATCAGTCACGTTTATTTTTTATAAATGTAGCAGACCCCTCATTTTATTTCAGAAAAGATAATAACTCCGTTTTTGACGAACATTCTTTGATAAGAAATCCTCATATTGGCAACACTAGCTTTTCATTCAATGGTCAGATTGGTGCAAAATCAAAATTTGAATTTGATGATGTTACTGATGGATTATCAAACACTATTTTTTTTAGTGAGCGATACGGCAATCTTTGTAATGGAGTTTCTTTCTTTTTCTCAGAAAGCCGACATCGTAGTAACCTTGCGTCGATTCGTAGGCCAATGTTTGCTGAGTCACCTACTTCAGATATTTTCGATGATTTTGAATTGCCTGAACATCATGATTTTGTTCCCCTTCAATTAGGCATACCCACCAGAACGACTTCTCGAGATGGCTCCACATTCCAAGTTCGTCCTAAACTTCAAGGCTTTCAAGGATTAATTCCACCCACTGGGAATTGTGATCCTAGGCTACTTCAGACACCATTTCGCTCTGGTTTGATCGTTGGTTTAGGTGATGGCTCCGTACGTCAGATTCGTCCTACCATTAGCCCTGAAATTTTTTGGGGAGCCATTTCACCTCACTGGATCGATGCCTCATTCCCCGACTAAGTTTCTTTCGAGGCTCGTTTCTATCACCTAAATCTAAATTTCGTCCCAGCCTTTGCGGTAAATGCGTTTAATCAACGGGGCAGCTTCTTTGGCATCGGCTTGTAATTTCTCGGCATCCCACTTGATTTTTCGACCCACTCGGAAGGCCACATTTCCTAAATGATTGGCCTCGGTCAGCCAGCCGGAGTATTCAAAACTGGCCGAACAAGGCTTACCCGTTTTACATGCCATTAACCATTCGGCATAGTGGTTCGGCACACGATCGAGCGTGGGTTTCGGTGCTTGGAACCCTTTGAACTGACCTTCGGGTAACAAAACATACTTCCCGTAGTCGGCCAACAGCATTCCTTTTTTACCGATAAACAAAACACCGTTCCCCCATTGGGGAATTTCTTTTTCCTGCCAAATTTTCGGTTTCAGTGCCCCTTGATACCACGTCATTTTCACAGGCGGGGCCTCTTCTCGCGCTGGGTATTCGTAAGTGGCAGACATCGAAGCGGGAGCCAAGGCAGGATGCGGATCGGGACCATTGGCGCTAATCGCAATCGGTGCTTGCAGCTTCAACGCCCAAAAGGGCAGATCATTCCAATGACTTCCCAAATCGCTCATGGTTCCCGAACCAAAATCCCACCAGCGGTACCATTTCGGACCGGGCACATAGATGGGATGGAATGGCCGCATTGGTGCAGGGCCAATCCACAAATCCCAGTCGAGTCCCTTGGGAACCTCTGCGGTTTCCTTCGGCAAATCTTGCACATCCAGAATATCACCGTTGGCCTTAGCTTCGGCGGGAGATTGCAACCCCCATGCTCGCGATACCCATACATGGACTTCCGTCACGGGGCCAATCACACCGGCTTGAATGATTTCGACAACCGTTCGATAATTATTTCCCGCATGAATTTGAATGCCCATTTGCGTGGCCACTTTGGCTTTGGCGGCCGCCTCACGAAGTTGCCGTGCTTCCCAAATACTATGCGACAGGGGCTTTTCGCAGTACACATGCTTCCCGTTTTTGAGGGCCAACATGGTCGCGTGATAGTGGGTATGTTCACAGGTACTCACCACAACCGCATCAAATGTATCGGGCTTCTCAAACAGTTTCCGGAAATCGGTGAAATGCTTGGCCTGTGGTGCTTTCGTTGCTGCTTGTTTCACGCCTACTTCGTTCACATCACACAAGGCCACAATCTCGACTTCGGGCAAATCTGGATTCGTGGCAGGATTATTTCCCAGAATCCCATTCAGGTTCGCTAGCCCTCGCCCTCCGGAACCGATCATGGCGATTCGCAGTTTCTGTTGCTCTTTGGCGAAACTGCGAGTACTGCCCGCTACCAGTCCCGTGGCTAATACCGTGGCATGAAATTGACGTCGATTTAAGGTGTGCATGAGAGGTTCCCTATGAGGTCAGAGAAGGTAAGGGAATTGTATCCGAAAAAATTATTTTTTTCCTTCGGCCCGTTTTTTTAAGAAGAAATCGCGCAGAATCTGCACGCACGATTCGGCCATGACCCCACCAAGAACCTGACAACGATGATTCAAACGCGAATCGTTGGTGATTTGGTATAAGGTTTGGCACGCCCCCGCTTTCGGATCGTTGGCCCCGTAGACTACCCAAGGGATTCGCGCTTGCACGATTCCCCCCGCACACATCGGGCACGGTTCCAAGGTGACATACAGCAAACAGCGCTCTAATCGCCAGCTCTTGAGAAAATGAGCCGCTTGCGTCAAAGCGATCATCTCAGCATGGGCCGTCGGGTCTTGTAGTTGTTCCCGCATATTGTGCGCCCGAGCGATGACCCCTTTCTCTAACGAGACGATCACCGCACCAACGGGCACCTCATCCTCCTCGGCTGCGATTTGGGCTTCCTCCAAAGCCATTTCCATGTGGTACAAATGGAACGGGTGATTCGCTGCCAGCAGGGTTAAATCTTCAAACATAAGTTATTTCAATTCCTTGACCGTCCACGATTCTTTGATTGTGGCATTATTCAAATTCCCCTGACCGGTCACCCACCATACGGGGCCTTGCGTGAGGGGCACTTTCGCTTTACCGAAATGAAAGGTATCCAACACGAGTTCATCATCCACATGGAACGTAATGAAATCCCCGCGATCGTTCCCGAAGAATTTTAGCCCTTCTTTGCTCTTGTCGTGCAGAACACCACTAGAGACATCTACGGGAACCCAACCAATCCCTTGGGCATAAAATTCTGCTTTCGCATGCCACTGATGATATTCCACCTCGCCGAGTTTTTCACCCACCTGAGAGGAAATGGCCCACCTTCCATAGAGGACGCGAGCAGGGATTCCCTGCGAGCGACAAACCGAAACGAATAACACACCCATCCCACCACAATCGGATTGACCAGCCTGACAAACACTCGTCGCTTTCCGATCCATCTTCGACGTGTACTCATATTTGAATGTCGATTTGATCGTTAAGAAAACTCGCCGAGCAAAATCGAGATCGCTTTCCGATTTATCTTTTTCCAGTTTCTTGGCCGTCAACCATTTCTTGAAATCCGGATCGGTAAAGTTATTGAGTTCGTTTTCTCTCAGATAGGCTTTTCGTTCGGCTGCGGTCAATTCTTTGACTTTAGGAAGGTTCGTTTCTCCGGTCATGGGAGTCAACTGCCGTGAGAAAAGGGTTCCTTCGTAAGTGAGCTGAATGGTCATTTCGGTTTTCGCTGCTTTATCTCGGACGGGGAATCGCGAGACGAAAAATTTTCGGGGATTTGCGCTTAGTTCATCCACTAGTTTCCCTGTAGGACTCATACTCGATTTCGTAATCGATTGGCTCGGGATATTTGGTGCGACAGGGGCATAAATCACCCACTCGGTCGCTTCGAGATTCGGGTAATTGATTTTATACGTTGCCTTGGCCGAGACCTTTTTACTTGATTCCGTCTTAATAAAGTATTTTGTCTCTTGAGAATAGGCCAAGCTAATCGACCCGATCAACAAAAGGGTACAGGCCAAGATTTTCATACAAAGGTTTCCGAAAGGAGAATTCCCACGAAAATTCTAGTAACGATTATTTCAAGGAATTGTAAAATTTCCCCAACTATGACTACCACCCCCGCACGCGATGCCCACCTTCCTCCCTTACCGAAAGGGGATACTAACCAAAATCCGCCAGAACTGAGCCTGTTGCGATTACTTCGGGAAGATTTACAAACCCATGATGGAAACATCTGGGAACAAGGCTTTTGGGCCGTGGCGGTGCATCGCTTTGGGAATTGGCGCATGGGGTTCCGCAGTAAAATCCTCCGCGCCCCGTTAACCTTGATTTATCGCATCTTGTACAAAATCGTGGAGTGGATGTGTGGCATTTCTCTCCCCTACACCGTGAAGCTGGGTCGCCGCGTCCGTATCTGGCATCACGGTGGCATGATCCTTCATGCTCGTTCAATCGGTAACGATGTGCATATTCGACAATCCACCACCTTCGGGGTAGCCCGTCGCAATGAGAACCGAGCCATTCCAATCATTGGCGATCGAGTCGATATCGGCTGTGGTGTCTGCATTCTCGGAAATGTCACCGTGGGGAACGATAGCGTAATTGGTGCGAATTCGGTGGTCCTGAAGGATGTGCCCCCCTTCTCTGTTGTTGCCGGTGCCCCCGCACGAATCGTGAAATCGCTAGAGCCGCCCCCCTCCTCTCCTGCAACTAACGAAGTGAACTCTGTCACAAAACAATAAGGGGTTCCCTTTCGGAAACCCCTTTGTTCCCTATCAGAAAGCCCTAGTTTTCCCTTTCTTTGGAGACCCGTGTTAATCTTCATCGGGTTGTTCATTCACTTCGGATTGAGGTTCCCGAATTGAATTAGAAAGGAGAGACCACTTCGATCGGGGAACGATTGCTCGACGGAATCACAGGGGCGCGATTCGTAGAGGGAATCGTCACTTTCTCAGGGATTTTCTTGGGTTCAGCCGGTTTGGGATCGGCTTTGGGGAGGTCCTTAGCCGGTGGGTTAACCGGAGCCGGAGCGGTCGAGCTAGGAGGAATCACGGTGCTACCGCAACCCCCCGAAACCGTGCCGGTCACAATGGTACCATGCCCAGTTCCGCATCCGCCAACGCAGTTGCTGAATTTATTGCACAGGCCGAAGCAGTTCTTCCATGTGCGGCAGCCACTGAAGCAAGAAACCTTCTCGCAGGTATGGCAAGCTGGTTTCGCACAGGTGTTGCACTCTTTGACGAAGTGCCCATCGCACTTGTTGCAGCCGAGAGAAAACTTGCTCAGGCATTTATGGAAGATCGAGCCGGGCTTCCAGCAGCCGTCATCGCCACAATGTTTCACCTTGGGTTGGACATAAACAATCGGAGCGGTCCCTGCAGGGAACATCGGTCCACAAGGCCAACAATTCAGCTTCTCCTTCAAACAGGTGAATAAACCCTTGTGAGCGGGAGGAGCATAAATCACACCATTCGGACAATTCGTGCAACCCCCAACCGGAGTGCTCACGGAAGGAGAAGCCGCAGGGGGAGCCACGGGGGCCGCCATCGGGGCCGCAGGGGCTGGAACAGCAGGAACTGGGCCAAAATCAGGAGCACCCGTTGTGCAAGCTGTTAAGAGAAGGAACGATAAACTCATTGACTAACCTCCTGTAACACAAACGAGCTTCTCGGTGTGGCCCAAGATGCTCAATTTGTTAAGTGATTCCAGAATCAGGCGATTCGCCGGCGGGCCTTTCGCTAAAACTCCATCCTGAGTTTCTGATTCTCACAAGACACACTTTCGACGAAAATTTGAACCCAACTTGAAACTCCTCCCCCCCAGTTTCTCCCACTTTCCTCACTTTCAAGGGTCATTTACACCCGTTACACCAAAAGGACTCAAGATGTTCGATATGCTCAAAGCACGACTCTGCTCGGATGTGACGATTATTCATGAACTTTGGCCATCTCCAATCACTTCAATCGATACAAACCGAATCGCGAAAGAACACCAACTATCAACAAGCAGAGGGGATTTCTGAGGAATGATCAGCAAGCAAAAGGGATTTCTGAAGAACGATTATCTAGAGAAAAGAGATCTATGGGGTTCGATCATCAAGAGAAACGAAATGCTCACTCGTTGAGGTGGACAAAACCTTTTACCGAACAAGACACTGTTTCAGAACAGCACACTGACCGATTCATTTTCGTGAATTCGACGGATCGCCTCTGCCAACAGTTTCGCGACGCTGTGGACTTGAATTTTTGGATGCCGTTTCGATTCAGGTAACGGGATGGTATCGGTAATATGAACGGTATGGATGGGTGAACCCGCCAAGGTTTCCACGGCCCGTCCACATAAAACCCCATGGGTAGCAAAAACATGAATTTCGCGGGCGCCGTTGGCTTCAGCAATGCGGGCCGCTCCGGTGATGCTCCCGCCGGTTGAAATCATATCATCGAACATTAACACCACTTTGTTTTTCAGGCTGGCCCCTATCAGATTGGCTTGCTCCGTTTTAGTGGCGTTGGCCCTTCGCTTATCGACAATCGCTAATTCCCCACCGAGTTTCTTCTGATAGTCGAGCGTGGATTTCACTCGTCCCTCATCGGGGCTTAAAAACACCACCTCATCGGCTCGAAGGTTCATGGTTCGGATGTATTCGATAAATACCGGTGCCGCCATGAGATGATCCACAGGAATATCGAAAAATCCTTGAATCTGCGGAGCATGCAAATCCATGGACAAAATTCGATTGGCCCCCGCCACAGAGAGCAGGTTGGCCACCAACTTCGCCGAGATGGGCACTCGCCCTTTATCTTTTCGATCCTGTCGGGCGTAACCATAATACGGCAGAACCACCGTGATCCGGTACGGGCTGGCCCTTTTGAAGGCATCGAGGATGACCAACAATTCCATTAAATTTTCGTTCACCGGTTCGCAGGTCGGCTGAACCAAAAAGACATCTCGCCCCCGAACGTCTTCATCAATACGAACCGACGTTTCGGAATCGGGGAAAGATTCTACCTTCAAATCACCCAAACGGTCATTTAATTGTCCTGCAATATCTCGTGCGAGGACGGGGTTAGCCCGACCGGTAAACACCCGTAGTTTGTTGTGTTGCATTACGCTCTTGCGTGGATAAAAGCCTATTGAATCGCCTGAGTTGAAATTTTAGAGGAGAAACTCACTTGGAAAGGGGAGTTTTTAGATTCTGTTAAGAACTGAGGGATAAATCATCAAAAAACAGCATCCTTTTTTTCGAGGAATTAGACTTGATTCTGGACAACCTCCGTGATTGTATTCCCCCCTCAAAAGCTAATCATTCAACTCGTTTTTCGGTCAAAATCGGCTAGGTCCCGTATTATCCTCAATCGTTTGGGGTTTTCGCATCTTCTCGAATCAAACACTCAAGAAGACGTCTTTCGTACTCTTCCCAACCACCTTCAAGCCCTTGGGCAAAAATTTCAATGCGGCTATCTCGACGATACGAGGTCGTTTCTTCCGTGGTCCGATTCTCGACCCGATGGATAACAAACCAACCCTCTTGGGTATGAAAAACCCCTTTCAGTCGGGTCACTTTTGGTTGACTTGCAAACAAAGTCAGCAAGCGATCCTCATCAAAAATATCATCGGGATGAAAAATCCAGCCGCAGGCATCGTTATTCGCCGAGGGTTTTCGTAACGGCTGCCCCCGCGAGGGCATTTGGAAAAAATCCTGCAAGGCTTGGTCCATCCGCACGGGAAGATTTTTGGTCGATTCATGAGCGAGTGGTTCTTTGGCCTGTCGCTGAGGATTAAATCCGAGATCAAGCCAAGCGGGATCGAGCTTGCCTTTTTGCGTCACAGCCACCAAGGTTTTTGGCGGGTACAATTTTTGCCCCCATTCCAGAAATTCTTCTTGCACGGCTTGGGTTGTGGTATCGGCTTTGTTTAATACCAGAACGTCGGCCAATTCCATTTGGTCACGGAACACCGGTGATTCATACATGGGCGGGGTAATAAAATCCGTCGGCGAAACCAAGCAGATTGTGGCCCGTAAATCGACCCGATCCCGATAGTGGGGGCCTCGAAGTTCTTCGAGCAAACGCGCAGGGTGCCCGACACCCGTGGTTTCTATCAATAATCGTTCTGGTTGCACGGAACCTAAAATTTGCGACAGGGCAAACTTAAACAGGATCGACGAAGTGCAACAAATGCAGCCCCCCGAAATTTCACGGATTTCGATTTGCTCGGGAGAATCCCCTTCTAAAATCGCCTGATCGACCCCTACCTCGCCATATTCGTTCACCAAAATCGCCCAACGCGAATTCGTTGGTTTATTCCGCAACAGGTCCAGCATGGCCGTTGTTTTTCCCACACCGAGGAACCCAGTGATGAGATTGGTCGGTATTCTTTTTGTCAAAGTTGAACTCTCCACTCAGTCAGATCATTCTAGAGCCAGTTCCAAGTTCGTGTCGCGTCACTCTACTTGATGGTGCTTTTATCGATCGAAGATTCGGCAACCTTGACGCAACACCCAGTTTGAAACCGCTCTAACCCGTCGAAAGGGGTTTTATTCGAGAAAGGACCGAGCCAGCAATATGTTCGACGGGTAAAGATTGGACCGCTGCGCCCAATTTCATGGCAGCTTGGGGCATGCCAAAAACCACACTCGTCGATTCATCCTGTGCGATGGTATGCCAACCGTTTTGCCGCAGGGCCAACATCCCCTTCGCGCCATCGTCGCCCATCCCCGTGAGAATGACGGCCACACCCGGCAACTTCCAATGGGTTGCTAAAGAATGAAACAACGCATTCACCGAGGGGCGATACGGATAATCTTTAGGTTCATCTGTATAGACGAGCCGACCACTAGAGGTCACAATCATATGATCGTCAGAACAAGCGATATAAATCCCTCCGCTATCGGGGAAGGTCGGCCCCATCACGGGAATAATGCGCAGCGAGGTCTTTTTCTGAAGCGTTTGAACCAGATTGGGCACCGCACTGGGAGCAATATGTAACGAGATTAGCACCGCTGCGGGAAATCGTGCGGGTAACCCACTGAGAAACGTCCCTAGCGCCACCGGTCCCCCAGTACTCACACCCACTGCCACAATCGGAAGGGTGCGCGGCAGGTCCAAAATTCGCACCGCTTGACTATCGGTCGTTGACGAGGTAACCACTCGGGGAATCGGTGTGAGCAATCGCTTTTGTGCAATTTTGGCCAGTTTCTCGAGCAGGGGTTCCGTGTTTAATAATTTCCCTCCCGGTCCTAAAGTCGGGGTATTGACGGCATCGATTCCCCCGAGGGTCATCGCCCGATGCACTTGCGAAAAGTTGGCCGTGGTGCTTGAGGTCACCAATAACACAGGGCAAGGACATTCTGCCATGATTCGGGCGGTGGCCTCGACCCCATCCATGTGAGGCATAATCAGGTCCATGAGGACCACATCCGGTTTATCGGTTTTCGTTTTGGCAACCGCCTCGATCCCATCATTTGCGGTCCATGCCACCGAATAGCCCGGCACGGAGGTGACTACCGAACGGAGTACCTCGCGAGCCAGCGCTTGATCGTTGACAATACCGATACGCATAAATACCATCAAGTTCTAAACCAAGTCATCTGATTGTAAACCAAGTCATCTGATCGTCGGATCATCGGGGTCATCTGATCCGACTCGGGAGAGGACAAGCCATTATCACCGTGCCATCAGCGAGCGAACCGCTTCCGTAAAGGTATTATCGTGAAGTGAGGTTTTCGTGAGATAGACATCTGCCCCCACTTCTTTGCCTTTGGCACGGTCTTCCGGTCGATCCTTGTACGAAACCATAATGACAGGGAGAGTGCGAAATCGCGGATCGGACCGAAGTAATCTTACAAACTCATACCCAGTCATTCTGGGCATATCCACATCAGATACTACGAGATCAAAGGGGTTACTGGTTCGTAAGCGGTTCCATCCTTCCTGACCATCTTGAGCCGTTTCCACGTCTAACCCCAAGCTATTCAAAAGTTGTCGCTCCACTTCTCGAACGGTCGGGGAATCGTCCACGACCAAAACTCGTTTGCGGTGCCCTAAACTAATTGCCCCTGTTTCCTTCGAGAGTTTCCGCAAGGTATTCGCTTGGATAAACACATCGGCCGTTCTCATCAGATCATCGACATCGGCAATCAAAACAGGCGAGCCATCATCTAAAATGGCCGCTGCCGAGATGTTGGGAATTTTACCTAATCGAGCATCGAGGGGCCGAACCACTAGGTCTTGCTCCCCAATAAAATTTTCGACCACCAACCCATATTGACCCGTCGTATCCGACAACAGAATGATCGGCAACGGGTCCGGCGGAGGATTCCCCGTTAATTCCATCACTTGCGACGCCGAGACCAAACCGACATTCACTCCATCTACTATTATAAACTGCTTTCCTTCTAAGGAACGAACTTCTGATGCAGGAACCCGTAAAAGGCGCTCAATTCGATTGTGAGGAAAGGCATAAGGCTCTCCGGCAATCTTAACCAATACAGCTCGCACGACCGATAAGGTCAAAGGGAGAATCAAATGAAAGGTTGTTCCTTCGCCAAATTTAGAGGTTAAGCGCACCGTCCCCCCGACTTGCCGAATAATTCCCTGAACAACATCAAGGCCGACCCCTCGCCCTGAATACTCGGTCACTTTCGAGGCCGTTGAAAACCCTGGTAGAAATAAAAACTCCAGCAACTCATTTTCCGTGAGTGCTTTGGCCGTCTCGGGAGCAGTCAGTTGCCTTTCGACAATCTTCGTGCGGAGTTTCTCTAGATCGACCCCACGGCCATCATCGCGAATGGTTACCGAAAGCATTCCTGCCCGATGTTTGGCATCGATAACAATTTGACCCACAGGGGGTTTCCCCGCAGCGATTCTTTGCTCCGGAAGTTCGATTCCATGATCAATTGAGTTACGTAACATATGAGTCAACGGGGATTCTAATCGTTCGAGAATATCCCGATCGACCTCGACCTCATCCCCAAGAATGACCAATTCGACCTGTTTACCGAGATTCTTCGCCATATCTCGAACCAATCGGGGTAAACCATGTAAGCCATCGGCAAAAGGACGCATTCGGCTCGACAAAACCTCCCGATAGAGCCGCGAATTCAAGTCATCCGAACGGGCAGCATGGTTCTCAAACTCCGAGAATAATTCGATCAGGGTTTGACGCACAATCGAGAGAACCCGTTTCGACTGTGCCACATCTTCAAGGGTCGATTCTCCCACATGCTGTTCGAGCAAACGACTCGATAAGCGATCGAGCAGATTGCCTAATTGGTCATGCGAGCGTTTGAGCTTCCCCAAGCCACTGGCAAAGGTCTGTAACCAGCGAGCTTGCACCATCGATTCCCCAGCCAATCCCAACAGCCGGTTGAGCGTTTGTGCGGAAACTTTCACGATCGATTCCGGATCACTCTTGGGGGGGGCGGGGGGCACTTCGATCCGCGAGGCCGGTTGAACCTCTTGCTTCTTCGGGGGGGGGGGATTCTCTCGCGGAAGAATTTCTTTCACCGGTTCCACAACCGCAGGTGTCGAGTTGGTGACCGGTACGGGTTTAGCAGACTGGGGATTCAATCGAGGTTGATTCAGCAGGATTTTATCCAATTGCTCAATCAACTGCGATACTTCAGATTGATGAGCGGCCGACCATTGCCTTAAAAAGGTTTCATCGGCCGAACGAAGGGACTTCAACAAATCATTCGTTTGGATAAAAACATCAACATCCGTTGGCTGCAACGTGACCTTGTTGACCTGCGCTGCCACCAAAACATCTTCCAACACATGGGCCAAATTCACGGCCGCATCGACCCCCACAATGCGAGCCGCCCCTTTCAGTGAATGGGCCGCCCGCATTAATGGTTCAATTAATTGAGTATCGTTGGGACGTTGTTCTAGCGCTAACAATCCGGAGTCGAGTGCCTCGGTGTGATTTTGGACTTCCTCTCGAAAAAGCTCTAACAAAGTAGCAGAAATCGACTCTTCGGGAGTTTCGTCCTCTTTTATCTCTGCAGAAGAAACCGCAACGATCGGGGATAAAATATCCTCGCTATCCGATTCATTCGCTTTGGAAAAGACCGATTCGACGGTTCCACCAAAGGAGGGGCTTAGCTGATCTTTTTCTACCGATACATTCATGGTGGGAATGACCAATCCCACAGGACGTGGCTTCTCAGGTTCCAGCGAAGGTACCGGAATGGAAGAAGCCTGCTTATTGAGGAGTTGAGCCAATTGGTTAATGAGATCGGGATTTTTGGGCCAAGCCCTTAATTGTTGATCATCCAGATCGACCTGCGTTCCTAGAACCGTGACCACCTCTTGCAGGGCTTGTAGGCGGCTGGCCAGATTTTCGCTGGCATTGGGTGCAGAAAGAATTTTCTCCACATCGACCGTCAGGCGACAAACGGGTTCGAGGCCGACAATCCGTGCCGAACTTCGGATCGATTTCACGGCCTCGACCATCTCATTGAGGATATTCGTAGGAAGCGGCCCCAATTCCAGAGTCACAATCCCTCGGGCTAATTGGGCCGTCGCTTGTTGGACCTCCGAACGATACAGTTCCAATAAGGGGTCGCGTGTTTCATCACTCATCGGATACGCTCTCGCAGGGTGTCGAACAATCGAACATCATCCAGTAGGCCGGCCGTTTTTCCTTCCCAATTCCAAGTCCCCTTGGTGTAACGCCCTGCTGCACGGGCCACCGTTGCGGGCGTGGCAATAATTTCGGAATAAGGAATACGCCGAACTCGATCGACCTCATCGACAAAAAAGACCCAGCGTTCCTTGCCACCAGTGACAATCATTCTTTCATGGGGGGAGCGTGTATCCCGAGTCAAAGTCAATAACTCATCGAGCTTTACACAAGCTGTCTCTTATACACGTCTG
>JAOAAA010000055.1:14288-24768 GCA_026419115.1 Gemmataceae bacterium
TCACACAGGGGAGCAACTCCCCACGGATATTGATTAGCCCTGCGAGCAACCCCCTACGATGGGGCAAACGGCGGATTTCGCGGGGGGGCGAAACCTCAGAAAGCGCCGGTACCCTTAAGGCCAACCATTCGCTACCAATCCGAAATGTTAATAGGCTAAGTAAATCGGCCTCGGCTTCGACCAAACTATCTGCCAGTCTCGCGGTCCATTCATTCAGATAACCCATCGGCGAAGGATTATCTAGGAACCGTTTCCCTGCATTCGCAAAAACGGGGCAGTTATGACAATGCACCACTTTTTCTAATTCAGCACAGGTTCGATCTCCCTGCACACCAATTTTATTCCAACAATCTGTTGCCGGTTGTGAGGAAACCAAAGGCAGCGGAACAGTAGTTGAGGGAATCGGCGGCATCGATCGAGCTTGAGAGGGATTCGGGATACCGATTGGAGAAACGGGACGGAGCGTACCAGAATCGGTGGGTTTCGATGCCATCCACGTTGCCGGTGTTAACACAGGATTCAAAGGATCGATGAACACATCCTTGAGACGTCGGAAAATCCCATGCGTGGGGGAACTGAATCGCTCCCACACTTTCCGATCTAATTCATTCGACTCGGCGTGACCAAGAGCCAACACCCCCCCCGATGCTAGCAAGCGTTCGAATCGGAAAAGAACGTTTTTTCTTGCTTCCGGTGTGAAGTAGATGAGTACGTTCCGACACAGGATAATATCGTAGGGTCGTTCCCCCACGAGAAACACCGGATCGGCCAAGTTCGCAACACGAAAACGGACAGCATCGCGAATAAACGGGAGCAATTCCAGAAATCCCTCACTATGTCGAAAGTAAGGGGCCATCACCGAAGCATCAATCGAACGAAACGAAAAATCGTTGTATCGTGCCTGCCTTGCTTTCTCGATGTGCCTTGGGGAAAGATCAACCCCTTCAATCTCACACGAAGCGAGAGGGATACCGATTTTGTGCAACGCAATGGCAATCGTATAAGCCTCTTCCCCAGTGCTACAGCCCGCCGAGAGAATTCGGATTCGCCCCCCTTGTCGATCGCGGAGAACGGTTTGGGTGAATTTCGCTAACGCTTCAAACGTTTCGGGATTCCGAAAGAACCACGTCTCGGGAACCACAATCTCCGAAACATAGGCAAAAAATTCGGTATCATCGTCCCGTAAGCGTGAAGCATAAACAAACGGGTCAACGATTCCCAAAGCCGTCATTCGATGCTGAATGGCTGAGGAAACAGGATTTTCCCCTAATGCAACAGGGTCCAATCCCGTGCGACGACGCAGCACATCCAAGACAGGGTTGAAGTTCATAGGTACCTTCTTGCCTTAAGCTAGGCATATTGTAAGGATTCAGGCACATCGCATAGAGGACCGCCCAAGCACAAAACAGGTATCATCTCAGTTTTATTGGGTTGATTGCTCACTCACTTCAAGCCGTTTGGATCGCCATTGCAAGAATTATTTAACTTGTCGATACCAAGCGGGGGATATATCCCTAACTAAAAGAAATTTCCGTAACTCCTTATTTGGTTGTATCATGCGATTCATTCTCTCACTCCTTTCAGGCCTCATCCTGAGCGGTTTGGGTTATTCCCAAACGCCACCTGTAGAAAAGCAAGGTGAAACACGACTCCTAAGATTTCCCACCATTCATGGCGATTCGGTTGTCTTCACCTATGCGGGGAACCTCTACTCCGCATCGGTCCAAGGTGGAACGGCACGAAAGTTAACCAGTCACGAAGGAATCGAAATGTTCCCCCGTTTCTCGCCCGATGGAAAGTGGATTGCTTTCACAGGTCAATACGATGGGAACACGGAAGTTTATTTGATCCCATCCGAGGGGGGGACGCCCAAACGCCTCACCATCACAGCAACACTCAACCGTGATGATGTCTCCGATCGAATGGGGCCAAACAATATCGTCATGGGTTGGACACCGGACGGGAAAAATATCCTCTTTCGATCTCGAATGGCTTCATTCAATGATTTTATCGGTCAGCTTTATACCGTGAGCATGAATGGCGGTTTGGCCGAACCCCTTCCTTTACCTCGTGGCGGATTTGCGTGTTATTCCCCAAATGGTGAAAAATTGGTTTACAATCGGATTTTTCGTGAATTCCGAACTTGGAAACGCTACAGAGGGGGGATGTGTGATGAAGTTTGGATCTATGATTTCAAATCGAAACAGACCGAACAAATCACAAAAGACGATGCCAGTGATATTATTCCCATGTGGGCAGGGGACAAAATTTATTTTATTTCCGATCGTGATGAAAATAAACGATTCAATTTATGGAGCTACGATTTAAAAACAAAGGCCACCAAACAAGTCACAAAATTCACAGAATTTGATATTAAATTCCCCTCTCTGGGAGATAAAGCAATTGTGTTTGAGTATGGTGGTTGGATTATGAAAATGGATTTAGCCACCGAGAAGATAGAAAAAATTTCGATCACAATCCAAGATGATAGTGTAACGGCTCGCGGCGGGTTGGTGAATGTAAGTAAATCGATCGCAGGTTTTGATATTTCACCCGATGGCAAGCGGGCCTTGATGAGCGCCCGAGGGGATATTTTTACTGTACCGGCGAATCATGGCTTAACTCGAAATTTGACAGGGTCTTCCGGCATTCATGAAAGAAACCCCAAATGGTCGCCTGATGGCAAATCCATTGCCTTTGTTTCGGATGCCAGCGGGGAAGATGAAATTTATACGATTCCTCAAGATGGGTCGGACGCACCCACTAAACTCACTGAAAAAGCCGATACCTATAAATATGAATTAGAATGGTCCCCAGATGGTAAGAAAATTCTCTGGTCGGATAAGAAACTTCGCTTGCAATTTGTCGATGTATCAACCAAGAAAGTGACGCTTGTTGAACAGGCCAAGGCTTGGGAAATTCGTGATTTTACTTGGTCACCTGATTCTAAATGGATTGCCTATACTCTCCCACAATCTGCCAGCGTGAGCAAAATTATTCTGTATTCAATCGAACAAAATAAACGATTTGAGGTCACAGATAATTGGTTCAACTCGAATCAACCAAAATTCAGTAGCGATGGAAAGTATTTGTTTTTCGTTTCAGCACGGGACTATAATCCCACGTTTAGCGCAACAGAATGGAATCACTCTTATTCCGATATGAATCGGATTTATTTTGTAACCTTGGCTAAAGCCGTTGAGAATCCCTTCAAGCCAAAGCAAGATGAGGTGGGAGGAACCACTCCCCCCCCCTTCAATCAAGACCTTACCAATCTGAGAGTTGAGACCGAGGGAATTAAAGATCGGATTCTTTCATTGCCAATAACACCAGCAAACTATCGGAACCTGAGTTCCACAGGGGGCCTGCTCTACTACATTCGTCAAGGAAGCAAGGACTCCATGCCGATGTTCATGGCCTACGATCTCAGTGGTCCCAGAGAAATTTCTCTAGGTTCAGTGGCCGGTTACGAAATTTCCCACGATGGAAAGAAAATGATCATTTCCAAAGGAGGGCAGTACGGGATTATCGATACCCCCAAGGCGGGTAATGTCGAAATTGGCAAACCACTGGATTTATCGGGATTAGAAGTGAGATTAGATCGCCAAGCAGAATGGAAACAAATTTTTAACGAGTCTTGGCGTCAAATGCGAGATTTCTTCTACGATCCGGGCCTGCACGGAAACGATTGGGGGGCCATCAAGAAAAAATATGAGGTGCTCGTTCCACATGTCCGACATCGGGTCGATCTCACCTATATTATCGGCGAGATGATTGCAGAACTGAATTGTGGTCATGCCTATGTGGGGGGGGGCGATTATCCAAAGGCTGAGCGAATCCCCACAGGGTTACTGGGCGCAGAATTCAAGATTGAACCCAATACCAAATATGTTCAAATTAAGAAAATTCTTCAAGGGGCCAATTGGGATCGGAGTTTACGATCCCCGTTAACCGAGATCGGAGTTGATGTTAAAGAAGGTGAATATATCGTCAAAATTAATGGTACCCCAACGAATGAGTTACCCAATTTCTATGAACTATTGCTCAATACGCCGAATCGTCCCATCACACTCCATGTGAATACTACGCCAAATCTTAAAGGCGCCAGAGCGGTTGTGGTTACCCCCATCGCAGACGAATCTCGGTTATATTATCATGATTGGGTTCAAAATAATATCAAGAAAGTATCGGAAGCAACGAAAGATCAAGTCGGTTATATTCATGTTCCCGATATGCTTTCTACAGGATTAAACGAGTTTATTAAACATTATTATCCACAACTCAATAAGAAAGCGTTAATTATTGATATGCGAGGTAACGGAGGGGGTAACGTTTCCCCAATGATTATCGAACGATTACGACGAGAAATTGCCATGATCGGAATCAGCCGCAATAGTGTCCCAACGGTCGATCCCAGTGGTACATTCTATGGTCCTATGGTCTGTTTAATGAACGAATATAGTGCTTCGGATGGTGACCTATTCCCCTATCGATTTAAACATTATAAATTAGGACCCCTGATCGGAAAACGATCATGGGGAGGAACCGTTGGGATTCGAGGATCGTTACCATTTGTGGATGGAGGGAATTTGAGTAAGCCAGAATTTTCCCGTGTGGATGTTGAAGGAAAGAAATGGATCATCGAAGGGTACGGCGTCGATCCCGATATTATTGTGGATAATGATCCAGCCAAGGAATATGCGGGGACAGATGAACAATTACTCAAAGGAATCGAAGTGATTCTTGAAAAACTCAAGAAAGAAGAGAAGAAAATTCCTGAACTTCCTCCTTACCCAAAACGCTAATTCTCTCTCAATAATCGATCATTTTGGGAGTGGGACCTGCTCATTATGTTGAAGATAACCAATTAAATCGATGATCTCTTCTTTTTTCATTCGATCCAAAATCCCTTCTGGCATTATGGATAATTTTGATTGTGATTTTGAATCGATTTCATCAATCGGAATTGTTAATTTTTCATTGGCTGTTTGAACGACCAGTGAAACTTTAGTCTCCGAGCGGATGATTCCATTAATCGTTCGCCCATCGAGTAACCGAATCACGGTCACTTGATATTCTCGAGGAACAACTGAGCTGGGGTCCACAATGTTCTCAAGAAGGTAATCGAGATTAGATCGCTGGGCACCCGTCAATGCAGGGCCAACTTCTCCTCCGGCATCGTGGAGTTTATGACACGATGCACAATTGGCGGCATAAAGTAATCGCCCTTTTTGCAGATCGGCTTTTTTCAAGGCATCGGCGTTCAAAAGTGATTTGTATTGCTGTATCAATTGATTTCGTTCTGATGAAACGGGTTTAATTTGCCCCCAAACTTTCTCAAGTCGGATTTTCACTTCAGGCTCTTTCATATTGTTGATCTGACGGGCCACAAATACTGAAATATCATTTTTGGCTAAAGTCCCTTTCTCCACTGCATCCAAAAGCACTAATGTCCAATTCGATCGAGCAGCTAGAGTTTGTACTGCATCTTCCTTTTCGGATTGAGATAAATTTTTGTATCGTTTCAATAAGAGGTCGGGAGTTTCCGGATCGTTATAACTGGCTAGAGCACGAATCGCCTCGCTGCGGATCGGTGATGTCTCATCCAAACATTTCTTTAATATGGGAAGAAGTTCCGGCTGCTTTCGAGTCAATAATGTTTTTAATGCAGAGATTCGTTTCTGATTATCGAATTTCGTATTTTGTAAAATTTCCAACATCCGGTTGATTGCATTTTTATCACCGAATTTCACAGCTAAACTCGAAGCAACATCGCGAACCCCTGAATGGTCACTTTCGATCAATTTTTGCGAAATTTTGGACCAACCTTCAGGTATCGGAAGCTCTCGATACCCTGCTAGAGCTTCATGAATACCCTTCAAAATATCATACTGAAATTCCGGATTATATTTATCTATCTCTCCCAAGAGATTACTCAATGCTTTTTGATCTAAAGTCACCGCTTTGCGTGCAATCGATTCCCTTAATAAGGGAGATTTCACCATCATCAAATATTTTGTTGCACTTTGTCCCGAGGTAATCAATGGTTCCAATGCAAGCCAAGACATAATCGGGAGGTTGTGATCGTTTTTGTCTTCATCTAGAGACACCTTGAGTAGTTTTTCAACTAACCTTTCACGGGAACGGCCCTGTAAGTTCCGAATAGCGGATGCCAGTGCCAGCCTTTCGATCGGGGTTTTGTAATTGGTATTTTCTAATGATTTGATATAGTCCTTGGGATCATTAGGATTAAGAAATAGGTAATCCGAAAGAGATCGAACCACCCATGCCCGAACGTGTGCAGAATTGTGGGGATTCGTTAAACCTTTTGAGATTGGTTCCTGTAACCCGATTGAGGAAAATAACCAAACATACTGCAAGGCCAATATCTCATCTTTTATCATCGAAGGACCATTTTGAAGAATGTCCTGAGGAATCGGAAGAATTTGTCCTGCCTGATGACGTTCTGTCATTATCCTTCGTGCTTTGCGTCGGAACCAATCATTCGGATGTTCAAGAAGTTTTAACAGTTCCTCATTCGTCAGGTTGTTGAGATTTCCTGACCATCCTTTTTGTTTGTTATAAATTATTCGATAAATCCTCCCATTGGTGATATCGGCCTTATCATAATTGTGACATTCACCGGTATCACACCAATCACTCACATAAAGCCCCCCATCGGGTCCTGTTTTCACACATATGCCACGAAACCAAGAATCGTTAGCAAATAGAAAATCGGGTGCCCTTCGTGATTTATATCCGGATTGATATTTTTCTAATATGTCGCTATTTAATCGATTTCCATGGATATTCGCGGTGAAAAGTCTCCCCCGATATTCCTTTGGAAAATTATCACCTAAATAGATGGCACAACCGGCATGGGCGTGCCCCCCCCCGAAATCCGAATGGGGGCCTTTTCCTCCCCGAGAAGTGGTCCAATCTCCCCCCGCCCAGTGAATATAATCGGCAATGCTTCCTGCGAGCGCATAGGCATAGGGGTTATAATCTTGCCCGTACATTCGTTGCATTCTGATGCCGGGCACAACGTGGAATAAATGTTTGATCACGCAATTTGTGATAAATGCTTCGCCATATTCATCAAAATCAAGCCCAAAGGGATTCGTCGTGCCGTGAGCTACAGCTTCAAATTTTTTTGTAACGGGATGATAGCGCCATACACCACAATTAATATCAATACGTTGTTCATTTAGGGAACTGGGAAGCCCCACTTTGGAACGAGCTTGTATACCATTTAATCCGTAAAGCCAACCATCTGGCCCCCAAATTAAACTGTTAAAAATGTTGTGTTTCGTATCCTTGAAATTCCAACCATCTAATAACACTTGGGGAGGCCCTGCCGGTTTATCCTCACCTTCTTTAATTGGAATAAAAATCAACTCAGGAAGGGAACAAAGATAAATGCCCCGACTACTATATTCGATCCCCGAAAGGTTACGCCCGTTATTCAAAAAAACCGTCGATTTATCAAACTTTCCATCTCCATCGGTATCTTCCAAAATCACCACCCGATCTTTTCCTTCTTTCTCGGTGGTCCACTTGGGATAGCTCACACACTCCACAACCCACATTCGCCCGCGATCGTCGAAGGTAAAAGCGATGGGTTGCACAATGTGGGGTTCACCTGCGAATAGCGTGGCCGAGAATCCCTCAGGAAGGGTAAACTTGCTGGCCGCTTGCTGTGCGGGAACGGGTTGATCCTGCCCGAAGATCGGCACTATTAAGCTGAACCAAACAAACAGGGGAAGAAACTGTTTCATAATGGTAATCCAAAAAGGTGGGTCATCAGTGAGTTTAAGAACTGCATAGGAAGGCGACAAATCGACTCTGTTCTTGGTCCCCTTCGAGGTCGAATGCACCACGAGTAACGAATGAAAATTCTCGCATGGCAGAGAAGCAAGAAAATCGGTAAACTAACACCATTCAGGCTATTTGGAGAGGATATTTCATGCTCATTCGGACTTTTTTGGCAAGAACCTTGCTTGCCTGTTTTGCTTGTTTGCTCGTGAATTTCTCGGCATTTGCTGATGATAAACTTCGTGAGAAGGCCTTGGAATTGAATCGGACCTCGGGTACGGTTGGTATGTCGAGGGCCTTGGCAATGTTGTTGAAAGACGAAAAAGGAACCAAGGAGCTATTGGATGTTGCAGAGAAAATGCTCAAGGAAGAAAAAAATCCGTTGAACTACAATGCTTGCTTTATTCTTGGGAAGGCAGCGGGTTATTTTAAGAATGTCGAGCAAGCGAAAGCCTTCTACAAATCGGCTGCAGAGCAAGCCGCTAAGCTCGGCTCGGCCTCGCGGGTGGTCGATGTTTTTGATGCCCTCATCGACATGTTTGCACAGAACAAGAAGTACAACGAAGCCATCGCGGCTTGTCAAGAATTTTTGGACCTTGAAGTGAACGATCGCGATAGCCCCATCAATCAAATGAAGCCTTTTGTACTGGAAAAACTCGTTCAAAACTTGGCACGAAAAGGGGAAACGCAAAAAGCTCTTGAAATCGCGAACGATCTGGTCAAACGGGATGAGGGAGGCTGGTATTTCCTTCGTTTGAAAGGGGAGGTTCTTCGTGAATCGGGCAAGTATGACGATTCGGTCGAAGCCTATTTGGAAGCAATCGAACGACTAAAGAAATCCGAAACCCTGAAAGATGAACAGAAAAAGCGCTTGTCGGAACGTCTTCGCTATGCTCTCAGTGGGATTTATCTGGATGCCAACAAACCCGATAAATCTATCGAGATTTTAGAGGCTTTGGTGAAAGAAGACCCCGATAATTCTTCTTATCTCAACGACCTTGGTTTCACTCTTGCCGATCTGAACAAACGACTTGACGAGGCCGAAAAATATATTCGTTTAGCTTTAGAAAAAGATCGCGAAGCCCGCAAGAAAATCGAAGATTTACCCAAAGAAGAAGACAAAGACAGTGCGGGCTATCTCGATAGTCTCGGCTGGGTGCTTTATCGAAAGAAGGATTACCAAGGGGCCAAGAAATATCTGAAAATGGCTGCCGAGGATAAAGATGGTCGGCATGTGGAAATTTTCGACCACTTGGCCGATGTCCATATGGCCTTGGGTGAGAAACAAGAGGCCATTCGCATTTGGGAAGAAGCTCTAAAATTAGATAACGTTTCCCGACGCGATGAGGAACGCAAGCGAACTATCAAGAAGAAACTGGAAGAAGCAAAAAAGAGTAACGATAAGAAAGAACCTGAGAAGAAATTGCCCCCGAGCAAAAATCAGGACAACTAACGCCCTTTGACCCCAATTCTCTGGGGGAATTCACACCCCCCAAACATATTGAATTTCGATATTGTATCTTGCGTTAGAGAATCAAAGAACTGCGTCAATCGTCATCTTGAAGAATTTCCGGTTTCCCAAACTGACTTAAATCAACGGTGCCTCTGGTTTCGCTTTCAAGCAATTTCAGCCGTGCTTCGAGTTCACGCAACTTGTTTTGCATCAGTTCCAGTTTACTATGGGCATCGTCGCGGGGCCGGAATCTGGGAACTTCGGGATAGGATAGTTGGCGTTGCAAAGCAGCGAATAAAAACAACGGGTCGCGGCCACGGCTGGCTTTAGCAATTCGCCCTTCTTTCTCACCGAAGAGAGGGGCCTTTTTCGGTTCGTAGGACGGGTCTTTCCGACGCATTTCTATAACGGAAAGTTCCGAGGCTGCGTAAATCAAGTCCGCAAAATCAATAATACCCACCTGTTTCCGGACGGTTACCAAATAGTCGCGCCAAGCATCGTTATACATCGGGTCCTGAGAAATCGCGTGGATACCATCGTTATACTTCAGGCGGTTCCGGCACAAGGCTTCAAACTGATAAACAAATAGCCCTGCCTGAGTTGGTTGCCCCGATTTATATTGGGCCTCTCGTTCTAAAATCAGCAACGCGGTTGCCGTGGTGAAACGTAATCCCTCGGTTTCGGCCTGTTGCATGATAAAGGTCTGAAACGGGGTGAAATAATGCTTCAGCTGGGCCAAACCCGTCGAGAGTAAACCAGAATGTTTCAACTCCGTGGCCAGAAACTGAACGGCCATGTGTAAGCGTGTGGTGGTGAGCAACTCTTCAGGAAGTCGTTCCAAAACTTCCTGAGCAGGGATATTTTCGGCAACCCGTTCGCGGAAGGTACGAAAGAAATAGGCCTGCTCAATATATTCTTCACGATCGAGTATTTGGGTCATAAAGAGAGAGACCTTTAGATAGCGGGTTTCTGTTTCGCTTTAGGTTCCCCGAGAATTTCCGCAAGGATGATAGCTGCCCCCGGACCGGCAGGCAATTTCAAAAGGTCTTTAACAAGTTTAGCAACGGCAGTGGGTGGAAGCGATTTCCGCGAACCAAGCACCGAAACTTCGGCGGATGCCGGTCTGGTTACGACCGGTTCGACCGGTTTGAGGATCGGCGGTTCCACGGGGGGCGGTGGACTTGGTACCAGTGTGGTGAAGCTGGGAGGAGG
>JAOAAA010000056.1 GCA_026419115.1 Gemmataceae bacterium
TTGCCGCCCATTTAGCTCCCCGATCTAAGGCCTATCATGATATTTGGCTCAACGGCGAGAAAATGTCGCCCGATGCCGATCAGGAAAATGATGTCGAGCCGATTTACGGCAAAGTGTATCTGCCCCGAAAATTTAAGACGGCCATTTCGTTGCCTCATGATAATTGTGTGGACGTTCTCGCCAACGATTTGGGCTTCTTGGCCGACGTTCAGAATGGCCAAACCGTAGGATATAACGTGCTTGTGGGGGGGGGGTTCGGTCGCACTTCGGGCAATCCCAATACCTTCCCTCATTTAGGTCAAGCTCTGTGCTACATCACTCCCGATGAGGCCGTTGCCGCCTCGGAGGCAGTGATTAAGTTCTATCGCGATCATGGCAATCGGGCCGATCGCAAACGGGCGCGGATTAAATATGTCATTCATGATTGGGGAATCGAACGAGTCCGTGAAGTCTTTACCCGTGATTATTGGCAAAAACCCATTCAGTTACCCAAAGAATTGCCGATCACGGGGGCCGACCTGCATCATGGTTGGCATCCTCAAGGCGATGGCAAATGGTTTTTAGGGCTTTCTATCGAGAATGGTCGCGTGAAGGATGAAGGGGCATTGAAACTCCGCACGGCCTTGCGGACTGTTGTCTCAACCTTCAAATGTTCCTTGCGCGTGACTGGTCACCAGTATGTCTTGTTGTGTGATATTGCTCCAGAATACAAAGCAACGATCGATGGGATACTCGATTCCCACGGTGTTCCTCGACCGAGCAATCTTTCGTTGTTACGGCGCTGGTCGATGGCATGCCCTGCGATCCCGACTTGTGGCCTTGCGATTACCGAAAGTGAACGGGCCTTACCAACGATCATTTCCCAATTGGAAACGATCGCTCAAGAACTGGGCCTTGCTGATGTGCCCATTTCCATTCGGATGACGGGTTGCCCCAACGGCTGCGCGAGACCTTATAATCCCGATATTGGACTCGTGGGGCGCAGTGGTGAGAAGTACACCTTGTTCATCGGGGGCAATCAGTTGGGAACCCGTTTGGCGTTTATGTTTCAGGATTTAGTTCCTCGTTCCCAGTTACCCGAGATTTTCCGGAAGTTGTTGACCCGCTTCAAAGCAGAGCGGTTGGCGAATGAAGCCTTTGGTGATTTCTGTAACCGTCTGGGGGTCGAGAGCCTTTGTGAAACTCTGGGATTTGCTGTTCCGAAAGGGGTGGCCTAGTCTCTCCCTTCGGAAAGGATGGTGGAAGCCGTCACCCAAGGAGTTATGGGGATCAAGGGGCCAGCATCGTTATCCTTTGATGCCATTCATACTGAGAAATTCTTTGAGAAACTCGATACTATCGGAGTCCCATTTTTCGTCTTTTGCGAAGCCAATCAGAGTTTCAATGTCCTCTTTGAGACGTTTCAGGTCGGGGCCTTTGATTCGTTGAAGATACGATTCCATCATGCCTAATGCTTCTTCCGCAGCGGCTGGGTGAACGATATTCTCTTCCGACCCCGCTAGAAAAACATAGCTTTGCAGCATGGCCAGAAATAGGGGATGAATCCCCAGCTCTTCGGGAATTTCAGGGAAGATCGAAACACCCTCGGGCACTTCGATATAGTCCGAATCGTCAGGATGTTCAGCCATGTATTAACCCTTTGCCTTTGGGGGTCAGAGGAATGGAACGAAACAGGAAAGCATTCATGCTTCTGGTTAACCCCCTGCAACGGCGGGAACGAGAGCAATCGTTTGCCCATCGGCAACGGTGGTTTCCATTTCGTCGAGGTAGCGAATATCTTCATCGTTGACAAAGATATTGATGTAGGGACGAATTTTCCCATTATCGAACAATTTGGGGCCAATGTTCGGATATTGTTCGACCAAGGAGTTCAGTGCTTCTTTGACGGTGGATGCTGTGACGGGCACATCGACAAGGCCACCGGTAAACTCTCGGAGCGGAGAGGGGATTTCAATTTTCACGGCCATAGTCATCTCGGGATTAAAATTTCGGGCGAGTCAACACCATTTCGATTATTGGTCACCCGATTCATTTTCGGGTTTGGTTTCCTCTGCAGTCGGTTCGGGCGCAAATAACGAGTTAATATCTCCTTCAACGGGTGCGGGTTCCGCAGGGGGAGGCGAGGATTCGGCAGTCTGTGATGGCGGGGGGGGCGCTTCTTCTGGTTCTGCGAAGCCCACGATTTGTTCTTCGCCTTCCGATTCGCTCGAACCTTCTTCGGTGGTGGATTGGTTTTCCGGTTCGGGTTCGGGTTCGGGTGGGTTGGCCCATTCGGGTTCCCCTTCTCGTTCGATTCGCCGAGCTTCATCCTCGGCATACTCGATCATGTCATCAGCTACTTCGGGGTCCAGTCCGGTCATCTCAGACAAATCTTCGGCAGTCAGGTAGCTGAGCGAAGCATAAGTGAAGAAGCCTTCGGTAATGAGAATTTCCATCACTTCGGGAGTCATATTGGGAATACGGCTGAAATAGCGCTCGGCCTTTTCCAAATCCCGAGTGAGTTCTTCGACGGTCATCACGTCGATATTCCAATTCACCAGTTTGCTGGCCAAGCGGACGTTTTGCCCGCGTTTACCAATGGCCAAGGAAAGATTTTTTTCATCGACCAAGACAATCGCCTGATTTAACCTCGGATAGAGTTGGACATCTTCGACCTCAGCAGGTTGAAGGGCATTGGGAATCATGACCTGCATCGAATCGTTCCAGCGGACAATATCGATCCGTTCTTGGTTGAGTTCATCAATCACTTCTTTGATTCGGCTGCCGCGAACCCCGACGCAGGCACCCACGGCATCGACCTTGGAATCAATCGAACTGACGGCCACTTTCGAGCGATAGCCCGGTTCCCGAGCGACGCTACGGATTTCGATGGTTCGATCTTGGATTTCGGGAATGATTTGCTCGAACAGAGCTTTGACGAATTCGGGGCTGGTGCGAGACAAAACAATTTTGACGCGGGTACCTGTTTTTTTGACTTCAAGCACGACAGCCCGAATCCGATCCCCGACCGCATGCGTTTCACCCGGAATGGTTTCGCTTTTCGGGAGGATGGCCTCGACATTGCCACTGGCGGTTTTTCCATCTTTGGCCACGGAGATGATGTAAGTTCCACTTTCTACCCGCAACACGGAACCCGAAACCAATTCGCCTTTACGGGCATTGAAATCGGAAAAGACCCCTTCGGATTCGGCTTCGCGAATCCGTTGCGTCATCACTTGACGGGCTGCTTGGGTGGCGATTCGCCCCAACAGTTCGGGGTCAATCAATTGGTCGGCCTTTTGAGCGATGATCTCACCACTTTGGCGATCGATGTGAATCAGAATATCATCATCGATGTCAATGGCCCGTTCCATGGCCGATTCAATCGCTTGCTCAATACTGGTGAAGATCACCTCTCGGCTGACCCCTTTCTCCCGAGCCATATTCTCGATGAGTGTCAACACCATTTGCGATCGGGCCAGCCGTTCTCGCTCCTGCTCGGCAATTTCATCCTTCTTTTTCACCGTTGCTTTCGTCCGAGCCATATTCCCCTTCTCCGAAGTCTATCAAGTCAAATAGTTGGTACTGTCGTAATCTCGACGATCCAAGGATGTTTCGAGGATGTTCTCGATGAACCAAGGATGATCTCAATGTTCAAGGGCGATTCGTTCACCCGTTTCCGTCCGGAACCAACACCACTTTTGAGCGTAAAGGTTTAGGACTCCGCTCAAGGGAGTTGAGCTAACTCCTTGAACTCGGGTGCGAGAGTCGAACTGGGCCAGAAACCAGTAATTGGGTCCGACCCCTCGGCAATCGTGTACCGTTGCATTTCCCAGTTCTAACCCCTGTTGTTGTGGGGTCAACCACTCTGGGCGAATGCCTAAAGTGAGTGCCCCCAAACAGGGACTACAGCAACGGATACTCCCCGATTCACTGACCCAGACGAATGATGAGCCTTCTTTTTGAGCGATACCTCGAAGCAGATTCATCGACGGATTACCAAAAAGAAAACCGACCGAAAGGTTACTGGGCTGAGCATAAACTTCGGCCGGTGTTCCGGACTGAAGTAAACGCCCTTCCTCTAGCAACCCGATGCGGTCGGCGTAAGCCATCACATCAATAGGGTCGTGGGTGATACAAACTATTGTGAGACCTAATGCCCCCCTGAGCAAGTGTAATTCTTGAGATAATTCCTTTTGCAAGGGGGGATCCAACCCCGCAAACGGTTCATCCAGCAACCACAGTTTAGCTTCACGGATCATGGCCCGTCCCAAGGCGACCCGTTGTTGTTCTCCCCCCGAAAGTTCATAAGGGCGGCTTTTCAAGTATTGTTCGAGCCGAAGTTGCTCTGCGGTTCGCTGGACTTTGCGTTCGATCTCGGGGCGACTGGGTCGGGTCTTTCGGGGCAAAAGTCGTAACGGGAGCGCCAAATTTTCAAACACATTCAAATGAGGGAAAATGACGACCTTTTGAGGAACAAATGCCACTCCCCTTTGATGGGGAGCGAGTGAATCCCAAGCGATTCCCTCCCAAGTGATGCTTCCGGAATCGAGCTTTTCTAATCCGGCAATCAAACGTAACAAGGTCGATTTTCCCGAACCACTTCGACCCATCAAGGCAAAATGGCTCCCTTTAGGAATCGACAGGGAGACCTTTTGGACCCCCCTGCGATTGGGAAAAATTTTCGTGACCGCTTGGAGCAATAATGTCATGCTAATCGATATCGAAGCGAATACCCTGAGCTAAAGGAAGTTCCAACGAGTAATTGATCGTGTTGGTGACCCGTCTCATATAGGCCTTCCACGAATCCGAACCCGATTCGCGTCCCCCACCGGTTTCCTTTTCTCCTCCAAAGGCGCCCCCAATTTCGGCCCCGCTGGTACCGATGTTGACGTTGGCAATGCCACAATCGGAACCCATAGGGGAGAGAAAATACTCTGCCTCACGCAGGTTGTTCGTCAGGATGGCCGAGGAGAGACCCTGCGGTACCGCATTATGCAAAGCAATCGCTTCTTCAAGATCGTCGTAGGTTAAAACATACAGGATTGGGGCAAAGGTCTCTTCACGAACAATCGCCGTTTGGGCAGGCATTTCGACCAACGCGGGATGAACGTAATACCCACCTAGGGGGACCCCCGAAGTCAAACGGGTCCCTCCGGTGACGATCCCCCCATCTTGAACGGCTCTTTCCAAAGCTCGTTGCATGGCCTGAAAAGCAGCCGCATCGATCAAGGGACCGACAAGAATCCCTGCCTGACGAGGATTGCCGATGGGAAGACGATTGTAAATGCGTTTCAATCGATCCAACAAATTTTCACGGATCGAACGATGGACAATCAAACGTCTCAGGGTCGTACAGCGTTGACCACACGTTCCCACGGCAGCAAAGACAATCGAACGGACGGCCAAATCTAGCTCGGCACTGGGAGCGACAATCATGCCGTTATTGCCCCCGAGTTCTAACAGGCTCCGGCCCAACCGTTGAGCCACCGTCTGAGCCACCGCTTTCCCCATACGGACCGATCCCGTGGCCGAGACCAACGGAATTTCGGGAGCTTGGGTCAGCCGCTGACCCAAAGTTGAATCCCCAATCATGACACTCAGTAAACCATCGGGAACATCGGGGAATTCCTTCAAAACTTCTTGAACCAGTGCATGCGTTGCCAAAGCACAAAGAGGAGCTTTTTCCGACGGCTTCCAAATAATCGGGTTACCACACACCAGCGCAATCATGGTATTCCATGCCCAGACTGCCACCGGAAAATTAAACGCGGTAATCACCAGCGTGGGACCTAACGGATGCCATTGTTCCATAAGGCGATGATGGGGCCTTTCACTGGCAATCGTTAGGCCAAATAATTGCCGCGAAAGCCCTACGGCGTAATCGCAAATGTCGATCATTTCTTGCACTTCGCCCAACGACTCTTGGGTGATTTTGCCGACCTCCCAAGAAACCACCTCGGCGAGAAGCGCTTTCTTCTCTCGAAGTTTTTCGCCAATCCGCCTTACCAATTCCCCTCGCTTAGGGGCAGGTACCCTGCGCCAGATACGAAATGCTTTTTGAGCTTCCGAAATGACGTCGGGCACTTGATCGGCAGCGGCTAAACGCAACGTTGCCAAATCGCTACCATCGATCGGGGAAATGGCGGGACGAATTCCCCCCATCCCTTCAAGGGAGCGTTGACCGATTTGAATCGCACCCGAAGAGGAAAACAGGCCCAATTCTTTTAGGGATGTACTTGTAAGCATGGCGAGTTCCACGAGCTAGAGCGTACAGATATTGTACGGCGATTTGAGGAGTGAAAGTGGATTCATGTAGTGAAAGGCGATTCGATGAGTGAGCGTCATTCAATGAGTGAAAAGCGATTCGTGGAATGTGTGTCGATTCGTGGAATGTGCGGAAGCCAATCGTGTCTGCGGGGGGGGGGGGGGGGCATCTCAGAGAATGCCCTCCTTCATCTGGGATATTCTAGTCGTTGGTGAAATGTGGACTTGGCGAAAGCGTTTTGAAGTTCGTGTCGCGGTGCTAATCCACAAGAGTGACCGTGACCCCATCTAACTTCAACTGCGTTGGAACATTTCTAGACCGAGGCTCGCCGTGATGGTTTCGTTAATTGAATCCGGCTAGGTTCGGGGCAAGCTCCGGAGGTGGGCAACATTTTGCTCGGACTACAACGATTTTCCGGATTGAAAGCGTTCCGTAAACGGGTCATCCAAAGCAAATCATCGGGGCTGAACAGCTTGGGCATAAAATCGATTTTCTCCACCCCAATACCGTGTTCTCCCGTCACACTGCCACCGAGACGAATGCATTCATCGAGAATGGCAAAGCCGGCCTCTAAGATTGTTTGCACCTGTTGGGGGTCACGTTCATCAAATAAAAGTATCGGGTGGATGTTCCCATCGCCGGCATGGAAGATGTTCGCAATCTTGATTTGGTACTTCTCACTGGTTTGATTGATAAACCTCATGATTTCTGGGAGTTTGGTACGGGGAACGACCCCATCTTGCGTGCAATAACTCGGGGCCAAACGTCCCACAGCACCAAAGGCTTGTTTACGGCTTTTCCACAAAAGTAATCGTTCGGCTTCGCTATTGGCACGTCGGATTTCGCGGACGTTATTTTTCTTGGCAATGGCTTCAATCTTGGCGGCTTCCTCATCCAAACCGGCGTTGACCCCATCGACCTCCATAATCAACACCGCACCGGCATCTAATGGAAACCCAAATCGGAACGCTTGCTCGACGGCACCGAGAATGAGTTTGTCCAGCAATTCCAACGCGCCGGGGACAATCCCTGCTCCAATAATATCGCTGATGGTGTTCGTGGCATCATCAACCGAATGAAACACCCCCAACAGTGTGCGATACGATTCGGGATTGCGCGTCAGGCGCACCCATGCTTTCGTGACGATGCCGAATGTGCCTTCGCTGCCTACAGTGACCCCCGTGAGATCGTAGCCGGGCGAATCTTCAACGGGGCCGCCAGTGATAATCACTTCTCCACTCGGTAAGACCAACTCAATGCCCATGACATGATTGACGGTGACCCCATATTTTAAGGTGTGCGGACCACCGGAGTTGGTGGCCACATTTCCGCCGATTGTGCAAGCGCCTTGGCTGGAAGGGTCCGGAGCATAGTGAAGCCCTTGGGCTTTGCAGGCTTCCGTTAGCCAACGATTCACCACACCCGCTTCGACCAAGGCATAACGATCGGCCGCATTCACTTCCAAAATCTTTTTCATGCGAGCCAAGCCGATCATTACCCCCCCCCCGACGGGGACGCACCCTCCCGCAAGACTGGTACCGGCACCTCGGGCCAGAAACGGGAGATTCAGTTCCCGACAGGCTTGAACGATTTGCACCACCTGTTCCGTCGTGGTGGGGAAAACGACAATATCGGGCGTTTGTTTTTCAATCGTAAAACCATCGCATTCGTAAACCATCAGATCGCTGGGGGAGGTCAACACCGCCTGGGGCCCAACAATCGCTTTCATGCGATCGGTCATGGATTGAACGGATACAGACATGGATACCTCGGATTAAAAGGGGGGGCTTACTGCTTCCACGGGGGGCTTACTGCGACCATTCGGTAGGTCGGCGGGTCCAACGATGTTTTTTCAATTCTTGCAAGAGAGCAGGGTCGAGTCCCCCAAGATCGCTGGCGCGAAGGTTAGCGCGCACATGCGATTCTTTCCGCATACCGGGAATAATCGTCGAGACGGCAGGATGCGAGAGAATAAACCGCAAAGCGATTTCGGGCATGGTGGAACCGGTGGGAATCAAGGGCTTAAGTTTCTCAGCCCGTTCCACCGAAGGAATCAGATTTTCCGGCACAAAATAGGTGTTACGCCAATCGCCTTCTTCCCATTTACTTTCTTTGGTCAGCGTTCCTGTTAGGGTCCCTTCATCAAAGGGAACGCGAGCGATCACACCGATATTTAATTCTTGGCAAACCGGAAAAAGCTCATCCTCCGGATTTTGATCGAAAATGTTGTAGATCACTTGCACCGCATCGATTAAGCCGGTCCGAAGTGTGCGAATCGCATTTTCTGGTTCCCAACGGTTAATCGAGATTCCAACACCGGTAACGAGCTTTTGCGATTTGAGTTTGTCAATGGCGGTTTGCCAACGGGGATCTTCTGCCCAATCATCTTCCCAAACGTGAAATTGGATCAGGTCAAGGCTCGGTAACCCCAAGTTTTTTAGCGAAGTTTCCACGCTCGATTGAATATAGTCCGGTGGAAAAACCTCATCGAGAGTAAACCCCCTTCGCGAGGGCCATATCCGGTTTTTCGGGGGAATCTTCGAGGCGGTCCACAATTTCTTTTGCGGGTAATCTCGCACCAACTCACCAAGGAGCGTTTCGCTTTTGCCCTCACCATAGGCAAGGGCCGTGTCGAAAAAATTACAACCGTTTTCCACGGCCAAATGCAAGGAACGACGAATTTCCTCGGCATCGCCGCCTTTCCAGCCTGCAAGCCCCCACATGCCATAGCCAATTTCCGAGACCTGCCAACCCAAACGACCAAATGTGCGATATTTCATCGGATGCCGATTCAAAAAAAATTTCAGGGGCGATGATTCTACCCAATTAAATTACGAAAAGGGGCCAAGATCAGCGAGTCGGAATGTTATGGCAATCCGTACCCAGCAAGAATCATGTACGGGCAAAATGAGTAAGTTTCTTGTTTAGGCTTGTTCTCATAAAAACTTCTTCAATCGAAAGGGAGAGGGAAAAAAGGTAGTGAAAGGCCTAATTTAGCGAAAGTATCTCCGAGAGTGGCGCGAATAAACGAACGAACCTTATCCCCACTACGTTTTAAGGTACATTTTTGCTATACCTAACCACGTTTGAATTTAGCGGCTCTGTTCGATTGAAGGATATTCGTGAAAACTTTCAAGAAAATTTTGGTGGCGAACCGCTCGGAAATTGCGATTCGAGTTTTCCGCTCGGCACATGAGTTAGGAATCCGAACGGTTGCGATTTATTCCCATGAAGATCGCTTCGCATTGCATCGCTTCAAGGCCGATGAGGCCTATCAAGTTGGCAAAGTCGGCGAACCGATTCGCTCCTACTTGGACATCACGGGGATTGTCGAATTAGCCAAGTCGATTGGTGCCGATGCGATCCATCCGGGGTACGGGTTCCTTTCCGAAAATGCGAATTTTGCCCGTGCCTGTGCCGAAGCAGGAATCACTTTTGTTGGGCCGAAACCAGAAATCCTTGAACAACTCGGCGACAAAGTAGCCGCACGAAAAATTGCAGAACAAGCTCGGGTGCCTGTTCTTTCGGGTTCTTCGGAACCGGTCAAGAATCTAGAGGATGCCCAAAAATTAGTCGAGAAATTGGGCTACCCCGTGATGGTGAAGGCCTCCATGGGAGGGGGGGGGCGAGGCATGAGAGCAGTTCTCACTGCCGATCAACTTGCCCCCGCACTGGAACAAGCCCAGCGAGAGGCAGGGAATGCCTTTGGCGTTTCTGATGTCTTTTTAGAAAAATTAGTTCGCCGTGCCCGTCACATTGAAGTTCAGCTCATTGGCGATAATCATGGGGGAATCGTCCACCTTTTTGAACGAGATTGTTCCGTTCAACGTCGCCATCAAAAAGTGGTGGAATTGGCTCCCGCACAAGGGTTGGACCCAAAAACACGCCAAAATATACTCGATGCGGCCGTGGCCATCGGGCGTGCAGTTCAACTGAACAACGCAGGTACCGTGGAGTTTTTAGTAGATGACGATACAGGGGAATTCTACTTCATTGAAGTGAATCCCAGAATTCAGGTGGAACACACGGTCACCGAAGTTATCACCGGATATGACATTGTCCGAACCCAAATTTTGGTGGCCCAAGGGGCGAAGTTATCCGATCCCGAAGTGGGTTTAGGCGATCAGAACAGCATCCGAACTTACGGGGCCGCGATTCAATGTCGTGTGACCACCGAGGATGCCGCGAATGGATTTGCGCCCGATTATGGCCGACTATCGGCCTATCGCTCCTCAGGGGGGCCGGGCATCCGATTGGATGCAGGCACTGCCTTTGCAGGGGCGATTATCACTCCCTTTTATGATTCTTTACTTGTGAAAGTGACCACCCACGGACTCAGGTTTGAAGATGCAGCCCGAAGAATGGAACGTTGCTTACAAGAATTTCGCATTCGGGGTGTCAAAACAAACATTCCATTCTTATTGAATTTAGTCACGCATCCAAAATTCTTAGAAGGCAAAACAACAACGAAATTCATTGATGAGACCAAAGAACTTTTCCACTTTACCAACCGTCAAGATCGGGCCTCGAAATTGTTGACATATATTGCCAACATTACCGTGAATGGTCACCCCGATTTGAAAGAAAAAACAGCGAACTGGAGAACAAAACTTCCGCAATCCCCGACGGTTGGAACCACCGCTCGGGATTTGATCGATCAGAGTAAACCCGTTCCTGAAGGAACAAAAAACCGACTCGACGAATTAGGGCCAGATGGTTTTGCGCGATGGTTGATGCAAGAGAAAAAAATCTGGATTACCGATACCACGATGCGAGATGCGCATCAATCGTTATTTGCAACGCGAATGCGAACATACGACATGTTAAAAGTGGCATCTCGTTATGCTCATACTCATGCTAATTTGTTCTCTTTGGAGATGTGGGGGGGGGCAACCTTTGATACTGCCATGCGATTCCTAAAAGAATCGCCTTGGGATCGCCTTACGCGACTCCGAGAATTAATTCCGAACATCCTCTTTCAAATGTTACTCCGCGCTGCCAACGCCGTCGGTTATACCAACTATCCCGATAACGTCGTGCGGAGCTTTGTGAAGGAAGCGGCACAAGCAGGTATTGATATTTTCCGGATATTCGATTCATTAAATTGGATCGAAAATCTATTGCCTGTAATTGAAATGGTTCGAGAGAATCCCAAGGCTATCGCCGAGGCCGCAGTCTGTTACACGGGGGATATTCAAAATCCAAAACGAAATAAGTATTCATTGAATTATTACATCAATTTAGCAAAATCCCTAGAGAAGGGGGGGGCACATATACTAGCGATCAAAGATATGGCAGGGTTATTGAAACCTTTTGCTGCCCGTCAATTGATCCGATCCTTAAAGCAAGAAATTGGGATTCCGATTCATCTCCACACCCACGACACAGCGGGCGGACAAATCGCCACATTATTGATGGCCACCGAAGAGGGTGTCGATGTGGTGGATTGTGCCTTTTCCAGTATGGCGGGTCTGACCAGTCAACCCAGTTTGAATGCCTTTGTGGAAGCGATGCGCTTCCAATCTCGGGACCCAGAATTTGACTTCGACCAACTTCAAACCACTGCGAATTATTGGGAAGACGTCCGTAAACAATATGAACCTTTCGAGACGGGGCAAAAATCGGCCTCCTCGGAGGTGTACTTGCACGAAATGCCCGGCGGACAATACGCCAATTTGTACCAGCAAGCTCAATCTCTAGGGGTCGGCAATCGTTGGAATGAAATCGGCAAAACCTATGCCGCTGTGAATCAATTATTTGGCGATATTGTGAAAGTAACCCCTTCTTCAAAGGTGGTGGGTGATATGGCTCTATTTATGTTAGCCAATAACCTAACCCCAGAGATGGTTCTCGACCCACAAAGAGAAATTGCATTTCCTGAATCTGTGATTGAATTCTTTGAAGGAAAATTAGGACAACCTCCCGGAGGTTTTCCATCAGAATTACAGAAGAAAATTCTCAAAGGGAGAACACCCCTCACCAAACGACCGGGCTTAGTGATTCCCAGTATTGATTTAGAGGCGACCCGCGCAGAACTTTCCAAAAAATATGAACGAGAGGTCTCCCAGTGGGATTTGATGAATCATTTAATGTATCCAAAGGTGGCTGCCGATTTTGTTGAACATCAAAGATTATATTCCGATACCTCGGTTCTCCCAACTCACACTTTTTTTTATGGGATGGAGAAAGGGGAAGAAATTAACGTCGAAATTGAACCAGGAAAAACATTGATTATCAAATTCCTAACTGTGGGCGATCCTCACGAAGATGGAAAACGATTAGTGTTTTTTGAGCTGAACGGTCAACCCCGAGACGTGTTAATTACCGATCAAACACTTGCGAAACAGACACAATCTGCACGGGTCATGGCCGACACAAATAATCCGAAGCATGTCGCCTCTCCCATGCCCGGCGCCATTGTAGGCGTGGCTGTGAATAAAGGGGAAGAGGTTGTTGCCGGTCAAAAGTTAGTGACTTTAGAAGCCATGAAAATGGAGACAACACTATACGCAGAAAAGGCAGGTAAAATTGCCGAGGTTTTAGCAAAGGTAGGTAATCAAACCGTAGCTGGGGAATTATTGATTCGCTTCGAGTGAAGTTGTGTGAGAACAAATTATTGATTCATTTCGATTGGATTTTCAGGGATCGGATCAAACCATTTAAATATAGAGGGTATCACAAATAATGTCAGCATGGTAGATGTGATTAATCCTCCAATCACAACTGTTGCTAAGGGCTTTTGAACCTCTGCGCCGGCTCCACTTGAGAAAGCCATGGGAATGAAACCGAGCATCGCAACCAAGGCCGTCATGAGCACGGGTCGAACTCGGGTCATAGCGCCCTGTGCGGAGGCTTCCAGTCGGGAATAGCCCGATTTTCTCAGTTCAACTATGTAGGTGACAAGAACCACACCATTTAGAACAGCAACTCCGAAAAGTGCGATAAAGCCAACACCCGCAGAGATAGAGAAGTCCATTCCCCGAATGAATAAAGCGAAGACCCCTCCCGAGGCCGCTAACGGCACATTCAAGAAAATTAGTAACGCTAATTTGGTAGATGAAAATGTGGAATGTAATAGCACAAAAATGAGCAAAAGGCTAATCGGAACGGCGATACTGAGGCGACGGGTTGCTTCTTGTAAATTTTTGAATTGCCCCCCCCAACTAATTGCATAACCCGTGGGAAGGTTAATTTTTTCGTCAACCGTTGCCTGAGCTTCATTCACGAACCCAGAAAGGTCACGCCCACGAACATTACAGGTAATCACGGCACGCCGGCGTATTGATTCCCGACTAATTTGAACAGGACCATCTTCAAATTTAATTTCGGCAAGTTGACTAATGGGAATATGTCGGCCTTGAATATCAGGCACGGTCATTCGTTTGATTGCTTCTAAATCCTCACGTACAGTGGGTGAATATCTAACTTGCAACGGGAAGCGTCTTTGACCTTCAAAAACTTGACCAACTTCTTTGCCACCAATCGTAGCAATAATATCTAAAACGGTATGAGCATTAATACCATGACGGGCTAACGCATCTCGTTTTAGAATCACACGCAGGTAAGGTAAACCACCCGTCAATTCCACAGCAACATCTGCAGCGCCCGGAACTTTTCCAACTATGGCAGCAACCTGTTCTGCAGTTTCTCTCATTTGATCTAAATCATCACCATAAATACTAATTCCAATATCAGTTTTAACACCCGCTACCAACTCGGCCACTCGTAATTCAATCGGTTGACTAAAAGCATAAATTTGACCAGGCACTTCAAGCTCCAGAAGTTTTTCCATTTCTTTAACAAGTTCCTCTTTGCTATTGAATCTCCAAGTTTCCCGAGGTTTTAGTGTCACAATCACATCCGTTAGATTGATTGTCATAGGGTCATTAGCAATCTCAGGTCTGCCACTTTTACTCACGACCGATTCTACTTCTGGCATTTTTTTCAAACATTGTTCTAATCGAGTTGTCATTTCAACTGATGTTTCGAGTGAAGCGCTTGGTAGTCGTGTCGCTTGAATGGCTATAGAACCTTCGTCCAGTTTTGGAATAAACACAGCACCCATTTGAGATGCTAATAACAGACTGAGGATAAATATACCCAATGCAATACCAAGAATCGATAAAGGGGTAGTGAGTGTGATTTCAAGTATAGGACGGTAGATTTTTTTGGCCCAAACAATGAGAATAGGTTCTTTCTCTGACACACTTCTTAAAAACAACGAAGCTAGAACCGGCATGAGAAGCAGTGCCAGAATTAAAGAGGTGAGAAGTGCAAAAATTACCGTGAGTGCCATCGGTCGGAACATTTTGCCTTCGACCCCTCTGAGTGTGAGAATCGGGAGATAAACAATTAGAATAATTCCGACCCCGAAGACCACAGGACGGGCAACCTCTTGGCAGGCAAGCCGAACGATATCAATTGGAGCACGGTTTTGTTTTTGATGATGTCGATACTCGGCAACTCTTCGGACTACATTTTCGATTAACACAACGCTTCCATCAACAATAAGCCCAAAATCGATCGCACCGAGACTCATTAAATTGCCAGATAGCCCCGCAGCCCACATTCCTACAAAAGCACCCGCCATCGATAAAGGAACCGCCAAGGCCACGATCAAACCTGCACGAAAACTCCCTAATAAGATCAGTAACACAACGGCGACTAAAATACCCCCTTCAATTAAATTGGTTTGTAGAGTTTTCACTGTTCGTTCAACTAATTCGGTTCGATCGTAAATAACATCAATTTCCATACCTTCAGGAAGTGTTTTTTTGATTTCTTCCATTCTGACTTTTGTTCTTTGAACGACCTCGCGAGAATTTTCACCAGCAAGGAGCATCACGATCCCAACGACCCCTTCGCCTTGCCCATCTCTCGTCACACAACCTTGTCTGAGAACAGGTGCAAAATCGACTTTTGCGACTTGATGAAGATAAATAGGTGTTCCGTCACCTCTAGAATCTAATACGATATTTTTAATATCATCAATGGATTGAATTAATCCTTCACCTCGAACGATACGTTGTTCTTGGGATCGTAAGAGTAGGTAGCCTCCTCCTTCATTACTGTTATTTTCTTGAAGGGCAGTAAATAACTGCCTTAAATGGATATTATAATATCGCATTTTTTCTGGATCGGGTTCCACTTGATAGGAGCGGAGTTGACCCCCGTTGGTATTGACTTCGATGACCCCTCTGAGGCTGCGCAGTTGCGGTGCGATTTGCCAATCAAGGGTCTCGCGCAATGCCATCAGTGAATGAGAAAAACCGGGTTTGTTTCTCACCTCGAATTGATAAATTTCACCAAGACCGGTTGCGATAGGGCCTAGTTTGGGAGTCGGTATACTAAGGGGAATTTTTTCTCGTGCTTCGACTAGTCTTTCATTTATCTGTTGTCGTGCCCAATAAATATCGGTCCCTTCTTCAAATACTACAGTAACAACGGAGAGACCGAACTGCGAGACCGATCGAATTTCTTCAATGTGTGGAATTCCGCTCATAGACGCTTCAACCGGAATGGTCACGGCTTGTTCCACTTCCAAAGGCCCAAGAGCAGGGGCCGTCGTCATAATTTGAACTTGTACATTGGTGACATCCGGTACTGCATCTACAGGTAATTTCGATGCTCCATATATTCCAATTCCAATCAATAGAAAGCTAAACAGAAAAATCAGAAATTTATTATTGATTGCAAAATCAATGAGACGGACCAACATAATTTATTCCCCCACCATTTGATCTTTCAGGAGTTCGGATTTCAAAATGTATCCGCCTTTTGTGACAATTACTTCATCGCCTGATAATCCATCCAATATCTCGACCATTCCACCAAACTCTTTCCCAAGTCGAACATCGACTCTTAAAAAAAGCTCCGATTCTTTTTTGATAAACACGAATGGTTGATTTTCAAATCTATAGACGGAACTAATCGGAACTTGAATGACGGGCTTTTCTTCTTCTGTTTCGAAACCAACCTCAACAAACATTCGGGGTTTCAATTTTCGATCGGTGTTTTTGACCTCTGCGGTTAGGGTTAATGCTTTCGAGTTTTTATCGATCACATCCCCCTTCGAGATAATTTGAGCAGTTCCTTGTTTCTCGTCATACTTAGTCCGGTATAAAATTTGGTTCGATTTCAACGAATTAATCATTGGAATATCTACTTCAAATAAATCTGTTTGAATCCATAAATTATCTAGATCGGCTAACACAAACATCTGGAACATCGGGCTGACCCGTTCCGAAAGTACGGCATGTTTTTCAATAATGGTTCCTGCAAATGGTGCCCTGACATTGAGAATCGAGGATTTTGGACCTTCTGCAAGAGGGTCTATATTTTCAATTTCACTCGGAGATAACCCAAAGGTTAGTAATTTGGCCTTTGTAATATCAACCATGGTTTGAGCTTCTCGAAGTTTTAATTGGGCTTGTTTCGTTTGGTGTTGTACTTGGAATCGAATCTCCTCAAATGCAGAAAGATAAGCTGCCTGTGCTGCTTCTAACTCCGATGATGTTTTACGAATTACCGATTCAGGAACGGCTCCTTGTGATTCCTTTTGTGATACTAATTGATTTTGCAATTGATTCCGGAGGGTATAGGCGCTTAGTAGTTGTGAACGATATTCGCCGATTGGTTTGTCTGATAATAATTTCTCAATCTCTGAGATCGATTTTTCTTCCGATAATAGTTTGAGTAACTCGGTTGTATTAGCTCGGGTTATCGTAATTCGGTCAAAATTTTCTTTTTCTGTCATAAGCGATGCTTTGGCCTTGACTAACTCTAATTTCAAATACCCAAACTCTCGACAGTCGATGGTTGCCAAAATATCACCCGCCTTCACTTGCTGACCGAGTTTTACATTAGATGAGGCAATGATTCCTTCTGCAGGGGGGGAAATATGTGCGATTCGATCTTCATTCAATTCGATTCTTCCGCCCCGCCAGTTTACTTGTTTTGTCAATTTCGATTGGACTTTAGATACCTCGATGCCGGCAAATTGTTGCCTCTCTGGGCTGAGTTTCACGCTGAGGTAATGATTACCCTTTTTTTCTTCTTCTTCAGGTTCTTTGTTGTTCTCTTTTTCAGATCGGAAGTTTGAACCAATTATGATCCCTGCAACACCGACGATGATAAGGAGAATCAAATTGGGGACAATTTTAATCCAACCCCTTTTTTTTATTGGGTTTTGTCCCGAGATCACCGGTGTAGCGTTAGGTGTGTTTACTGGCTCTGCAATGGGAATAGCCGTTTCATTATGGATTGTTTCCATGACAATTTCTTCTAGGTTGGCGTGAATAAAATTAATTATGATTTTTGGTTACTATTCTTTTATTATCAAGACAATGTGAGATCGTTGATACTAACAGCGGAAGCAGCAGAGGAGGGTGGATATTTTGGAACGGAAGTGGTATTGTGTTGTTTCTAGTACTGAGGTCGGGGTATGAGAATCAATCTCATCCCATGAAAAACCTCTTATGACAGGTGGTAAGACGCTTTTCAATTCATCTTTTGGTTTTGGAAGTTCGATTTTTCTTTCACGATGTACCTGTGTTTCGCTAGCTATATAGATGGCATCTTCCTCATGATCATCTGTGTATGTGAAGCCCCCCACTTTTTCTGTTATGGGGGTGAGATTTTTTTGAGGATGACCTATATGAAAATGAGGGAGATACTGATGATTTAGAGGAGCCGTCAGTTTATTTGAGTGTAGATGAGGAGTATTTGCCAACCCTGACAAGAGAAGCCCCAATAGAACTAACGATGATAATGACCTCTGGATCATTGGGGTGGGATAAATCGAATAAGACTCTCCATCTTGGCTAATACTATTAGGTTACCCAATTTCACTGATTTGTCAAGTTTTGAAAGCGTTTCAAGTTCAAGAACATGCTTGTCTCGCCTTGATTTAATTCGCTCAACAATGTATGGCCTGCCTATTCGATTACCAATCAGGGCGATGACGATCGGGGGATGATTTGTCTCGGTATCTTACGAATTCGATACCCTTTTGGCTCATTCTTGTCATAGGTCTCGGTACGCAATCCGTGCTGGCAAAAGACCCAGATATAACCCGTTTATCCATCCCGAATGGGCAAAATCCATTTGAACTTTCAGCAGATAAAGTATTTATATGGGAAGAGAACGATCAGAAAATTTATTTGCTTGAAGGGCAGGTTAAGTTCGTTCAGGATGATTCTGAAATCGATGCGCAGCATATTGTCCTTTGGATAGATCAGACGCAAGCGAAAAGACGTCAGCCATTCCGAGTGACCCTATACGCAAGTGGGCTTCCGTCTCAGGCTGTTCAGGTAAAGACTCAGGATAAGAAGAGAATCGCCTCGCAAGCGGTACTTGGTTCATTCTATGCCGAGGCACTAGCGAAGCTCAAAGCTCTTGAAATCGATCGCTCCATGGCCCACACAGCCATCTACAAACAAGCACTTCGTGCCAGAACATCGACTTCACAGAAGATGGAAGAACAATCCGACTTGCTCTCAACACAGGGGGGGGGAGGCATGAGTGGTACTCAGCAAACTTTGAAATTGGCTCAAGGTACAAATCGCGATCCAGTTAATCCTCCTGCTTCACCTAGTTTAGAAATCCAAGGTGTTATTCCGATCCCACTCGTAGAAACACGAACGATCTTTTTGTCACCTAGAAGTTCTCAACCGATTAGTATTCGTTCGGATGTGATTAATGGGGAACGACAAACTTCGATTACAGGAGGGATCAAACTTTTAGTTAATTTCACGACAGGCTCAATAGCCCAGATGGATCTAGAAGCAGATGAAGTCTTAGTTTGGAAGAAAGAAGGAGAATCGAGTTCTTCTGTTGATGCCATGCAATCGCCTGATGGGTTAAAGGGTAACGATCCAATTGAAGTCTATTTATCTGGGAATGTGACCATTCGATTAACTCAAGCCAAGGAAGATGCCACGATCAACAAAGTTTTTCGTGCAGATCGTGTTTATTATGATGTGCAAAATCATCGGGCAGTGGCTATAAATGGTGATTTAGAATTCACAAAATTAGGTTTTGAAAATCCCGGAAGGTTTTCTGCAGAACGAATTCTTCAATTGGCAGAAAATGAATGGAAATTGGAAAATGCCAATCTACATGCCAGCCGATTGACGAGTGATCCCGGTTTTTCCATTGGGATTCGATCGGCTGATGTGTATAAGCGTGATCCGCGTGAGCGACGATCGATTTTGGGGTTACCCTTTCGAGATCGTTTTACGGGAGAGATTGAGGAAGAAACGCCGCTGTATCTTGATGCTACCTCAGTAACTCCAGAGATTCGAGGGTTTCCGTTCTTCTGGTTGCCTCGATATCGAACTCAAGTAAACGATCCTTTGGGACCGTTCCAAGGTTTTGGTTTTCGGAATGATCGTATTTCAGGGACACAGATATTTTTAACGTGGGATTTGCTCGATCTTTTCGGAATAACAAAATATGAAGGAGAAAAATGGAATTTATTAACCGATTATCTCACGAAGCGAGGCCCAGCCATCGGAACCAATTATAGTCTCACTTCCGATACGATGCTCGGTTATAAAGCACCATTTACTACATTGATTAAATGGTATTATTTACAAGATAAAGGTAGGGATGTTCTGGGTGGAATTCGTGAATCGGATTTTGTCCCTCCTGCAGATCGCTCACGATTTTTATTCCGTCATCAGCAAGAATTCGATGATAATTTTTCGATTCAAGCTCAAGCTGCCTATCTAACGGATCGGAATTTCTTTGAAGCATTTTGGAAACTCGATTATGATTTTGGGCCAAACCAAGAAACCTTTGTTTATGGGAAATATACCGACCGGAACTATGCCTTTACCCTATTGGGTCAAGTGAACTGGGAACGACCTTGGGTCACACAAACTTCTTGGTTGCCAAAAGCAGAAGGATATTTAATTGGTCAATCTTTTTTTGATCGATTAACTTATCATGCTTGGGGAAGTGCAGGGTACGCTAACTTTCATTATGCTCGGCAATTCCCCAACGAGTTTCCCTTTGGAATTGATGGTGGAAGACCAGTCCCTGAAGTGGATGTAAATACCACTCGTCTCGATTTAATGCAACAATTAGCATTACCGTTGAAAGTTGGCCCCGTGAATGTGGTTCCCTATGGAGTTTTGGATGTTGCGTATTACACCAACCGGAACGATGGTACTGCTAAAGAAAGACTTTATGGTGGGGGGGGGGTGCGTGCCTCGATTCCATTTTCAAAACTTTATAAAGAACCGGAAAGTGATTTATTCAATGTTAAGGGGCTTTATCACAAGAATGTTTTTAGTACGAATTTTTATTCGGCATGGTCTGATACCCCGTTGGGGCTTCTACCCCAATTAGATCGACTCAATGATGATGCCTCGGAACAATCATGGCGAGATATTACGCCTTGGCATCCCGTATTTCCTCAAACACTAGGAACTAAAGGAAATGCTCTAACAAACTCACCGATTTTTGACCCAAGATTATATGCTCTAAGAAGATTGGTTGACTTTCGGCCAGATAATCTCGATGGCATTACGGTTGTACAGTTTGAATGGAATCAACGGTTCCAAACGAAAAGAGGTTACCCTGGTTTAGAACATACGGTCGATTTTTTAACAGTGGACCTTTCAGCATCTTTCTTTCCGAGATCGAATGCTGACAATTTTGGTGAACAAACGGCATTTCTTGAGGCATTTATCCAGTGGAATGTTGGGGATAATACTGGTATCGTCGCGAGTGCTTGGTTCGACCCGTTCGATACAGGAACAAGATATTGGACGATCGGTACCTATTTGAATCGTGATGATCGCACCTCATTTTATTTGGGTTATCGTGATCTGGAACCGGTCAATAGTAAAACGGCGATTGCCTCTGTGAATTATGTATTCAGTACAAAATATTCCATGACGGCTGCAACCGTTTTTGATTTTGGCACGCAAGCCTCGGTTACTAATTCGATATTTTTTACCCGTACAGGAACCGATCTCACGTTCTCGATTGGTGTTAATTATAATTATCTCGTGAATAATTTTGGTATTAACTTTAACGTTTATCCTAACTTATTCGGTAATCGGGCTGCTGGTATAGGTAATTCTCAATTCCGTAGTCGCTAATTTTCCTATCTTCCTCCTTTGATGTTATTTCCAGTATTTTATATCAATTGACAATAATTCGAGGAATTCTGATCTATTTTCTTCAAGAAATTTAATTCGATTGGTCGATAGGACTTGATTTTATTCATGATTTATTCCATGAAACCGCGAATGAATTTTTGCGGAGAATCGAATCATGGATAAACGAATTCGGTTGAGTATTTGCCTAGGCTTGGTGTTTTCAGGTTCATTACTAGCACAACAGGGTCAATCTCTGCCCTTGCCACCGATCCCCCCTCCACCCTCCGAATTGAATGATACTCCTGCGTTTATGGCAAGCCCATCGGGTTCAATCCAACCTGTGCAGGGAGTGGCACCCTTGCCACCTGTAAAATCTCCTCCGGCTGCTCCTCCTACTGCGGTGCCGGACCCGTTGATGACACCCCCTGAAGGATCGACAACGCTGCCTCCTTGGTGGAATAACGCTCCGCCTGTTTCGGGAACTCCCGTGACGGGGCGACCCACAACTCCTTATGTAGTCGATGGTGGACGGCGGCCGAGTGAGATTGTTGTTGTGGAATCTCGATTCTGGTACGGTGCCGATTTTTTGATGTTATTTGGCAAAGGGTATAATACCCCCCCCCTCGTAGGAATCATTCGTGATTCTAATTCTTCGGTTATTGATAACATTTATCCCGACGAACGGTTGGGTACCGGCCCGTTCTCTGCTGTCCGAATGTACGGCGGATTGAGTTTCGATACGGATGGTCTGACCTCGGGCTTTGATGTGAGCTACACCCATGTTTTCGATCGAACCGTCACGGAACAATTTGGTCATGCCAATGGTCAAGTTCTAGGGCGACCTTTTGTCGATGCGAATACGGGGATTGCCAATTTACTTCAAGCTACCACCTCCGATGGGTTTTTGCGGGGTTCAATTGTGGTGAAATCTCATACTGAGATGAATGGTGGAGAGATTCGTTATTTTATTTCGGATGCGAGTCAATTTGGTGAGGTATTTCAATGGCTTGTCGGATTTCGTTACTTTCGCTTAGCAGACCGGTTACGGTCTGATTTTCGGACAGAAATACCCACAGCACAACTTGGGTTACACTTACATGATGAATTCCGCACGACAAATCGGGCTTATTTAACACAAGTAGGAGTGCGGGGTGGATACTCCGCGCCAAGGTGGTTTATCAATGGGGAACTCAAGGTCGGACTGGGAGTGATTGCTCAACGTGGTGTCATTGAAGGAAGCACCACGGCTGGGAATGGGGGCGCTACACTTCCATCTCAGCTGGGCGGTTTGTTAGCACTCTCGGGAAATATCGGGAATTACGAACAATCTCGTTTTGGAGTTATGCCCGAGGTGATGCTTCAATTTGGTTATCGCATTACTCCTTCGTTAACATTGTTGGCAGGGTATGAATTTATGTTCTTGAATAGTGTGATTCGTCCGGGAGGATTGATCGATGGTACAGTGAATACCGATAGAGTTCCCAGTGTCAATTTGAACCCAGTGCTAAGTTCTCCAGTGAGACCCGCTCCCGTTTTCTCGACCGAGTCGTTCTGGTTACAGGGTATCAGCCTTGGGATTCAGTATCGATTCTAACCTATTAGTCATCGAAACGAGTTATTTGAATTTCTTTGAATGAAAATAAATTGTGTGAAATTCTTAGATGTGTGACATATCAAAATGGAAGCGGTATTTAACGGCTGGCAACAAGCCCTTGTGAAACTTGCCAAGTGAGTCCCAGAGCAACACCTTTATCCCGTTTGGCGAGCAATGCCCAAGGGGTGTTCGGATAGTTTTCGGCAATAGCGATCATAGCTTCTTTTCCTTCGCTGGCCAAAGAGCGGATTTCGGCAGGTGTTCCCGCGGGAAGTTTTTGAACCGCGGCGAGTTGGTATCGGACGATGGCCTTACCGCCGCCTCCTTCTTCCGATTCAGGAAGGTCTTTTTTCACTACATTGGCGAGGGCTTGGTTGTACATGTAGATGTACACAATACGCATTTTCAGTTGAGCCACTACATAATCGTAGTTGGCTTGCCAGCGTTTCTTTTGTTTCTGTTTTTCACCGGCTAATTTTTCGAGTTCTGCCAGTTGTTCACGGAGGATGGCTTCGATCTCGGCAGGGTAACGTTGTTGGCTCTTAATGACTTCGATGGCTCGATCCGAAGTGTCCCCGTTAAAGTCCACTCGGAGTCTTTCAGTGTCGTTAAATATTTTTCGGATTTCTTTAACGGCATCGACTACAGCTTTTTGGAACTTGTAGTCTTCGGGGCGTTTTTCAAGTTCATCCATAGGAATACGGCCGGGCACATATTCTTGAATGTCCGATTCTTTGAATGGCAGGGCATAATTGAATTTTCTGTTATTACTCCCATCGCGAGACATCCGAATCGGGGGCATTTCCACATCGACCATCAGCGATTCAATGGTTCGGGGATCCGCAGCAGGGGGAGCTTTCGGGAACTCGAAGCGAGCTGCCACGGGTTCTTTGCCGTTATAGGGGACCGATTTTCCTTCTCGTTTGGTGAATTTTGGTGTTTGATCGACCAGAGTGGCCCCTTTGGCGAATTGAGGGAACTCTTCCGTGGCCCATTTGGCAAAGGCCGGTATCGGTAAGGGGTCGGTTTGATCGGTAAGTTTCCCCGCTGCGGCATTGGGGTTTTTAGCAAGCATCCCTTTTTGACTCGCATGGGAGAAACCACTGAAAAACACGCTGCCGCTGATGGCAATTTGTCGGTAGCTGGAAGAGGCAACCTCTTGCGCATGCTGGTCTTTCGAGCAGCTGATGAGAATCGATGCAGAGACTTCTTCGGGTGGGTTGAGAAGAGCATTTTCCAACGCTTCGGACATGGGGCCGGCATCGGGGCGTTCGGCACCACGAGCTTGCTCTTGGCGGTTCACATCAAAAATGATGAGTTTCTCTTGAGCGGGACAGGCTTTGATTTGTTCCCAAAACCAGTCGAGCGGGATCATCGAGGCTTCATCATCAAAATCCGATTCAACGGAACAGAGATAGGCCTTGCCTTCTTTCTCATAAGCATGACCTGCGAACACAATCACAATGCGATCTTGGGCGCGTGAGGTTTTGGCAAATTGTTCGATGGTTCCTGTGACCACGTTTTTCATGGGGAGTTGAGTCAGGTCGGCTGGTGTCTCACCTTTGGGGGCATCGGTTAGGTGATAAAATTGGCTTTTGGGGATATTCCAGCGTTCGGCAAATAAAGCCAACGAATCGTGGACATTGCGTGTACCGGCCCCTGGA
>JAOAAA010000057.1 GCA_026419115.1 Gemmataceae bacterium
GGTATACATCGTGCGACGATAAAGGTCTTTGCCCTTATCTTGTTTATATTTTTGAGCGGTCCAATTATCCCCATCGGCACGGGAGGCTAACTCTTCCCATATCCCTGCGGGCTGATAAGGCGAAACACTTTTGCCACCAATCTCGGGATTGAGTAAACCGCTGACCGCAAGGGCTTGGTCGCGAATGAACTCCGCCGGAAGACGCAAACGGCTTTGTCGAGCCAATAAACGATTCTCGGGGTCTTTGGCCAAATGTTCTTTCGTGACGGCCGAACTTTGTTGATACGCTTGACTGGTGACGATCATCTTGACCAATCGTTTCACATCCCAACCCGACTCCCAAAAATCGACTGCTAACCAGTCTAACAACTCGGGATGGCTAGGTAATTCTCCTTGCGAGCCAAAATCTTCCGAGGATTTGACCAAACCGGTTCCAAAGAACATTTGCCAATAGCGGTTGACCGTCACTCTTGCCGTCAGGGGTTGCTCAGGCGAAACAAGCCATCGCGCTAAACCGAGTCGATTAGCAGGGGCATCCTTGGGAAGCGGAGGTAACGCACTGGGGACACCTGCCGTGACTTTTTCCCCTTTTTTGTCGTATTGTCCCCTTTCCAAAATAAAGGTATCCCGAGGCTTGGGCATTTCCTCCATAACCATCGAATCCGGCACATTACTGATGAGACGATTTATTTCTTGACGTAATTCGTTGGCCCCCTGATCGAGTTCTCGTCCTAAAGGGAAAACGTTCTTTCGGAAAAAATCTCGTACTAATTTCTTCTGGGCTTCGGTACGATCACTCGTTGGAATTTTTAGGGCCGTTGAAATATCGGCGGATAACCCTGCCCCATGGGGATTAGGATGATCGGTCTGGCTAAGACGGACTTTGCCCGCAGTGTGTTGAGCAAACGGAGAATTAAACTCAACCATCACGGTCAAATCATCGCCTGCTTTGGTGGCTTCGCTGAGTTCTGCTACCAAGAAATGCGGTTTACCAACTTGGGGATAAATTGCCCAACCTTTATTACTGTTCAACAACTCCGAGGCAGGGAATGTCTCTTGACTAAAATCGGCAGAAAATTTCTTGAATTTCAACGGTTTGCCGTCGCGAAGAATCTTAAAGCCCGTCAGCACGAGATTCCCGTTACTCGAACGTCCGGGCCCTTTTGCCGTCAGACTATCATCTGGTAAAACTTCTAGTTTCAGTGCCGAGAAAGAATCGGCCTTTTCTAGCTTGAAGGTCAAAACATCGGTTGCAGGATTGGGGCCAGAAAGAAGGTAAGAACCATCTTTTTGTGGAGTGATCTTTGCCTTGCCTTGACTCACAAGCGAAAGGTTTTTGGGTTGGTTCCATACTAACTCCTTGGGCATTTTCTCCCACTCTGCCTGCGCCTGATCGGCTTCGGGCCAATCGACGGAGAATTTCTTTTCGATATTGGATAATTTCTCCCGTAGGGAGGCAATTAATTTCTCCATTTCATCCGAAGGAGCTTTCAACAAAGGTACGGCATTCCCTTTATTGCCGTCCAGCCCGCGTTCTGGAACATTATTGAAGAAGGCGTAAAAGCGATAAAAGTCCTTCTGGGAAATCGGATCGTACTTATGGTCGTGGCATTGGGCACAGGCCATAGTGAGTCCTAAAAATACCGTCGCTGTGGTATTCACACGATCGACCACATAAGCAGTTTGATATTCTTCGGGAATGGCCCCTCCCTCAAAGTTGATCATGTGATTCCGATTAAATCCACTGGCAATTTTTTGTTGGATGGTGGCATTGGGAAGAAGATCGCCCGCAATTTGTTCGATCGTAAATTGGTCATAGGGTTTATTTTCGTTGAAGGCACGGATGACCCAATCTCGCCAGCGGGTCATATCTCGCCCCGAATCGATATGGTATCCATGTGTATCCGCGTAACGTGCTGCATCGAGCCAATCGAGGGTCATTCGCTCCCCGTATCGTGGAGATTTCAACAATCGTTCGACTAATTTTTCATAAGCATCGGGGCTATTGTCCTTCAAGAAGGCATCCACCTCCTCGGGGGTGGGAGGTAATCCCGTCAGGTCGAGAGTGACTCGTCGGATCAGGGTACTCTTATCGGCTCGAGGAGAAGGAGATAATCCTTGTTTCAACATCGAATGGTAAAGAAACGCATCCAAGGGGTTTTGTTGCCACCCCATTTTGGCTGCTTCAGGTGAAGCGGGTACCGCAACCTTTTTAGGGGGAATAAATGCCCAATGCGCCTGATATTCCGCCCCTTGAGCAATCCACTCCTTCAATAGGGCACTTTGTTGAGGAGTAATTTTTTTACCTGTTGAGGGGGGAGGCATTACTTCTTGTTTATCGGTGGAGTGAATCCGAACGAGTAACTCCGATTTCTCCGGATGTTTGAGATCGACAACCTTAGCTAGACCTTCAGGGGTATCGAGTCGGAGTTTTGCTTTTCGTGTTTTTTCGTCCGGCCCGTGACATTGGAAACAATTGTCCGAGAGAATCGGCCGGATTTCTCGATTGAAATCGATTTTCGTTTTCGCGATCAACTCCGTCGAAGAAATCCAATAAAAAGTGAAAGCCCCCAGACACGTCAGCAATCGGGAACTTAGAAAGGAAGAATATCGATTCATAGGAGAGTCTTTAGTAATTCTTAGTGGAAGGCAAGGTTTATCTTATTATGACCGAACATGAAAATGTGTCAACAGACCACAAAGGACACATGACCCACAAGACTTTGGTTTGGTGTACCCGAAAATGAGTTGGGGGTTGCAATAGGGATTTTGGAGTTCCAATAGTGATCCCCTTGGCTGCTCTGGCTCACGCACACCAATGCCGACATCGCTTGCACATTCCTTTTCCTCCACCTCGCCCCTCGACTTTTCCACCTCCTATTGAAACTTTTTATTTCCCCTTCGATCACTCCCCTTCCAATCGACTTCCCTTTCTCCAAACCATTCTTATCGACTTCCCTTTCTCCAAGTCGTTTTGAGCGGATTGTTGAAAGGGGAGTTTTTCAAGTCGCTGGACAATATCAAAGAGTTGCTATGCCAAAACAGCTTTTTGATAGGGGACGTGAAAGGTTACGGTTTTGTTTTTGGATGAGGACATAAGGGTACTCGAAAAGGTTATTTCTGTACACGAGTAGATGTCTTGGCCTTTAGACCCCCAACTCTTTTTCGGGTACACCCAATTCTTCAGGGGCATCTTTTTCATGGGGCATCAGGCGTAAAGCATTTAGTATGGGGTTGGGGTCATCGGGTCTCAGCAGGTGAAAGAAAAAAGCGGTATTGGTTCCTCGCTGAGGAATGGGATCGATGATCCCAATCCATCTCAAACACCAACATCTTCTTCCCATATTGGTCCAAACAGAGATTGTGGTGGGGGAAGCACTTTGCATAACAATACCCCTCCCAGATACAAGCCAAATGTCGGGATGAACAACCACAACATAGAAACCACATCGGGACTGGGAGTCAGCAACGCACTGAGTACGGCTAAAATGAACATGGCATATCGCCACTTTGAAAGATAATCCTGCCAAGAAAAAACACCTATTCGGTTGAAAAACAACATCACAAGAGGGGTTTGGAAAGCAATTCCAAATACAAGGGGCATCATAATGGCAAAACCTAACCATTCCTTCAAACGCAAGTCGGGGTCGATATTCAGGAATTTATTAAACGCCAACAGAGCTTGAAGAGTGGTCGGCATCACGGCAAATTGACATAAAATGACCCCGAACAAAAACAAGCCCACACTAAAGGGTAAATAGACGTGGACCAAACGTTTTTCGTGAGGATACAGCCCAGCACCAACGAACGCCCAAAATTGCCAAAATAACCAAGGTGAAGCAATGACGGCAGAGCATAACAAAAGGACTTTGATGTACACCACCATTCCTTCCATGGCACTCAGAGCGGTGATGTAGCTCCTCTTTTCTTGGATGTTGGTACCCATATCCGAAAGGTTACTCAACTCGGCAGGATAGACTTGGAGTTCCAACTCGAGCATCTCGGGAGTATCGGGCTTTGGCTGAATCCCTTCAAAATGACTGGTGAAAAAGTCCCGCGAAATTTGGACCCTCATAGGCTGGGATTTCGCAACGATCGAGCTTTGATCTTTTCGTGATTTCTCAAGTTCGTTGATCGCTTTATCATTGCGTTCTTCGTAAAACTTTTTGACCGATTCTTTCACCGGTTCGGTAATAAAATCTAAAGCAAGCCGACCAAAACCAATCCAACGTATCCCTGTTGCCTGACTAGTCATGTCGAGCAACATCCCTCCAAAAAGAATCAAGCCGACCCCGTAAATCGCCTTCCACATACGGGTACGCAATTCTTCGAGATGATCGCCGAAAGACATTCGAGTCGATTCAAAATAATCGTCCCCATATTCAATGGCGGGCTTAGATTCAAAAAGTTTCATAGTTTGAGATTCGGTTCAATTGAGAATTTAATCAATTGCGGGGATGCAACGATTAGGGCAGGAGAACCTTAGGCGAAGATGCCGAGGGGTATTATTTGTCTTTAATTCTAGTTCAATCACCCATTCTGTCAATCGCGGATCACGTCAGATTTTTTCAAGTCATCGATCCCTCTTCTCGGGGTGTCTTTACCGGCAGGGATGGCAGGATCGAAGATAATTTTCCCCTCAAATTTAGGCAGCAGCACACTCACGGCAGGGTTTGTAAATGCTTGCGTCACGATCCCAGTGGGTTTGTTCTCTTTCCATTTGATAACCAAATTTCCGTCTTTTATTTCGGTCCCCGTGACCTCGACGGAGTAGCCCCCTGTCGGACGAGGGCCAATACCGATCACCACGATCATATGTTTCGCAGGATCGATCTTTTCCACCTTGAATAACATCGCAGCATTCTTGAGAAATTCTTCCCCTCCAGCTTTTTTGAATTCCTCCTCGGTTCTAACGATGGCTTCGTTTCCCGAGCCGGTGACTCGACCTGCGGCACTGGCAATAGGTTTCGGAGCTTCAGTGGGTTTGCCATCTTTAATAGGTGCAGGAGCCAAAAACACTCCACCGAAATTACTGATGGGTTTCGGGGATTCTACCGGTTTCAATTCTTTCGGCTTATCCGTTGCAAGTTGAATACGGGCTGGCCAAATTTCCTTATGGACTCGGCCTTCCACTTCTAAATCAACTGGCTTTCCAGTGATCTTCACTTTCTTATCAATAAATTCCTTCAAAGCCTCAGGTTTCCCACCGATGTAAACTTCTCGGAAGCCATTTTTTCCTTCAAATTCCAACCGATAAGGATTCGTTCGACCAAAACCGACAATACCTTCCTTGGGTGCAGTAAAGCGAAGCACACCAATGAAGTCTTGCTCTTTTCCAGATTGTTCCTTGTAAAACCCTTCTTTAGCAAAGAGTTCTTTGGCTACAGGCTCTGCCATGGGTAACGACAAAGCAATCATGATACTGAGTGTGTGAAGCATGTGCGGTTTTCTCCATTAGGGACGATGTTTACAGTTTACAAACCTTGGCAAGAATGATTTTAAGACTCAATAAGAACTTGGGAACTTTGAAATTTTGATGTTACAGAATAACAAGACATCGTTCTGTATTGGAAGTAGATAAAGTAGAATCGCCTGATCTACTCGAGATTGATCTTCCCTGCCCCACCCCAAACCGTCACGTTCACGCCGTGACGAATCCCCTGCCATAATTGGGTTATGCAAGTTTTCTTAAGAAGATTCTTCCAAATTTGGGCATTCCGAAAGGTTTCAGGATCGGAACTAAACAGCGTAAATACACTACGAGAAGCCACTAAGATCAATTTCTGTTTTGCACGACTCATTGCTACTGTGAGTCTTCGTGCATCGAACAAAAATCCTGCATTGGTTAGAAGATAGGATGGATCACTTTCTGTAGCACAAACTAGTATCACTTTTCTTTCGCCACCTTGAAAACGTTCCACCGTATCGACCGCAGATTCTTTCGGGATATTGGTAATTAGATCCAAAATACTCAATTGAGGAAATGCTTGCTTTAGGGCAGCACGCTGTGCTTTATGTGGAACAACAACACCAAGACCCTCCTTAGGTTTCAAATTATATTTTTCTTGGTCTGTAAGTGTGATTAATATCGGAGCAATCAGTTCTTGCTCGTAGATGTTACGGACTTGACTTGAACTTTCTTCATGAACGACCACAACCAACGGATAATCAGGTCGAAGGACGGCATGAACAAATTCATCATCATGCGTATATTTAGGAAGTGTATTTTTCAGATTGGAATGATAATCAATACCATCTTGAATATAAATCTCACGCTTCAAGAAATCGGCCATATCCTCATGCAAGCGAAAACTCTCCGCAAATTGAATCATGGGGGGAGGATTATCATGAAGTCGAAGTGTATCAAATAGACTGCGGTAAACTTGATATTCCTGAAAAGTCCTTCGAGATTCTGTTTCCCAATCGTGTTTAATAATAGGTGGCATCTGACGATGATCGCCAACCACGATGACTTGCCCTTTGGGATTTAACGAAATGGCTGCAAGAAGAGCCTCGGGTAGGTTCATTTGAGAGGCTTCATCAAGCACCAATAAATCACAAATATATTCCTTAAACCGTTTATCAGTTGGCTTACTTAAAAGTTTATTGATACCACTGGGTGTTGCTGCCACCACACACCAAGCCGTATCCTTCACCTGTTTTAATGGTGAAGAATTTCTTCTCGGACCCCCAACTTTTTTTTGTGAATTGACTTGATTAGATACAGAATCAGTTTGAATATCTGTGTTTTCAGGTGAAGACGATGTTGAATTTGTATTATCATCTTCTGTCTCTAAACCAAACAGAGAAATGATATGCTCTGGTGGCATTTTTTTAGGAGAGACACGAAATAAAGGGATATTCAATAGTCTCTTATCAAAAAATTTGTCAAAGAGATGAGAATCTAAATTCCTCATTTGATTCAACTGATTTTGAACATTTGCGATATTTTCCAAAAGAACATCAACCGCAGCATGTGTTTTACAAGAGATAAACACTCGACAAGATCGACCGAGTTCCATCGCAGCTTGAAATCGAGAAAAAATCGCAAAAGCCGTCGAGTACGATTTGCCCGTTCCGGGAGGCCCTTGGACCAATAAAATAGGTGTTTTCCCGAATTGCCCTATAAATTGACGTTTACTCTCTTCAAAATCATGTAAATGCCCTGCCTGTTGGAATGCCTTCAAACCCTCAAGAAATCGATGTTGACCGTCCAACCCGTTATGGTCCTTTTCTTGCCCCAATTGATGCAAATAGGTATAGAGGGTATTCTCTTTCCCTTCGATAATTTTCTTACAGATTGTTGCTTGTTGATAGCTTGGGATTGAGTTCGGGCACAAATCGAGAGTATAAATTTCCTCATGAATCATTGGAGGAGCGGAATAAAAACTCCCAAACGAGTAAGGAACCATACTCGGATTTCCTATAGATTTAATCAATTCCACTTCTATCAGCGCCGAGATAATTTTTTGACTATGAGGGTCTCTTTCAATCGGAATAAAGCGAATGAATCTAGCTCGCTGACCATAAAGTAATTGATTGCATGAAGGTTGTATTTTTTCCGGTTGATCCCCTTCTGATTTACGTTGATCCTGATACCAACGCGGATAGAGGATAAGGGTTTTATCTTCTTGAATCTCTGTAGTTGATAAAATTTGATCGATATCGGCATCGATACCTTTTGTAATTAAACGTAATTTCAAAACTAATCCTTCATTGCTCCAATTGGACTCAATAATTTGTTCTTTAGGCAATTCAATCTTTTGACTTGGATCATCAGATTTATGATTCAATCGATACAGTCGCTCAAATTCTTGTCGTTTTGCATATTGATTTTGATTGTGTCGATTCTTCTGCTGAACCTCAACCGTTTGATCCTCTTCTCGGTATTCAACTAATAAACACTCGCCGATGAGGACACGTTTTTCGGGTTGAAGTGCATGGATTTGTTTCCATTCCGAGAGTTCAACAAATCGCTCCATCTGCACAAATTCTAGTAGAGCCTCGGCCAAATTTCGAGCTTTGGCTTGGAATTCCGTAATTTCCGGTAGCAAGAACGGTGTTTTCTCAATCCTGTTTCTATTTGTTAGATGGTTACAAATATGCTCCAGAGCTTCTAACCGAATCTTTTGAAAGGAAAGAAAATCTTCTCTTGTAATATGTCGAAAATGTTTGAATTCATCATCTCGATTTTTTGGATCAGGCAGAGCATCCCATGCGGCATAAGCATATTCAAGAGGGATATTACTATAAAACCTAGCTCGGCGGGTATACCATTCGTTGTTTTCGGTTTTTCCGATAGAATCAAAATATCTTGCTCGAAATAACTCTGGATAATTCTTTTCTCTTTTCCAATTAAATTTCAAATATCCTGCGATAGATTGGAGAGTTTGACACGTCTGAGGGAAATTCTGAAAGTCACGAATTTCTTCACTTAAATAGGTCACAATTGTCGAATCAAAAGTAGCTGTTTGAGTCAAAAAATCATAAAGTGGCGGGGTCTTTTCTATTAAATTACTATAATTCCTTGCTAGGGCATTTATCAAATGTTGTTGCTCTTTCTGATCGAAAAAAACGATATGAATTGGGGCCTGTCGATTGTCAGAATTTGCTTTATCTGCAGCATGAATCACGTTAATTAACAAATCCCGTGACCAATCAATCAAAAGTTGTTTTTCTTTCTCCTCGGAATTGGGTGGGTCTTCCGTCATGTGAACGATGGACTCATGAACGACGGGTTGCCCCTTAGAATTCGCTACAATTCTTGATCCAATTAAGTAAAGTCTCTCTTCCAACGGATCATATTGAGCATCAATAAATATCCAAATGAGATTGGGATTAATTTCTGGGCTGACTTTGGGCAAAGAACTTTCCCCTTTATTCGGAATAAATGGAATGCTTTTTATCTCTTCCTTTTTTGCAATTCGGCGGAATGCCCTAGCTCGATGAATGAGTTCATCCAAACGTCCACCTAACGGCCAAGTTGTGGCCAGTTTTTTAACGATGTCTTCGTTACCCTGACTGGGAACAAGCTCCGTGCTATTGTCATTTACAAATTCTTTAAGATGAGCGAGTTGACTGATGGATTTAATTCCATTTTTCTGGAGGGCCTCTTTTTCTGAGGATTTAAGATAGGGCAACAGCGATAGGTCTTCACTCTCCGCACTTGTTTTCATGCAGAATTCATTGAAATAACAGTCGCTACACTTATAAGAAAGTGTATAAGGAATTGATTCCCATTCCATTTTCAGAATCTTTTCTATTGTGGAATCATTTTCTAGTAATAAACTTTCCACATGATAGAGATAATCTTCTTTATTGTTGATAATCTCAAGTGCATATTGTGAAAGATGAAATTCTTTGGATACTGCATCAATATGTGATTCTATTTTTTTGAGTTCTTTTTCATGAGGTGAAACTGGTCCTCGGTATAAAATCCCGATCTGCAATGAATCGAGTCTTACACCAAAGATACGAAAAAGTTCCTCTATCATGAGATAATAGAAAGCAACTTGAAGTCGGTTTTGAGTTTTCACTTCATTTGTTGCCTTCATGTCAACAATTAATACATCTAAAGCACCATTAGTTTTTTTGGTTATTTTAATGAGATCCACTGTCCCCACTAAATGCCAGCCCTTCAATCCAATTTCCACCTGACTTTGAAATAACAATAACGGCTCATCAATTGGTAGATTTTCGACTATTTCTCGAATCGCCTCATTGTTCGAGGATCGTTCTCGGGGATTTACAAATCTCGGATTGAAGTTTTCAACCCTCTTAAAATGTTTTCTTAATTCCGATTCAACATTATTTTCAAATTCTCGACCCGCAAGGCTCATGATGGGCGTAACGTAATTCGGATACAGGCCCGAATCTCGGATCACGTCCACTCCTTTGATTCGGTCTGTCATTTTTAAGCGAAGATAGCGATAGCATTGTTCAAGTCCAATAAACTCAGTGAAGTCCGTAGGGTAAACGCTGGGAATATCTTCTTTACTAAGAATGGGTAATGGGATAGGCATCTTTTCTCCAAAGACAGGCGGAATGAGCAACTGTCGATATTATAACCTAGATGATTGGGTTACAGTGTTAGTAGTCCAAATAAGTTAGACTGAATGGTTCGTGAGGATTTTTCGCAGTAGCGGGGGGTAAAATGATTCGTTTGGGTTTGCCAGAAGAAATTGAGGGAAGTGGGCAGACCCGGGTTTGAACCGGGGACCTAGCGATTTTCAGTCGCTCGCTCTACCTGCTGAGCTATCTACCCAAGTAAAATTGTTTTAGGCCTAATTTCTTGGATGGCAACACCTCACACAAGGTTCACCTCATTTTTTTGGTTTTTGCCTACCGGAACCGACTTTGTGCAAGGAAGTCGATTTCAAAAGTCCATTCCTCTAGGTATTTTTGAGAATTTTTTTCCTTAAAAAGAAATTCGCGATTTTGCGTAATGGTAGGTGAATGCGATGAGACGAGTCCACCTTAAACGGGTGGGTTGATCCACTTTAGGTACCTAGCTAAGCCATTTCCTTTCGCCGATTAGGATTCTTTTTGGAAAATTTCTTTTTTTGTTTGTCCAAAAAGAGATAAACCATCGCTTATATAAGTATAGCCAAGAATTTGTAAGTTCAAAAACCTCTAGATGGGTAGGATTATAGGACTCATAAGCTCTTCTATCAAAGGGCAAATTGATATGAATCCTTAACCTAACTCATTACTGAGTTGAAAGTTACGTTTTCCAAAGCTACCCGCAGTACCCACAATATTACTCGCCCTGAATAATCTCAATCGCCCTAAATTTAATTGATAGAAAATTTTTCGTTTCTGGAACTTTTTCCGGAACCAACTGACATCCAGATGTGTCAGAATACTGTTCAAGTGTACAATAATCGTCGCACGGCTGGGAGGGTATCTTGCCCTCCCGGCCACCACTCAGCAGGATTGTCTCCCTTCCAAATAACTATTCACCAGATAATTTCGGTGGTTTACCTTTTCCTGTATTAATGTGTTCACTTCGTCCGCTGGCATATTCCTCTTCTGTAATCATATCCAGACCGGATACTATACCGCCCCCTTTCGTTTCCTGTTCAAAAATCATCCTTAAATAGGGGATACACCAACCGCAGCCGGTCCCTGCCCCGCCACATTCTGAAAGTTGACTGGGAACCTTAGGTTTATGAAACCGGACAAACTTCGCCAGTTTCCTCCTACTGATCCGAAAACAAAGGCAAATGTGCGAGTCAGGATTCATATTCCTATTATACGCATTTATCCAATTGATATTAACGTAAAATTCACAAGCCTAGTGAAGTGTGGTGGTGGGTTCTCGCGACTCGAAGAAAAGTAATCAAGAAGGCCGAGTTTATTATCGATCGCATCGGCTTTTGGAACTTACCAAAGTTGAATACACGATTTACTATGACTCTTATGTACCCTTTTTTTCATGAGCCACAACAGCTTGACACTCGACTAGAACGTGTAGAATCGTTAGTTTAGGAATCTCAGTTTCAAACCCTCTCTTTGAATTGACGATAAGGATCGTTACCCAATTTTTCCTGATGTGAGTTTTATTCAAGTCAAGGTCTGAGAAAGTTTTCGAGAGATTATCAGAACCATTTGCTCCAAATACCTTTCCCATTCAAATTAAATGAGACTTTTAGTGTCAATCCTGTAATGGAGTGCGAATCCTATGTATAGTGTTGTTCTGGTCGCAGCGATGGCGGGGGGTACTTATGAGCCTAGTGCTCATCTGTGCCCCGTATCCCCCTCGGTCTACGGCGTCTCGATTTGGAGTAAGTTCTGTTTCTTTGAATGTTGTGCCCCTGCCCGCTATGGTTGGGTTGATTGCAACACCAAAGGATTCGGGTATTATCCAGGTATCGGACATAAACACGGATGGGCAGGCTGCGGCGGCTGCTTCGGTTGTGCTGGATTTGGTTGTGGCGGCTGGGGACATCATCATTCATGGGGAGGCTACTCCTGTGGTGGTTGTGGCGGTTGGGGAGTTTATGGAGGCACGTCATTCTCCGTTCCCGGCCCTTGGGCGCATGGGGCTGGTTATGCAGGTTTCTCGGGGTTTGGGAACTTTGGAGTTTATGGCGCAGTGACGTCTGCAGCGGCTCCCTTCAATAACTATGCTCCTATGCCCTCTCAATTCGCTCCTCAAGGAGAATATACTCTTCCCAACACCAACCCCAGTTTTGGCAATCCGGTCCCAAGTGAAGTTCGGCCCCCCATCCCACCGGCTCCCAGTGGAGTCTCCCCCCTCCCGATTCCAAATGAATCTCCGAGCATTCCTCCTGCCGCTCCGAGTTCTGATAAAAAACCAGCTCCTGCCTCGGTGATTCTCGTTGTTCCAGAGAATAGCCAAGTGCTTGTGGATGGAATCCCACTCAAATCCACTAATAGCGAACGACTTTTCCTGACCCCTGCCCTTGAATTGAACAAAGACTTTTATTACACGGTTAAAGTAATGACCCGTGTGGGAGATAAAGAATTTCAAGAAACTCAAAAAGTGGTTGTCAGCGGAGGAAAAGTCACCAAAGTGATTTTTGAAGAGATTATTTCACAAGTCAAAGCTGAACAATCCGTCATTTCAACCAGTGGGAAATAAAATTAGATATTTGATTTGACCACAGATCGACTTTTTTACCTCATTTCTGAAACAATTTCCTCTTATAATATACCTATATCGATGATTTAAATCCCATATTATCATGAGTCATTTAGTTATTGGTCTGGATATTGGTGGTGGTAATCTAAAGCTGCATACATCTCATGGTGAAGTGAAATCACAGGTTTTTCCTTTGTGGAAATATCCCTCTCAATTAGTCGAGGGATTAAAAAATCTCGTGGGTGAACTCTCACCTTCGGCCATTGGGGTCACAATGACAGGGGAATTATGTGATTGCTTCCGTACTAAACGAGAGGGAGTCAAACATATCGTTCAATCTGTCGAAGAAATTTGGCCGCAGAAAGCCTATTATTGGTCAACGGATGGTGTCTTTGTGACTGCTGGCGAGGCTATCGAATATCCCCTAAAAGTGGCTGCTTCAAACTGGCACGGTTTAGCGACTTTTCTTGCTCAAAAATTTACGACGGGTTGTTGGCTTTTGATGGACATTGGCTCGACTACGACAGATTTAATCCCAATCATTGATGGAAAGGTTTGTGCCAAAGGAAAAACCGATCCTGAGCGATTAGAGTCTGGGGAATTAGTTTATACCGGAGTGAGGAGAACACCTGTATTTGGGTTACTTCCTCACACGGCAGCGGAATGGTTTGCTAGCACACAAGATGCGTATGTTGTATTGGGTGAGATAGATGAAAATCCTGCGGATCGGGATACAGCTGATAATCGCCCGCTGACCGTTGAATATTCAATAGAGCGACTTTTACGCTGTTATCTCCATGATACCGAAACCTCAACGAAGAACCGTGCTACGAGCATCGCAGAAGAAATTCGTGATGCTCAGGAAAATCTCATTCTAAAATGTATAAAACGTAATCTTTCAGATTCAATTTCACAGTGGAAGGTCATTTCATCAGGTAGTGGAGAATTTCTTGCTCAAAGGGTGTGTGAGAAATTAGGTGTAGAAAATTATTCGTTGGCAGAGTTATTCGGAGCCAAGGTTTCCCAAGTGGCCCCTGCCTTTGCAATGACTAGGTTATTAGAAACTACAATAAGTTAATTACTTGTTTGAAGCGATTTTCTAGTGCGTTTCGGACTAAGTGATCTAGCTCGGCGCAACTGAGGCAAATATGTTTCAGATCACGCAAAATATTACTTTGTGCTAAGGCCAATGCCCCCTGTTCATCGATAGGATTATTCACAAGATGGCATCGCTGTAATGTTGAAAGTTTGGAAGTTTCACAAAGAATTTGGACCCCTGAATTCACAAATCGATTATTCATAAGGTTGGTAACCGTTAATCGTTCAAATGGTGATTTGAGCAAATTCTTCAGCCCAGTATCAGTTATTGAACAACTCCCCATACAAAGCCAAATTAACTCTCGGAATAATTCAGATTCGGCAAGGTTTCTTAGGTCACTAGGGAGCAAACGACAATTCGTGGCAGAAAAGACCCATAATCTCAGTTTCGAGTTAACGATCTCCTTTTTTGAGAACCCAGAGATTTCATTTGAATCTACCGATAAACATTTTAGATTTTGCAAATTCTTGGACGCCAACACAGCAGAAAATCCGGTTCCGGTAAATCGATTGTCATCCAAATAAAGAGTGTGTAAATTAGTAAGTGTGGGGCATGTTATCAATAATTCCAGTGCCTCATCATCGATTTTACAGTTATTTAAGCTGAGGACTCGGAGGTTTGACCAATCTTGTTGAATAAAGTCGTTTAGAAATTCGGCATGCCAAGCGTTAGAACCAAAAGCAAGTTCTTCAATACTTTTGAGATGTGGCGCTCTGATGAATGATTGGAAGAGGTCTCGGTCAACCGTTTGCAATCGTAAATCGAGTTTCTTGAATGCTCGATACTCTGGGTGATGAACTATCGCTTGCAGTTCGGTTGAATTGATATTTTCGTACTCTTGGAGTGTATTCACTGCTGGAGTGTCTGCGAGTAACTCGAGCAAGAAAAAATCATCTAATTGGTTTTCAATCTGAACGATTCGATTCAATAATCCCGAGTTAATCATTCTAACAAGATGATGATCTGCGATGCGTGAACAGAATTGAATGGAGGTCAATGGGGTTCGAGAACAGATTTTTTGGGCATTTTTCGAGGCTTTTACGGGTGCGGCTATTGTGGCTCGTTCGGCAAACCCTCGTTTTCCGCCAGACCATCTTAGGCCGAGATTCAGTAATTCATCATCTCGGAGCCAGTCATGAAAATGATCTTCCCGCAATTTTTCCAATCGTTGGATAATCTGACAATATCGATGCAAAGTCGGCTCGATTGGCTCCCATTCAACCTGATTCAATGCGATGTTGTCCCCTCGGGTAAATGCTTGATGCAAAATATAAGCGGGTTGATGCTCACGTTCCATCCGATCTAGTTCGACCGAAATCCGGATGTATTCCGCACGGTTTTCTTGCCCATGTTCCTCAAGATAATCCGCATAAATCAAACGAGGGGCATCGTCCAAGGGTGCCTCGATGATACCCGCCAAAAGTGCTTCTTGAGTGTCGGTCATAATAGATGGAATTATAGCATAGGTTACATCATTCTTAGGGGTCGAGAATTAGGATCGTCTCAACGCTTTATCGGCAATATCTTTGCGGTAGTGCATCCCCTTGAAATGGATTTTTGCCACAGCTTCGTAGGCCTTGGCTTTCGCCTCGGCCAGAGTATCGCCTAAGGCAGTTACCCCTAATACACGTCCCCCCGCTGTGACTACACGATTGTTCTCATCCAATGTTGTGCCAGCATGGAAGACCATGACATCGGTCATTTTTTTGACCTCTTCCAGACCAGTAATTGGTTTTTTGGTTTCATATTTTCCGGGATAGCCCCCACTGCAGAGAACGACACACACCGAGGGTCGGGGGTCCCAAATAATTTTTTGCTCGTCGAGTTCTTCCAATCTCTCATCGAGTGCGGCTTCAATCAGGTCGAGCAGATCGCTTTTCAGCCGAAACAGAATGCATTGCGTTTCGGGATCACCAAAGCGGGCATTGAATTCGAGCACTTTAGTTCCCTGCGAAGTGAGCATCAATCCCGCAAACAAGGTTCCCGAGAACGGGAACCGCTGTCTTTTCATGGTGTGAATAATAGGGACAAAAATTTTATCCTCGACTTCCTGAAGAATTTCGGGAGTCCCAATCGGAGCGGGACAATACGCCCCCATTCCGCCGGTGTTGGGTCCTTGGTCACCGTCGTAGGCGGCTTTGTGATCCTGCGTACAAGGAAGCAAATAAATGCCGCGGCCACCGACTAACCCCAATACGGATAATTCCTCCCCCTCCAAACGTTTTTCGACAACAACTTGCCGCCCTGCTTGTCCAAATTCTTCTTTCACCATCACGGAATCGATCGCTTTCAGAGCCTCGGGAATGGTGGAGCAAACGATGACCCCCTTCCCTGCCGCTAGTCCATCGGCTTTGACCACCACTGGAAAATCTCGGGTGCTAATCCAATACTTGGCAGGTTCCGAGTGATCAAAGATTTTGAAATCGGCCGTGGGAACATCGGCATGGCGCATGAGGTTCTTGGAAAAAACTTTGCTCCCTTCGATTCGCGCTGCGGCTTTGGTTGGTCCGAAAATTCTGAGGCCATTTTTCTGAAATTCATCGACGATCCCTGCGCACAGAGGGTCTTCCGGACCAACAATCGTCAGATCAATTTGTTCTCGTTTGGCAAAGCGAATGAGCCGATCAAATTCATGGGGTTCTGCGGCATAATTTTCACCTTCAACGGCCGTTCCAGCATTTCCAGGAGCGCAATAAACTTTAGAAACACGGGGTGAACGTGCTAATTTCCAAACTAGGGCATGTTCCCGCCCGCCTTTTCCAATCACCAAAACTTTCATGCTGACTCCCTAAAACTCCTCAGTAAATTCTAAAATCGGCCTCTGGTGTTGTGTCTACTATGACTTGTTCTAGGATTTTCCAACGGAAGATAACGATACTATCGGTTAGAAAAAAGGGTCCTATCGGGTCGATTTGTTTCCAAGTCAGTCACCAACACGGTAGATAAAGTAGAATCATGTTCCGAGAAACAGGAACACATATTTAGAGTATTAAAAATTGAGAAAGGGTTGAGAGGGGAAGGTGAGGCTAAATCTTAAATGACAAGGATTATGGAAAGAAAGGCTGGGGGTGTCGCCCACATCACCGCCCAGCCAGCGGTCACCCTCGCGAGTGACTCACCGAAATAATCATAGCCGTGGAGAAGATAGATTTTCCACCAACTCGATCGATTTTTTTAAAAATTTTTCGCTCCCATTATCGCGGTTGGGTCACTCTGAATTCCGACAATTCACCCAAATACTCTTCAACTAATTTCTTAGGTGCCCCTATGTCAATCACTTTGACTTGTCCAATCCACTCTTTGGCCGAATCTTGCTCGAAACCTTTTTTCCAAGCCACAAAAGTCGCAGTGTAATTTGCTCGAACACAAACTCCCAAAGGGATGCCGCTATCACAATCTAGCCCACTGGGAATATCCACCGCAACAATCTCTCTTTGACTGTTATTCATCATTTCAACGATCGAGGCATAAGGGGCAGAGATACCCCGAGTTAAGCCAGTCCCAAAAAGACAATCGACTAAGACACACCTTTCGGGTAATTCCGTCGGAAGCTGATGAGTGACCAAACCACAATGCCGAGCAATCGTGTAATTCATGAGAGCATCGGGGGAATTTTGACTTGGAGTTTCCACAGCAATGGCTTGCACATCGATAAATCCCAAATTTTGTGCATGTCGGGCAATCACATACCCATCTCCCCCATTATTGCCCGGCCCGCAGAAAATTTTTATTGGTTGTTCCCAATGGAACAATTCACCCAGCCAACGGGCAACCCCAGCACCGGCATTTTCCATAAGTAAGATCGTGGGCATGGAGTATTCTTTGTGAGAACGCTCATCGATCTCTCGGGATTGTTTTCTACTCAGGGATTTTGTCGATTTCATAGTCAACTCGCAGAAGGTCAGTCACATCTGAAGGTCAAATCTCAAGCCACACGATTTTCTCGATAATCATCGCAAGTGACCTCCTATTTTTTATATGCTAACAGAGCTGATTACATTACTGGGAGGTCTCGGAATGTCGCTGAATCGTCGTGAGTTACTCGGTGCGAGTTTAGTAGGTGTCGGTGCTACGGTACTTCCTGCGATTGCCAAGGAACAAAAACCGGAGAAACCGAGTTGGAAATTTTGTCTCAACACCAGCACGATTCGCGGCCAAAAGCTAACCCTAGAACAAGAGGTGAAACTCGCGGCCAAGGCCGGCTATCAAGGGATCGAACCTTGGATTAACGAACTTCGCACATTCAAGGAAAGTGGGGGAAACTTAAAGGACCTAGGCAAATTGATTTCAGATTCGGGACTGAGCGTTGAAAGTGGGATTGGGTTTGCCCAATGGATCGTTGATGATGAAACGACACGAATGAAAGGGCTTGACGAAGCCAAACGAGATATGGAGATGCTGTTGGCCATCGGAGGAAAAAGAATCGCCGCTCCCCCAGCTGGGGCAACCAATCAAACGAATCTTGATTTGAACAAGGCCGCAGACCGATACCATCTGTTAGCCGAGACCGGTGCCAAAATTGGGATTATCCCGATGGTCGAAGTGTGGGGCTTTTCCAAATCCCTTTCCCGACTGGGAGAAACCCTACTGGTGGCCATGGAAAGCGGCCATCCCAAGGCGAGCATTCTGCCCGATATTTATCACTTGTACAAAGGGGGATCGGGCTTCGAGGGTTTGAAAATGATTCGCGGAAACTCGATTGGCATCTTCCACATGAACGATTATCCCAAAATCGAGAGGGGAACCATTGCCGACAAAGATCGAGTCTATCCCGGTGATGGGATCGCCCCTTTGAAAGCGGTACTGAACACCCTAAAAGAGATTGGCTACACAGGAATGTTTTCCTTGGAACTATTTAATCCCGAGTACTGGAAACAAGACCCGTTCGAGGTCATCAAGACAGGACTGGAAAAGATGACCAGATTGACATCGGAACTGTAGAAACCCAAGTTTTTCCGGCTAACCCTCCTGATTCTGCTCCTTAAGGGCAAAATATCCCCTCTCAGAACTCTCAAAAACCTTTATTTTTCAGGCCGACTGGTCACCGTCCCAATAATCGGTGTAATTCCCTTAGCTTGTTCGATCATGATCTGATTGAGTTGATCGATACCAACTGATTGCGGAGCGACCAGAACTTGCCCCTCGGCAACGGCAGTCAAAAACGATTCTTCCGTACCAGAACTATCAATCGGTGGGGCGACCATCAGAATCATGGCATACTGTTCACGCATGTGATCGACCAATTGCCGAAAGCGATGGATCGCCATTTGACCATTCAAGAGAGTCCCCAAATCGGCCCGAGAATAATCGAGATTCACTTGGGAGGTACTCAAAGTACACGCTTTCACATCAGCCAATCTTCCTTGAAGAAATCGTTCGACCTTAGCAGCTACGAGAGGTGCTTCGGGTCCCGCCCAACCGGGGGGGGGGCCTTCGATAGGTCGGGCATCAAAAACGAGAATTCGGCCTCTTTGGGCGAAATATCTGCCTAGTCCCCCGACTAAGGGATTTATCTTCAAGTTCGGGGCCAGCGGGGTAAACAAAACGATTGCGCCACGGTCTTGGATCGTCTCGGCAATCCGCATAGCCAAACCAGAGATGGCATCGAATTCGATTGTCGGTAGGGAATCGGATTTCGGAGGCGAATCGGATTTCGGAGGGATGGGAACAAGCGAGACACTCGAGGCTTGTTCTGGTGGTAACGGCCCGATCGAAGGGATGGTCATTTCCGCGATTGGCCCGACTTGGCGATTTGGAGACGGACTAGATTGCTCCACAGAAATTTCATGATGGGTCAACCTGTGAGGTGAATAAAACTCTGTCGATGTGGCTTGATTCGTAGCAGGGGGGGGGCCAAAATCGGGTCCCGTCGGCTGGGACATGGCACCATTCGGGTCGGTTCCCAATCCGCGTGGCATTTGGAACAACGCCATGTAAGCCAAAAAGATCAACGTGGAAATTCCAAACACCGCCAAAGCCAACTTCGGACCGCTACTCGAATGGGGTTTCGAACCGACGCGGGCCTCGTCCGTAATGGTCAGTTCCGCATTATAGGGGGAAGCATCTCCCGTTTGCCGACCGAGCGTGGATTCAATCGCCGTGATTTGGGTTCGTAGCGATTCTTCTTTTTCTTTCAAACCTTTCAGTTCATTTTTCAGATTGAGCAGTTTGTCCCGTTCCAATTCTTTCTCTTTGAGGTCCTTGGTGGTTTTCGACAGGCTCTCGGAATACGTTCGGATTTTGGTTTGTTCCTCTAAAATTCGCATATCGATTTGTCTGGTTCGGGAACTCCCTTTCCTCGGATTCGATTTGAGTTCTTCGAGCTTTTTGTCTAATTCCTTGGCTAATTCTCGATTTTTCTTGTACAGAGCAATGGTATTCTCTGCCACTTGAAGCTCACTGAGCGTTTTGAGGAATTCACTTCGAGTAATCGCCCCTTTCTCCATGGCAGGACGCATACTCTCTACCTGTGCTAAAAGACTTTTCTGGAGGATTAATGCTTGTTGATACTGTTGTTCTTCAGCCTGTGTGGCGCTGAATTGTTGCCGCAGAGCGAAATACTGCTGATACATATCGTCTTCGGCAGAAACTTCGTCGTTTCCTTTATTTTTTTCATCTTGGAGAAATTTCTCAGCGATTTTAGCGGCTTCGATCTCTCGGGATCGGGACTGATACTCTGCCGTTAAACGAGCAATCTCGTTATTCACTAAAGAAATATCCCCCTCAATATCTTTGATCCCCTGTTTCTCAAGAGTTTCGCGATATTGTTTCTCGGTCCGTGCTCGTTCTTCCATCAATTCTTTCTTGTGCTTCTCGGTCATGCTGGCCCGCAGAATCAGTTCTTTGTCTCTGGCCCGAGACATATTCACTAGGCCATTCCGCAACACATAATTGGCAACCGATTCTGCCGTTTTGGGATCGGTATGGTCGAACGTGACCACAATATATTCGGATTGACCTTTCAAATCGACCTTGAGCCGACTCAAGATCGTTTCCGAAGAATCGGTCAAGCCAAATTGTTTGCGTAGCACATCGGGCAACGGCTCACCGCTGGGATCACCACTTTTCACAATTTCAACGGCCGTTTGAACATTCGCCGAGCGGTAGAGGGGGTCCATCACTGCATAGTTGGGCTTATACAGTAATCGCCCCTCGGCACGCCACAAGGGTCGGCCAAATTGCAGATAGACAAACGCCGCCACGACTGCCGTGACCAGAAACCATACCAAGGCGAGTTTTTTGCATTCCCAGATTTTTTTTAGGAGCAATTCCAAATAACTCGGGGGAAGTTTTGGCGGCCCCTGTAAATAGCCATTGGGCAGATAATAACCATTAGCCACAAACGGATAACCATTCTGCGTTTGAGGATAGTACGGTACAGGGACCACAATCCGATTTTGCGAAACGGGGGTTGGTGTATTCGTTGTATTCATTGGTTGGATTATCTGCTTACAGGTAACTTTGACAATTCTACCGCCAAAATGGGGATTTGGGGAAGAGGACTTGCCAGAGTTGCTGATGAATTGTCAGGATTATATGAGATGAATCGATTATAGCCTTTACAAGGGCCAAAAATCCTGTTGGAGATCGTTGAGTGATCATCTTCTCAGATTATCGTTTCAAAATAATTCTGCGTCGTTTGATTTAAGTCTCTGCGATTGAGGACTTTATCTCTCGGCCGTGATGGCCAATCGATACAGAAAAAAAGGTGCCCCCTGATCGTGAGCATCTTGAACGGAGAGATAAACCAAAGTGTCTTGTTTCGGCGTAAAGCGAATCCAAGGGTCCCGATCGAGGCTGCTCGGTTCTCCGGTCTCGATCGTTCGACCTTGAGTATCATGAAGGGTCAAAATGGGGTCAAGGGGTGATCCTGCCCTAAGTGCCTGTAAATTAAAAAGATAGGTCTTTTTCCCGCTAAGGGAAATCTGATACACATCGACATCTTGCCCGCGAGAAATCGCCCCCTCCACCACCTGACCAACTTCCAATTTTTGAGCTTGCTTAAATCCGTCATTAGGTTCCTTTTCTGCAACGATCGGAGCCTCATCCTTCACCAGACAGACGGCACGGGTTCCTTCACCGTCAGCATTCGAGAGTGAGAAAGCCACGGTTCCGCCCACAAAATCTTTCGGCAAGGTGATCTCGATTTCCGCTTCGCAATCTCCTACCACTTCGACCTTCATTTGGTTATTGGGCAGACCGACCTTTTTTCCGGTGCTCAGAACGCGCCCCGTACATTTGGGATCGTGGATAATGATGTTGGTCAATTTTTCCAAGCGCAACCCTCGCACGATGACTTTATTCGCCTTGCCCACCTCGATTGCCAGAGGTGAGCAAAACAACGGTTGCGGGGGCATGCCCTTGGCCTTTTTATCTTTGTCTTGACCCATCCCTTCTGATGATAAAAAGCCGCCTAACCACGCCATCCCTGCGAAAAGGAAAATCATCAGGGCAGCACGAACATGATGGAACATAGAGGTTTCTCTGTGAGGAAGGTTCAATCAGAAGAATCGCGAATACAAATTAGTCTCGCCTCGGGAACGCCCTCGCGACTTAAACCCGCGCCCGTTGCCAGATAAATCCTACGATACTCTTCGTTGGGGAATCGCTCCACGATCACAACAGGGGTGGCCACCGTGTTTATGTAGGGCTTTTGCAAGAAGGCTCTCAGATCAAGGGACCAAAATAGCTTGCCATCCTGTGGTGCAAAAGCTCCGAGTAACCCCTCGGAGGAAAGAGCATAAACGACCTCTCCGGCATTGCTGTTGGGAGCATAGGCTATGGTAGGTGAAGCTAAAATTGGCGAGCCTAACGTAGTGGACCACAGGAGTTTCCCATTTCGTTTGTTGAGGCCGTATACGGTCCCATCTCGATCACCAACAAAAACATGCTGCCGATCAACGGTGGGCCGACAAACCAAGCTATTGGGAAAACTCTTCTCCCAAAGGGGTTTGCCCGTCTCGGCATCTCGACAGAGCAACATGCCACCCAGTGAATCCCGTGTGACGGAAAAGGTGCCATTGCCTGTAGGGAAATAGGCTTTCCCTTCCGCGACTGTGGGCGACCCCCAAACCGAAAGTTCTGTTCGTTCTTTCCAAATTTCCTTTCCGGTTTTGAGGTCTAACGCAAAGATCGAATTGACTTTGCACTTGTTCGAGGTTCCGCTTCCTGCATAAACTTTGCCGTTGAAAATCGCGGGATTAGAATCGACGTGGATTTGATTCGCTCCCTCGAACTGATACTGCCAAAGTTTCTTTCCATCTGAGATCGAAACGGCATAAAGCCCATCATCTCCCGCACCAAAGGTAACAATCCCGTCAGAGATGGCCGGAGTCGATTCGGTGTGGCTTGTAGTTTGGAATCGCCATAGTTCAGTACCGGTTTTGGCATCGAGACAAAACATCCGCGATTTTCGATCGGTATGGTACCCTTCCCCGAAAAAGATTTTCCCATCAGCATAAACTGGGGAACAGAAAATGGCCAAAAGGGTTCCATCGGCATCATAAACCCATTTAGGTTCCCCCGTATTGGGATCAAGCGCGTAAACGGTACCATATTGTTCAAATCCCTGACGATGATGCACTGCAACGATCACATGGTCAGGGGTCACACACGGGGTTGCCAAAATTTCTCCGGGGTCCTTTGGTTGAAAGACCCACAAAGGTTGCGATTTGAGTTGGGGCATCCAACGCGCTTGCTCCTCACCTTGTTGAGTCTCCCCAAGGGTCTTGGCTTCAACACTCGTGCTGAGAAGGAAAGTCCCCGCCGTCACACAGGCCGCAACTCCGCTCCATAAACCCACTACTTCTGCCGAAATCGGAACAGGGGGTTTAGGTTCGTTTAGGTGCCGGTTCCATAAATAACTACTCCAGACATATGCGGAGCAGAACGCAAGAGGAACCCCCAACACCAGCAAAGAAAGCCACATCGAATCGCGAAGGGATTCACCCAGCCAAACCGCAATCACTAACGAAACCGCATTGATGAAAAATAGAATGGGCAAGGCGATCCGATCGAGTTTATTCGGTTGAAATTCGGCTAATTTTCCTCGGGCGGGAGCTTTTCGGTATCGTACCCCTGCCCAAATCGCAAACAAGGCCACCAGACCGGCCGACCAATACCACACTCCCGAAGGAGTTTTCATCGCCGGAAGGATCAGAATCTTCGGATACAGAAGATAGAAAGCGAGCAACAAACTGACCAGACTTGCCGCCGAAAGGGCCATGACCCAACGCTTCATGAACACGGCCAATCCACCAAACAAAGCAGGAAATAAAGCCGCCAAGGCCGCGATCAACCCAAGGAATGGAAGTTGGATCACACCGAATAAAGTGGGCGATAAAGCGGGCAACGGGACCGCCGATATTTTCTTTTTAAGAGGCGGACCAAAGCCCGGCTCGGCTTTCTCGTTAATCGGTGGGAGCGGTTCCCCTTTGAGTCCCCCCTGCACTACCTTAATTAGCTCTTCTGTTGTGCCCGCGAAGGTTTTCCGTAGATTTGGTTCGCATTCCAGCAGCCGCCACCTCAGAGTTTCTTTCTCGCCGTCCTTTTCCACATTGCCAGCGAGTTGGAACCACGTTCCGTTCACATACCCAAAGGCATTCATCACCATGCCCCGCCGACCAGAAAAGATCATGATCGGCGAGCCTTTCTCAATTCGATCGAGTAGAACTTGGCTATGTTTTTCTTTCTCGGCGGTCTCGTTTCCTTTCAGGTTCACGGCTACCCGTTCAAAGGGAAATTCGCCGCGTAACTTTTCTTTCGGGACTAGGACGATTCCTGGAGTTTCAGGCCTGATCTCGGCCACGGTCATCACC
>JAOAAA010000058.1 GCA_026419115.1 Gemmataceae bacterium
ATCCCACCTTGACCAATCCCACCTTGACCGATTCCCCCTTGACCGAAGCCTCCAACACCCCCTGCGCCGCCGGCGCCTTGGGCCACGGTGGGGAAACCACCGAACACATGAGCCGAAAGGGCCGAAATGATCGTATTGGAGATTTCATCCGCTTGGGTGTTTCGTAAACGGATGATCCGCATTTCGTTAGTCGGAATCGATTCGGTTGTATCCAGTTTCTCAACGATAGCCTTAATTTCTTCCAGATCACCTTTGGATGCCTGTACTTGTAGAGTGTTCGTACTAGGGTCCGCAATGATTCGGATCAGGTTTTGGGCATTCGTTTCGTTCACATACCGGACGTTGTAAAAGTTCGACAACAGGTTGGCGACCTGTGTGGCGTTGGCCCGCTTCAAGGGGATCAGAACCGGCCGGTTGGTGGTCGGTTTGTCGAGTTTTTTGATCTCCTCGATGTAGTAAGGTAGACGTATCTCGGGGGCCATGATCAAAATTTGATTGGTCCGGCCGATGGGCAGCATGAACAAGCCTTGCGTGCGTCCGGCCAAACCGGCATTTTGGAAGTTGCCGCCAAAACCACCTTGGTTGAAGCCGCCACCAAAACCACCACCGAAGCCGCCACCAAATTGGTTCAATTGACCTTCAGCCCGTGCGAAGACCTGAGTCATGATTGTGATGATCTCTGCGGCATCGGCATATTCCAAGTCAATGAACTCAACGCGAGGGCCATTGAACTTGCTGTTCTTCAGTTCCGCCAGAATCTGCTCAATCAATTTTTGAGCGGCTTCGAGGTCCGCTGGGTTATTGGCCGAGAGAATGATCCCGCCGAATAAATCTAGGGTCTCGACGTTCACCGTCCCTCGCGGCACGACAAACTCAATCGTGCGCCCCGGTTCTTTCGGATCGGTTTTGGGTTTGGGGTCCTTGGAATCCTTGGGGTCCTTGGAATCCTTGGGATCATCCTTGGCCTGCGCAACCAACCCACTGCTGGGGGCGACGATTTTGGTGGGAAACACAGGGGCTGGCCGACCAAGCGGAAGCGGAGCGGGCGCACCAAGATCGGGTTCTTCACCGCGAGTTTGTTGTACTAATGGATCGTAAAGGAGGGTTGACTGTTTCGGGCCCTCCGGGGCCCGATAGTCAAAAGGGCGGGGGCCCTCCTGAGGTGACCTATTATTTCTGCCGCCACCTCGGCCACCTCCGAATCCGCCGCCACCTCGGCCACCTCCGAAGCCGCCACCGCCGGGGTTAAAGCCACCTCCGAAGCCGCCTCCGCCGGGGTTGAAGCCACCTCCGAAACCACCACCGCCGGGGTTGAAGCCGCCTCCGAAACCACCACCTTGATTGAAGCCGCCTCCCGGGAATCCACCACCTCGACCGAAGCCCATATTCGGATTTTGGAAGCCCGGTGTGAAAGCTCCGCGAGATTGCAACGTCGTTCGACCTTGGATGCTATCAATGATTTGTTTGATCAGCGTGGGATCGACCCCTTCCACGGTTTGGTACTTGTAAATCTTAACGCTGCCTTTGGCTCGTTCTTCGAGCATGTCCACCAACTTCTTAATGTCGGTGAAAACCAAATCCGAGCAATTGATGAGCACGCTGTTTGATTTATCGTCGGCAGAAACGGTGAGGCTAACACGACGATCCGGCGCCGACTGTTGCATACCCCCAAAGATGGGGAAGGGGAATCCCCCCAGCCCCCCCCCACGATTACTCGTGGTAGATGGGTTAGTTTGTTCCCGATAGAGCTCTTTGATCGTCGAGGCCACTTCGCTGGCCGTGGCATATTGCAATGGCCCAATGATGTGGGGTTTCATCAACCCTGCCACATCTTCATTGCTATTATCAATCACCTCGCGGACAAATTTCTCGATCGTGAAATAATCCAAGGCATTAGCCCGAATCAGCAAGGAGTTCGAGCCGGGTTCAGCCACGACGCGGACCTTGGGCTTTTCGGTCATGCCCATTCCTCCGCCGCCACCTCCTCCAGGGAAGGGGAACGGGAAGCCGCCTCCACGCATCCCCATTTGTTGAGGACCGTTGAACCAATCCGAGATCGTTTTGGCCGCATCCGCAGCGTTGGCTCGTTGCAGACGAATCACTTTGAAATCCCCATCGCCTGGGGCCATGATGATCGAGTTATAAATCTCGTTGGCCAAAGCGACCGCAATGGGGTTATCCCCCGTGATGATCAATTTTTTCCCGAGAGCCAAAATGGTCAATCCCGAACCGGCGATTTCACTCGGCATCGGGGGTTTGGTCGGATCGATCAGTTGAACGGTGGAGGTTTCCGGCGTGAGTTTCATTCCGGTCGTGCCACTCACAGGAGTGACCGGTGTGGCAGGGGCAACCGGTGTGGAAACGGGGGTTGCCGGAAGCGTTGCGGGCAAAGCAGGCACCATGGGAATCGGCAAGCCCTCGGGGCGGCTTGTCATCGGACGCGATTCTCCGGCAGGAACTTTCGAGTCCGTCGATTTGGGTGCGGGAGCCGGCTCTTTGGGGTCAGGCTCTTTCTCCTTCTTCGGCGGAGTGAGTTCCGAAGGCAAACCGGGTTTGATCACACGGTTGGCCGGATAACCCATGCCTCGCATGATTTGGTCGATCACATCCGCAATGTTAGCGGCATTGTTTTCCTTCAACGTGATGATGCGAACCTTTCCGGATGGAGCCGATCCAGAACCTTCCGGCCCTTCTTGTAATCCTTTCAGGGCAATCTCGACATCGGCGACTTGTTCGGGTTTGCCCTTGACCACGATCCCCGTACCCGTGGGATTGACATCGATATAGGGCATGTTCTTGGCCGAATCGGGGAACATGGCCTTGAGTGTGGTCACCGCTTGGGCAGCATCTTGGATACCTGGTGAAAGGGTTTTGATAATGACGTTGTTCTGGTCATTATTATTCTTGATCGCTTCAATGATCGAAATATGATCGGCCGGTACCGCATACACCGAAATTTGGCTATTGGTGATCGCCTGAATCGTTGCGTTCTTGTACAAAGGTGCAATCGTTTTCACAAAGGCATCAGCAGTGCCGGTAGCGACGTTGTATTGCTTCAGGGTCGGCGGACCGATCGCGATGGGACGTTGATTGTCCTCACCTTTGGAATCGAATTTCTTCAGAAATTCTTTGGCAGCAGATACCCCCGCTGCGGTCCCACTGATGTACAGAACCCCTTTGGCATCATCGGGCAGCACTTTGACCTTCATCCGAACCACAGCCGGACGATCTCGCCCGCCCGCGTCGGTCACTTCCCCGAAGAGTTTTTCGATCCCCAAGGCCGCATCCCGAGGCAACACATAAACGCATTTATGGGTGTAGTTCTCGGTTTCGTTCAGATCGTCAATCAACCCCAGATCGAGCAATTGACGGATGCTGCCGACCGTATCGATGATGGCAAACGCATTCAAGGCAGGCAGAGTTTCGGCGCTGCCGATTTTCGAGAGTTGGCCGCGAACTTCCCGATCGATTTCGGTAACGCTTTTGCCCCCTTTCGGCTTGATAATCACGCGGACAATTTCAGACTTACCCAAGGTGGGCAATTCTTCCACCGTGATTCGACGAACCAACGAGGGATCAATTTTGGTATCGGCCGGCCAAAGTCGGAAGGTTTGCTCGGTACGAACAATCGTGAATCCCAGCGGGAGCAACCCTTCATTCAAAACGTCGGTAATCTCCGCGAGGGTATATTCGCGAGGTTTCCCCCCGACCTTAGGCGGAGTAAAATTGAAGGTCCCCACAGGCGGCTTTTCGGTCGAAAGGAAAGCCAACCCTGTTTCACTGCCATACCAATTGATGATCTCCTCCCAGCGTTTGCCACTCATGGTGAAGGCAATTTTGCGTTCCTTCTCCTTGGCCGCGGGACTATCTTTTTTGGGGTCCAGAGGATTCTCTTTTTTCCCCTCTGTCCCCATATCTTTCTTTGTTTCGGATGGTGTGCCCGTCACGTCGGGAACCTTGGGGATTTCTTGGGCGGCTGCCACAAGACCAATGGTTCCAGTCGCAAGAGTGATGGCCGCGAATGAACGAAGCCACCGACGAGGCCAAAATGAATGACCGGGTGCAAACAGCATGACCACAACTCCCAAGCCGAACCTCATCCCCCGATGTCGGTTCAGCGTTTCCATGTACGTGGGTATCTTACCCTATCAATCGATACATTCGGCGCAATTGGCTTTCATTATTGAAAATATCCTGCACAAACTCAGGATTATCTCATGTTACCCGATCCCAAGACGTTGGGGTATCCTTTTCCAGATTATCTGGTAACAATTTTTTTCCCCCGACCCGCGAAAGCCACTCTCTCCCGAGCTTGGCCTAAATTATCGTTTTTAGCTCCTTATTATCATTCTGTAGCCTACGATTATTAACACTTCATGAATAAGAGTACGAAATCTGGGAGATTTACACTCTGACCTCACGGTGGGGATTCGGGAATTCCTGTAAACCGCTCCGAGTCATTCACTCCTATCCGACTCATCTACAATCCTTTTGCTCACTGTCGTAAGATAGCAGCATGTCAGTTGATTTATCTGTCTCGTTAGGACGTTTGCGTTTACCCAATCCGGTTTTGGTGGCATCAGGAACCTTTGGTTATGCCCGAGAATTAGAAGGGGTAATCGATTTCACCAAACTGGGGGGCATCATTCCCAAAACGGTCACGGCTGCCCCTCGAATCGGCAATCCCCCCCCTCGCACCGTCGAAACTCCCTCGGGACTGTTGAATTCGATTGGCTTGGATAACGACGGCATTGACTACTTCATCGAACATCATCTCCCTTATCTCACGGAACTGGGGACGCCCATTATCGCCAACATTGCGGGCAAATCGAAATCGGAATTTATCGAAATGGCCTCGAAGATCGGCGAACAACCAGGGTTGGCGGCCGTCGAGCTGAATATCTCCTGTCCTAACGTCGCAGGGGGAATCGACTTTGCCACCAACCCCTTTGATACCGAAGAGATTATCGCCGGTTGCCGAAAGGTTTGCCCTTACCCCCTCATTGCCAAACTCACTCCTATGGTCTCGAAAATTGAGATCATGGTTGAAGCAGCTCAAAGCGGTGGGGCCGATGCCGTTTCTTTATGCAATACCTTCCCCGCGATGGCGTTGAACTGGCGTCGGGCCAAACCCATTTTGGGCAACGGTATGGGGGGACTTAGTGGCCCTGCCATTAAACCGATGGTGCTTCGACTCGTCTGGTTGGCCGCACAGGCGAATCTTCTACCCATTATTGCCGTCGGCGGCATTGCGACGATCGATGACGTCATGGAATTTCTCGTAGCCGGTGCCTCAGCAGTTCAGATTGGCACCGCCACGTTCTATGACCCCACTGCCTCTATCAAAATCATCCATGAATTACCTCAGGCGATTGGTCTGTTGAATCAATCTTCTGTACGCGGGGTGATTGGCTTGGCACATCGGAAATAATCGATCAAGTGTTTCGCTCTTATTATCTCCATTTTATCAGTAATCAACAGTTTCGCTTCAGGGTCAAAGAAGCCGTGAAATCTTTATTTTCGCAGGTCTGGTATCATTCGTGGAAGATTCGGGAAGCTCCCTTCCAACAGGGATAAAATGACCCCTTCGGCCAAGACCCCTTCGTTGGCTTTTTGTGTGGCATCGTGAAAATAGGGCAATCGAGTAAAGGCATCGATTGCATAGGTGGAGGTCCGAGCATCGACCCAAGTTAAAGCAAGGGAACGATCCCCTTTTTTCAGTTTGAGTTGGCAATAAAAGGTATCACCCGGTTTGAAGGTAATCGGATCAGCTTTGGCATCTTTGAATTTGTAGCTAACGATTTGCCCATTCCGCTCACCGGTGCCGACTACAGCGAGATCAATGGTTCTCTCCACACCGGCACTGCGATGAACAATCGTTAACGGGCCGTCGGGACGAACAATCGCATCGGTAAGACGATCGGGAATGCGGACTTCCACCGTTTTGAAATCTAGGGTGAAAGATTCTTTTTTGAAAAACTCGGCAGCGGCTTCCACAGGAGCCACCCCATTGGGGAATTCAATCAGGTAAAGGACTTCGCCCAACTCACGCCAATCTTTGAGTTCATCCCTCATGAGATACTCGCCAATCCGAGGCCAATCCGCAGCCGTCACCCCCCCACCGGGGTTCAACACCGCAAGAACATCGCTGATCAATCGTTGCCCATCCCGATTAAACTGATCTCGGGACCGTTGCAATCTCTGTTTGATCGGCTTTTGAATGGCATCGGGGAGTTCGTTGACGATCCCTTTTTGCATCCACGTTTTGTAATCGGGGAAATCTTGTTTCAGAGAGGCCATGCGAATTCGGGCTTGTTCGACAATTTTATTTCCCGACGGGGCAGACAGATCGAGCGGAGCCGAGGAATTACCTAACAATCCCGTGGCAGCAACAATCTCGCGAACCGCTTTCAGCCGGACACGACTACGGGTAAAATCGGCCTCTCCTTGATCGACCTCGTAAAAATTGTAGGCTGCCCCATAAACAGGGTCCGAGCGAGTGAACGGAATTTTCTTCTCGGCATCGTCTAAAACCTGTAGGGCTTTGCTATCCCAATCGGCCGAGATTTCCGAGGTGAATAAAAGATCGTTGATGCGTTTTTGCAGATCGTTAAAATGGGTGCGCAAACGGGAAACCCCTTCTCGCAAGGCAGGGATTTCTTTGTTGAGCATTCGTTCCCGTTGAATGGCGGCCTCGGTGGATTGCCATTCACTCCGATAGATCGCAGGGATCACCGCTTTACTCAACAGGCGTTCTTCGGTCTTTTTCAGGTTGTCCAGCGAGCCTGTTTTACTCGGAGGTGTGACCGCATTCACTTCATCGCGGAATCGCGTGTAGGCTTCGCCTTCTTCGATTCGCAACTGAACGAGTTGTTTTTGCTCTTCGCTGAGGGTGTGAAAATCCGAACGATCCCGCAAGGCCACCCATTCTTTCAAACGGCGATCCAAGCCGGCCCCTAATCTTTGGGCGGTGGTGCTCCCTTCGGTTGCTCGAATTTTTTCGAGCTGTGAGAGCGCCCCGCTCGGAGGGGGCACCTCTTGAAGGGGGGGGCTAATCAACAAGGCCACGCCGGCAATCAGCATGGCACCCAGAAGGCTACTCGCACCGGTTGCGGTCCAAAACAGCCGTTTCGAGGCCCGTTGTGTGCGGGAACGATATTCCCGAGCACGCTCGAAACAATCGTGGAACAGTTCGGCAACGCCGTAAGGTTCCCGACCGTTGGGGATCGAGTCGGCCAAGATGGGTCGAAACGCTGTCGTCGCCACCACACGGAGATCGACTGAACCAAATTCGCTGAATTCACTGCGACCCACACGGGTGGCCAGATATTCGCGGAATTTCCGGCCCACATCAGCTTTTCGGGCAGCGAGTTCATCTTCCCATTGGCTACGGGTCATTTGCCGGTTATGAGCAAATACGTCGCACTTATTCAGCACCAGATAAACCGGCAGACCTCCCACGCTGTGCCTTTGCGCTCGATGTTTCACCAAGTGATCTAGAAAACTAAGGAATTCGCGAAAGTCATCTTCGAGTTGATCGACCGAGGCGGCCGCATCGACCACCAGAATCAGGGCATCGGCATCGAGAATAGCCCCCGCTAAAGAGGGGCGATCCGTCGTTTTTTTGAGCGGCTGTTTCTGTTGCAGCAAATCGTTCGCGACGCGCCCATCGCAATCGAGCAAGGTCACATCGTAGGGAGCTTCTGCTGAATTAAACGGATTCAATGAAACCGGATAGTGAACGATTTCCTCCAGAGTTTCACTGGGACGGGCTTCATAAACCCAACGGCGAATTTCCCCTAGCCCCCCCGAGGGATCGATCAATTGCCCCCGTAAGGTGCGTGCTTGAAGATGAGCAGCTTGGGCCAAGGCGCCGAGTAACGAGGTTTTTCCTGAACTGGGCATGCCAAACAAGACCACTCGCAGGGCATTCGGATCGATGGCAACCAGCCGTCGTGGTGAGGGAGTCAATGCAGACATTCTCAACTAGTTCCCCGTATTCGGTTGGACAACCTTATAATCGATAAATTTTAGGCCCAACTCTTCGGCCACCTTTTCTATATCTTCGTACACACTGGTTCCTTTACCGGCATGGCCCGCCCCTCCGGGGGGAATTGTGTAGCTGACCAGTTTCGGATTTTGACGTTTCAGCTCGGCTAATTTCTCTTTGGCTTTTTCTAAGGTCACGGCCGATTCATTTTGAATCTCGTAAAAGCGTTTTTCCATCGCTTCCGGACGGCTCCCCCCGAGGACGACAATTTTCACCCAAGTGATGGTCGTCGTGTCGGATTTTTTCGGTTCCTTGGGTTCCTCTTTCTTCTCTTCTTTCGGAGGGGTCACATTCGGAATCGAGATGGGAAGGTTTTGGCCCTGATTTTCATTCTTCCCTTCTCCATTGCCTTCCCCCCCCCCACCGAGTCCAAAGCCTCCCGTGCCGCTAAATAATTCCCAGATGAGAACCGCACAGGCCAACCCGCCGATGAATCGGATCATACGGGATATTACCTCGGGAACCTTTTTGCGGTTCATTTTGCAGATTAGCCCAATAATCAAGCCGATCAACACATGGCCAATCAAAAACGCTCCCACTGCCGCAAGGAACACAAGGATCGAACGACCCGTTTGAGCAAAAAATCCGTCGGCAAAGAAAAGGACGTTCATACCAATATCCCTCCGTGAGGGTGATTTCTCGATTCCTGTTTGCAAATCTTCGGGGGGAAAACCTCTCCCCAAGAGTATTCCTAGCTTATGAGTTATTCCTAGCTTATGAGTTATTCTTACCTTATTATTTTATCGAAATGGTTTATCAAACTGGTATTGCACTTCTTGGAACCATTTCGAGTAGGTATCAATTTGGGATTGTTCTGGGAAACCGGTCGCTTCTCGCGGAAACAAGAGCAAAAAGAACGGTTCTTTCCCAGCGAGTTTTGCTTGGTTGGTATGGCTGCGAATAATGGTATCCGCTGCTAATTGGTTATCGACCATCACCCGAGTTCGATCTTGTAAGTAGTAAAGATTGCCATTCCTGGGGTCAATCTCAAGGACTTTTACGCTCAGGCGATCGGAAAGATTCCCCTTTTCCATTTTGAGTTGACTCAGTTCCCGACGGGCCTTTTCTAGCTCTCGTTGCAGAGTTTGCACATCTTTAGGAAGTTCTTCGGCATCCTTTTTCCTTTGTTGGTCGGAATCCGGAGGATTAATGAGAAGTTCCTCGGTAGGAACTTGGGTAAAGGGCATCAGCAGAAAGATACAAAACAGCAGAATGAGCACGTCGATCAGGGGAACGAAAAATCGCGTTACGGCCCGTTTCGGTCGTTCAATCATCGTGAAGTCCCCGATCGTGCTGGGCCACCCGCAAGAGACCGAATCAGATCACGGCCGAGCATCACAATCCAAGTGGGCAGAATGTTAATCAGGGCCATGAATAAGCCGCTGCCGGTAGCGGTGATGGCAGGGGCATAACGACGAATAATTTCCCGCGGGACGGTGCTATTCGGATCGGCACCGGGCGCACCGATCGAGGAAAAGGTTTGCAAAATGGCAGCCACGGTGCCAATCAACCCCAAGAGCGGGAACCACTCGGCCGCACTGGCCAAGTGATTCAGCCACCGGTCGGGTCGTTCATCGAATCCGTCAGCATTGGGGCGCATGGCTCGCCATGCTAAAATGGATTGCGTTAAGAACAAGATCGATCCTAACGAAAGTATCAGCCAATCGATCGGTGAACTTCGCACGCGTTTCAGATAATCCCCCATGGCTTCCGAGGGAATCGCAATCGCCACCAGAGCCGCTCCCACGACCGGTACAAGGCAAAACGCGGTCGGAAGCACATAGGATATCATTAATCGTCGCACAAGTCACTCACACTGAATTCGTGAATCGTTTCTCTTCTGGTTTATCGAAATCCTTGCTTCTGGGAAGAATCTTTTCAGGAAGCCCAAGAGGTCTTCCTTATACCTTTCGCAATGCCTACCCACGAACCGCCTGATGGAGCTCCTTTTCTACTTTCTCCAAGAGGTCTTCCTTATACCTTTCGCAATGCCTACCCTTGGAAACCAGCTCACCACATTCTGATTTCCACAATTCTGTAACAGTTTGTTCAAATGCCAACGGAACTTGCTAGGCACCGTTAAATGGAAAGGTTATAATGAAGAATAATAGGTTAGGAATCTCCCTATTCTGCGTACCGACTCGCCCACCTCCAAAATGGATTGAATTTATGGCCACTCTGCTTGATAAGCCCCGTCATTCTCCTGAAAAACAAGAGCAATTCATTCAGAACATTCTGGCCAAAGCAAGGCGTCGGCTGCGCTGGCTCGATTTTTTTACTGCCAGCCTGATGGCAGCGATGGGGGGACTAGGGATTCTCATCATTTGGCTTCTGATGGATCGCTATTGGGCCACTCCACGAGGCCTAGGTTGGGGTGTTTTCGCATTCACCACTTTTGGCATCGGTTGGTTTTTGTGGTACCGCTTATTCCAAGGGGAACGCCGGCAAATCAACCCCTATTATGCTGCTCGGTTGATCGAACGCGAAATCGAAAATAATAAAAATAGCCTTGTCTCTTGGGTTGATTTTGAAGACGAACCTCAGATTCCTCCCTCGATTCGGACGGCCTTGGCTCAACGAGCTGCTAAAGACCTCAAAGGCTTTCAGGTCGAAAAAAACATTTCCGATCGCAAGATTCTTTGGTATGGCATTACCACAGGTGTTCTGGCACTGGTCGCAGGCATCTTGGCTTTGTTGCCCGATAAACGAACGGAAGTCACCTTAGTCAAACCGAAAACCGGCGATGTCACCGTTTTCAACAATCAAGATGTCCGGATTGAAGCTCGCCTGCGGGGTCGAATTCCAAAAGCCGACGCCCCAGATGCTCCCCGAGTCCGTATTTGGTACAACCCAGACGATCCGGCAACCTATGAAGATCGCCCCTTGACGGTCACCGAAGACGATCGCCGAACCTTTGGAGTGACTATTCCTGCCAAACAAGTTCGGGCCGGTTTTCTTTATCAGGTCTTGGCAGGTACTGGTTCCACTGCTCAATATAAAGTCACTTGTAAAATCATTCCCGAATTTACTGGGTTTGATGTGACCTATCAGTTCCCGAAATATCTGAAACGGGAGAACCAAACCTCGAATGATCCGAATTTGCTGGCCCCCTACGGTAGCACAGCTACCTTGGTTGTACACACCAATCGTGAAGTGCAATCGGGCTATTTAGAAATCGAAGGGCAAGCCCTTCAAATCGATGGCCGAATTGTTGAGGGCACTACGGATAGCCTTTCCTTCCAGGTCCCGATTCTGCGCGAAACCCATTATCGCATCAAATTCATCACCACCGATGGAGACACCAACTTTAGCCTTCCGCCCGAGGTGACCAATGCTCCTCCCCGTGATCCCCCTCGATTCCGTTTGCAAGTGGTTGATCCCAAACCCGTGATTCGTTCCTTTGATATTCGTTATGAATATCCTGCTTACACCCGTTGGAAGAACCTACAACTCGAAGGGATTCGGGAACCCTTTATCGAGGCTATCCGAGGAAGCAAAATTACCCTCACTGCACGTACCAATCGTGGGGTGCAAAGCGGATCACTTAAACTCAATGGTTTAGAGATTCCGGGCACCCTCATTCCTGAAGAACCGATGTGGGTCCAATTTGTGATTCCCAACCTCGATCGCGAAGGGGCCGCCCAAGTGACCTTTGTTCCCTCGACGGGAGAACCTGCTACGGAACCGGTTCTCATCAATTTCCGTTTATTAGATGATCTTCCGCCTGTGGTGGTTCTTGAAGAACCTCAACCCGATCAAATTGAGCTCCCCGCGAATGGAACCCTGAGTCTCAAAGGTTCTGCCAACGACGATTTTGGCATCAACAAAATGACCCTACGCCTCAAAGTGATTGGCGACCGAAACGATATTCCTTTGACCTCCAAACCCTTCCGCAAGGGGATTTCGTTCTATCGCAAGGAAGACAATTCTTGGCCTTTGAAACTCGACTACCAAGACCTTGTTAAGCTCGATGAACTTCGGGGTGAAAAAGATGCCACTTTCCGAATACTCGAAGGAATGATGATCGAATACTGGCTCGAAGCGGAAGATAATCGGGATATTCCGCCAGGTCCCAATGTCGGGAAATCCAAGCCCAAACGAATCAAGGTCTTGGCTCCGCTCACCAAGCCCGAGGACATCAAAAAGAACGAGCAACGAAACAACGAACTGAAACGAAATCAGGATCAGTTCGAGAATAAGCAGGATCAGAACATCAAAAATGAAAACCGCCAGCCCATGCAGCCCCCCCCCCCAGGAGGAGAAATGGGCATGCCCATGGAAGGGATGCAAGGAATGCAAGGAATGCAAAATAATGGCATGCAGGGGATGCAAAATAATGGCATGCAGGGGATGCAAAATAATGGCATGCAGGGGATGCAAAATAATGGCATGCAAGGCATGCAGGGAATGCAAGGGATGCCGATGGGGGGAATGCCAAACGACGGCATGATGGGGATGGACGATCCCCGAGCAAAACAGGTCGAGGAGACCCTGAATAAACTGGAGAACGAGAAGAAACCTGCTCAAGCCAAGCCCGATACCCGTCCCGATCCGATGTCTCAAGCGCAGCCAGGTGAAGCTCGACCCCAACCGAAACCTGAAATGGGTATGATGGGCATGGACCCACTCGGTGAAGCTCGACCTCAACCGAAACCTGAAATGGGTATGATGGACCCCAAAGGGATGGAACCTGCTGGTGAACCCCGTCAAGGGATGATCGATAATACCAAAGAAGAAAAAGGTGCCAGCAAGCCCGCCCCGAAACCCATGGGAATGGGGGAAATGGGTATGGAACCGGTCAAACCCGCAGAGGAAAAACCATCTTACGGGGGTCCAGGGGGGGGGGATAGTGCGAACAAGCCCGATCCTCAATCGAACCCCATGATGCCCGATTCCCCAGAAAACAAAGGGGCCAATAAACCTAAACCTCAACATCCTGAACAATCGGGCGAGAATCGCCCCGATCGCGAGATCACCCGCAGCGAAAGCAAACCCAGCCAACCAGAAGAGGGGCCTGATTCAGCCGGTGCTTCTCGTCCCAAGGAACGTCCCCCCCAAGGTGAAGCACGAACCCCACCGAAAAACGATCCCGATGAAATGACCCGTAACGATCCTCGAAATAATCCGAAGGGTATGCCCGAAACGGAACCGCGACCCGATCAAGGAATGGGTCAAGGTGACGACACGGCCAAAGGGGCAACTCGTGGCGCACCCGGTGAAACTCCCGAAGAACGAACCCAACGCGAACTGGATCAGGAACTCGGGCAGCTCGATCGCGAACTTAATTCCAAAGACCCGAAAAGCCAAAAGGCCGCAGAAGATCGCGTCGATCGACTGATGCGTGATCCTAAAACTCGTCAGCAAACTCGAGATCATCTGGAGAAGAAGAAAGAAGAAGCAAAGGACGAATTGACCAAAAAGAAAACACAAGATGCCCTTGACCGTGGGAATCAAGCCGCAAAAGAAGAGAACGAAAAGAAGACCGACGAGCTGACGAAAAAAATGCGTGGCAACGAAGCCGAGAAAAATCAAGCCCAACAGGACCTTCAGGACCTGATGAAAGACCCCCAAGCGAAAAAAGATTTGCAAGACAAGCTCGATCAGATGAAGAAAAATGGAGCCAATCCGAAGGATATTCAGAATCTCGAAGAGGCCATGAAAAAGGCCGAACAAGCGAACAACGCGGAGAAGCCCGATCCCGAAAAGCTGAAGGATATTGCCGACAAACTCAAAGGGATGGACCAGAAAGCTCAAGAGGACGCCAAGAAAGACCTCGCTGAAATGCTCAAAGACCCCAAGAAACGCGAAGAGGTCAAAAAAGCCCTAAAAGAAATGGCCAAAGATTCCCCCATGAACGAAAAAAATAATCTCGACGATGTATTGAAACAAGCGGAGGAAATGGCCAAACAAGGCCCCCCCCCCATTGATCCGAAAGACCTAGCGGACCTCATGAAGGATTTAGCGAAAGAGGCCGACCCCCAAAAGCGTGAACAAGCGAAACAAAAACTCGAAGAACAACTAAAAGACCCGCAGAATCGGGAAAAGCTCGAAAAAGCGATGGAAGAAATGCGGAAGAACTATCCCGAAGGGAAATTCAAAAAATGGTTTGACGATTTCCGAAGACAGGTCGCCGGTTCCGAAAAGGTCGATCCTTGGAAGAGTGATCCAGCCGACCCCCGAAATAAATTGAAAGCGGCCGAGTTGCTGCTCGAAAAATTCAAACGGAATATCACGAACGAAGAGTTTGTGAAAAACCTTGGTTGGACCAAAGAGGATCAGGAAAAATTTATTCTCGATCAAGAAAAGAAAATCACCGACCTTCGGAATCTGATCGATGCGATGGGCCCGAACATGATTGATCGAACCGGGACCAGCGGCCTGAATACGGGACCAAGTAAAGTGGTGATCGATCCCAAAGAGGTCACCGATCCCCTTCGAGGATCACGCTACAGCCCTCCGGGAAGCTACGGCGATACCTTCAAACGTCTCACCAATCCCGGCGCCAAAGAGAAATAATTCACAATAAATTCTCTTCGGCTCCTCCATACGCCCCCAGCGAGATTGATGACATCCTTCTCGAATTGGCTCAGCGGGCCAATTCGAGAAAATTTCTCTTCACATCCTCCATCCCCCCCCTGAGTCTCTGTATGTTCAGTAATTGAAGAATTGATCAAGATCATGGATGGGCATATAGAACGGTTCTTGATTACCGGTTCAGGCTTGGCATCCAGTCAGAACCTTCGAGAAGTCCGAGAACTGCCAAGGCCGGTCGATAACTATAGGTTTTCGTGGCATTGAATAAGCTATTATCGTTCAGAACTTCGGTCCGCCATTTTGTCGCAGCTTTCCCACCAATTCGGCACGCAGAAATGAAAAATCTCTCTGCACCAGTATCGGCAGGGCCGGTTCCGGGTTGAAACGATTCTTGAATCTTCTCAAATAAAGCTCCATCGGTTTTGACAAAGCTAATTCCAAACAAACCTGCAAGCCCGTGAGGATATAACTTCTCGAATCCTCCATCGAAGTTCCCGTTACTATGTTTTGCCCAAGCAAATTGAGATTTCTCCTTGGCTCCGTAGTATTCTGGTAATCGTTTTGCCAGTTTTTCGAGTTGCTCGGCACAGGCTTTGGCCAAATCGGGTTCTTTCAATTTGGTGAAGAAATCTCGGGCGGCATGAAGACCGGCATAGACCTCAATGTTATCCATTAGAAACTTAACTTGATAGTCGGGTTTCGCCCAAGTCAGACCATCTTCATCGGTCACATCTTGAATACATTTAAAAGCGGCCTTGGCACTGGCTTGCATCTTAGGTGTGATCTTTCCCCCCGATTTCCTAAACCGCTCGAGAACCAGAAGAAACATAGCTGCGCTACTATCGTGTGCATCAACCTGACCATTCGATTTATAATTGGCACGAGTGGTCCCGACATAATCAAACCAGTAACCCCCTTTTTCTTGACGAGCTACCCGCCAGAGAATCCAGTTCTCCACACGAGTTACATCCTTGGCATCGGCTTTGTAAGAATCGTTCGCCGCGAGCAAAGCCAGTGCGACAAAATCACCGAAATAGGGGGCAATCCAAACAGGCCCTTTAGGACCATTATCAACCATGACGATGGCACCATCAGGGATGCAACAGCCTCGAAGGAGATTGAGATAAGCATCTACAGCTTTGATCTCGGCCGCCGTGAGCTTCGGTTTAGGAACTTGAGCGAATAGATTCGATAGCCCCATGCTGACACAAACGAGAGAGAACAGGTATTTCATGAATATATCCAGAATCGAGCCGAGTATCAATCGGATCGAACCATTCAATCAAACGATACAAGATGGCTCTCCCCATCATACGTTTTCAAACAGTCGAACTGGATAAAGAAATCTCAGAATTACAGAATGTTTCTTAATATCCAATTACACCTACCTCCTCAATCGTCTGGGCGATCTCGATCTCCTCAAACTAACGAACTGTTTTATTCTGAACGAAGATCGAGGAAGCTCTTCCAAGGTATCAAAAGAGTTGCTCTTTCAATGAGACGATATGATCCCTAATGGTTTTATGATTCGAGCCGCGCTAAATCATTGAGTCCGATCAGACCCTTTTCTTCTATTCTACACAAACGACTTCCATTTTTTTGAAACTCGATTCTTCGTCGAAGGTAAAGTCCATCAAATTGAAAAATTCTTACGAAGGAGGATTAGAATGGGGAATACGATCCAATCCCGACTCATAAGGTGTGCCTTCGTTGGTATGGTTTATGTTGTGATGTGTCATCCCCCTTCATTGGCCCTTTCAGAGGAAACACCGAGCCGAGATACCTTCGTGAATGTCTTAGGAGAACCTTACACATTTCCCAATCCTGATGAATATAAAGCACAAGTCGTAATTTTCATTGGTCACGATTGCCCGATCTCAAACAGTTACTCAAAAGAAATTATTAGACTGTGTCAGGAATTTACACCCAAAAAGGTTGCCTTCTGCGTGGTTTATGCCGATGCGGACCTTGAAAAAGAAAAGGCCCAAAAACATGCAAAAGATTTTGGCTTTTGTTGCCCCGCACTTTGGGACCCCAAAATGACGTTAGCCTTGAAATGGGGGGCCTCGGTGAAGCCTGAAGCCGTTGTGCTCTCTTCAAAAGGTGAGTTAGTTTACCGTGGTCGGATCGATAACCGCTACGTCGATTTTAGTAAGCGTCGCGAGCAAGTGACCAGTCATGATCTCCGCGATGCCTTGGAAGCAACATTGGCGGGGAAACCTGTGGCGAAACCCCGAGTTCCCGCGATCGGTTGCGATATCGACTTACCCAAAAAATCGAAGTAGCCGTTGAGGATATTTATTCTGGAGTTTTTATGAATCGAATGATCTTTTTGTTAACAATGGTAGCAAGGGAATCGATATTGTCTTGCAGATGCATTATCATCCCACTGGTAAGGAAGAAACCGACCAACCCCAAATCGGTTTGTATTTCACTAAAGAGAAACCAAAACGATCTCCTGCTGTGATCGCTATGGCTAACAACGATGTGTATATCCCTGCAGGAGAAAAAGCCTTCAAACGGAGCGATAGTTTCAAACTCCCTGTTGATTTTGAAGTGCGCGATATTTGGGGACATATGCACATGATCGGCAAAGAAGTCAAAGTTTGGGCCGAACTCCCCGACGGTAAGACCAAACACCTGCTCCACATTCCCGATTGGGATTTCAACTGGCAAGACACATATCAGTATAAAAAACACTTTGTCTTACCCAAAGGCACCGTGGTCAAGGCTGAGTTCCTATGGGATAACACGGCCGACAATCCCCGAAATCCTTTTAACCCCCCAAGATTAATTCAATGGGGTGAAGGAAGCACCGATGAAATGTCCGGTCTCATCATTGGTGGGGTCACGGTCAATCCTTGGGATGAAATCGGGATGTGGGCCTCGGTAATTGGCCATTACTTTGAGATCGAAGGAAAAGCCAACGAAGCAAAACGAAAACGAGAAGCCGAGGCCAAGAAAAAAGAGTAGTTCCTGAATCGCCCTTGTCCGAAGCCCTCTCTTTGACCCGCCTAGATGCCGTTTTCTCCCATCAGTCAAAACATACCTGATGAAATGATGTTCGTTCTCTCATGCCTCCAATACCTCAAACGACTAGGGTCTTCTGAAATATCGGAGGACACATTTTTGGATGAGAGGAAGTTGTTCTTAAAAGTGAATTGCGAGTCAAGTTTAGTAACGCGGGCAGAGGGAAGCGGCGGTTGGTAAGAATCAATCTTCGGTCAGGCCGGGATAATTTCGCATAACGAGGTGCGAGTTGATTTTTTGGACCAAGTCCAAACACACGCTCACGATAATCAGCAAGCTCGTGCCACCAAAGAAGGTCGCAATGCGGAAGTCCACCGTCAACTCGGTCCCAATGATCGTCGGGATGATCGCCACCAACGCCAAGAACGCAGCCCCCACATAGGTGATTCGCATCAGCACCTTTTCCAGATAGTCCGAGGTGCTCTTTCCCGGACGATAACCCGGAATAAACGAGCCGTTATCCTTGAGGTTGTTGGCCATTTCCTTCGGGTTGAAAGTAATCGACGTCCAGAAGTAGCAGAAGAAGTAAATCATCAGGATGTAGAGCATGTTATAGACCCATCCCGAGTTCCGCGTAAAATTCTCACCCAAGGTCCGCGCCCATTCCCAACCTTCGATTTTCCCAAGCTGACTGAACAGAATCGAGGGGAAAATCAACAAGCTCGAAGCAAAGATCACGGGCATGACACCTGCTTGATTCACCTTCAAGGGAAGGTAAGTTCGGGTGGCCCCGAAGGCGGCCCGTCGGCCTCGAACGTGCTTCGCAGATTGAGTCGGGATTCTTCGTTGTGCTTTGGTCATTGCGATCACCCCGACGATCACCCCGACGAAGATAATCAACAGCAATAAGAATTTCTCGAAGCTAATGTCACCGGTCCCTGCCCCAAGAGTAAAGAGGGAATCTTTGATGGGTAACCATCCTGGTTTCGAGAAATCAAGCACCATAATTTTAAAGGCATCGGGCAGGCGGCACACAATCCCCGCCATGATGATCAAGGAGATACCGTTGCCGATACCATATTCATCGATTTGTTCGCCCAACCACATCAAGAAAACGGTCCCTGCGGTGAGGATCATCACGGCCGAGGTCCAGAAAAAGAAGGCATCGAAACCGCTATCGGTATAGCCTTTGGTGAGGCTACTACCACTGCCATCGGGGCTATCCATAAACCCGCGAATCCAGATGATTGCTTGGACGACGGTGATGAAGACCGTTAGTTTCCTTGTATAATCGTTCATCTTCCGTTGACCGTTTGGCTCTTTGCGTAAGCGTTCAAGGTACGGAGAGAGGCCGGAGGCTCCGAGCAATTGGATGATAATCGAGGCGGAAATATACGGCATAATCCCCAACGCGAAGATGCAACCGGCAGAAAGGTTACCACCGGAGAACATGGAGACCATGTTAAAGATTTGGCCTGTGGTTCCGGAGGAATTCGCCTCCATTTTTTTGGCGAGTTCGCCTTGATCGAGCATCGGTAGGGGAATGGCGTAGCCGACCCGATAGACGACAAGGAACAACAAAGTAATCCAAATCTTCTTCCGAAGTTCGGGAATTTTAAAGATGCTAAAGAGCTTACGCATGGTTCTCCCAGACCCGACTGAAAACGAAATCCCTTCGTATGAGACGAATTACCCCTGAACCTTCGGCGGACGAGGTTTCATCTTGTTGCGGACCGGCTTTTTCGGAGGAGGAATCACAATGGCTTCCCCTCCTTTGGCTTTGAGCTTCTCCAGTGCCGATTTGGAGAAGTGGTGGGCAGAAATTTTGAGTTTTTTGGTCACTTCGCCGACCCCAAGAATACGGACACCATCGGCCCGTTTTTTCGCCAGACCTTTTTGAGCCAAGGTCTCGGGGGTAACTTCTTCGCCGGCATTAAACAAAGCATCAATGTCGCCGATGTTGACGACGTTGTAAACTTTGGCGAACATGCCATTGGTGAAGCCCCGTTTGGGGATTCGTCGGAATAGGGGGGTTTGGCCACCAATGAAGGTGATGCCGGGCAGACGAGCACCGGCCGAGGCATATTGTCCTTTGTGACCTAGGCCTGCGGTTTTACCATGCCCCGAGCCGATCCCTCGACCGACCCGACGTTTTTTCTTGCGCTTCTGGGCGCCTTGATGTACGGTGGTTAAATTCATTAGAGTTCGACTCCTCGCAACCGAGCAACCTCTTCACGAGTGCGGAGTTGCAACAGGCCATTAATCGTGGCCTTCACGAGGTTAATAGGGTTGGTGCTGCCGTGCGTTTTGGTCAGGATGTTGCGGATGCCACAGGCTTGCAGCACTTCTCGCACACCGGGACCCGCTTTCACCCCAGTTCCAGGGCCAGCAGGAACCAGAATCACACGACTCGCTCCGTAGCGGCCCACCACGCGATGCGGGATGGTTTCGCCACGCAAGCTAATGCGTTTGATTCGTTTCAGGCTCGCTTCGCCGTCTTTCAGGGCCTTTTCCACGGCAGGGGGAACTTCGTTGGCCTTACCATACCCGTAGGCCACTTTCCCTTTTTCATCTCCAACCACGATGAGTGCGTTGAAGCTAAAGCGCCGGCCCCCTTTCACCACGCAAGCACTGCGACGAATTTTTACGACGTAGTCTTTATAGCCGACGTTAATATCGCGATCTTTATCTTTGGCCATCTTTCAGAATCCCTCGGCGAATGCCGTTTTGCTTGTTTGTTAGAAGTTCAACCCACCTTCACGAGCGGCATCCGCCAATGCTTTGATACGTCCATGATAGCGATAGTAGCCTCGGTCGAAGGCAACTTTAGTGATTCCTTTGGCCTTGGCAGCTTCAGCCAAGGCTTTCCCGACCACTACGGCAGCCGCTTTATTCCCGCCGTAAGGAGTGGTCGCTCGGATCGTTTTACTCAGACTCGAGGCCGAGACGAGCGTGGTGCCCGTTTGGTCATCGATCAATTGTGCGTAGATGTGCATCGAGGACCGGAATACGGTAAGCCGTGGGCATTCTGCCGTTCCGCGAACTTTCTTGCGGACTCGTCCGGCTCGGCGGGCTCGTTGCACACGTTTAAGTTTTTGTGCGTCCATTTTAACAACAATTCCTGTGTTCAAAGGCCTATTCTAAATCGAGGTTGGGAAATTTAAAGGGCAGCTGAATGAGCCACAGTAGCTCGCATTCGCCACCCACCAACTTCTCGTGTTTTGGGGCACATACCCCAAGAGCGTTCGTGCTCGGGGAAAATTATCCACCCGAAGCGAAGGTTTTCCCTTCCTTTTGACGAACGACTTCGCCTTCGTAGCGGATCCCTTTCCCTTTATAAGGTTCTGGCTTACGAGAGGCACGAATTTCCGCAGCAAATTGACCGACTGCTTGTTTATCAGCCCCTTTGACCGAGATCGCGGTTCCTTCCTTGTCGGTGACTTCGACGGTGACTCCCTCGGGAGGGGTCAAGCGAATTTGGTTCGAATATCCTACGGAAAGTACGATGGTTTTCTGGTCCATCCGCGCTTGATACCCGAGGCCGACGATCTTCAATTTCGTCTCAAAACCCTTGGTGACCCCGTGAATCATATTGGCAATGAGGCTTCGGGTCAAACCGTGTAACGAGCGACTGAGACGTTCGTCATCATTACGGGTAACGATAATTTGTTTGGCGGCGTCATCGACTTTGATGTTAATTTTTTCGTGAAAGGTCTGGACCAATTTCGCTTTGGCCCCTTCCACGGTCAACGTTTTGCCTTCAAGTTTAACTTTTACGCCCGCCGGAATGGCTACCGGCTGTTTTCCGATCCGTGACATTGTTTGATTCTCCAGGAATCAACCTTAAAATTTCAAAATCAAAACCCAACGCCAAAAAAACACCCCAAATAATTACGTTGTCCGTAGTGTTGTCTGGTGGAGTTGATTACCACACCACGCAAAGCACTTCGCCACCCACACCTAATTTACGAGCTTGGCGGTTGCTCAGAACCCCGCGAGAGGTACTCAGAATCGAGATACCCAAGCCGTCGAGAATTTTCTTAATCTCGTCTTTGCCTTGATAGTAGCGTCGGCCGGGTCGACTGGAGCGGCGAATGTGACGGATAACCTTTTCGCCTTCGGGGCCATATTTCATGTAGACCCGCAAGATCACTTTGGCTTCGGAAAGGTCGGCCCCTTCTTTGAAGAGGTTGCCACCGGCCGCTTCGTCGAAGACATATTTACCGACGGAGTAATCCGCGATGAAGCCTTCGTCTTTGAGAACCTTGGCAATTGCTACCTTAAGTTTGGTAGCAGCAATTTCCACCACCGGTTTTTCGACGGCGTTGGCATTGCGAATCCGAGTTAGCATATCGGCAATTGGGTCGGTCATCATGGCAAATCAAATCTCGTACAAACGGCCAAAGAAAAACAAAGTTTGGGGGTTGTGTTCTGGGTTACCAACTGGCTTTGCGAACGCCGGGAATCATCCCGTTGCTAGCCAAATCGCGGAAGCAAATACGGCAGATACCGAACTTGCGGAATACCCCTCGGGGGCGGCCACAAAGGCGGCAGCGTAAGCGAATCCGAACTAATTCATGAGGCTCGAGCATTTTGGATTTATCTTGTTGATCGGCGGGTTTGGCCAATTCCGCTCGGTGAGCTTCGATGGCTTTTAATTGCCGTTTGAACAAGGCTCGTTTATTGGTCGTTGCCATATCTTTTCGTTACTCGTTGGTTAGTTTCAGTTTCTGGGGTTGGGGTATTCTCAGACTTCTCGGAAGGGCATCCCGAACAGTTTTAGCGTCTCGCGTGATTCTTCATCGGTCGCGTTTTTCACAACAATCGTTATATCCATCCCTTGAGTGAAATTCACTTTGTCGGCATCGATTTCAGGGAAGATCAATTGTTCCGAAACTCCCATCGTGAAGTTGCCATTCCCATCGAACGACTTGGGGTTTACGCCACGGAAGTCACGGATTCGTGGAAGGGCCACGTTGATCAATCGGTCCAGAAATTCGTACATCCGTTTGCCACGTAGAGTGACTCGGGCGCCGATTTCGTAGCCTTCACGAAGACGAAAACCCGCGATAGCTTTTTTCGCCTTAGTGATTTGGCATTTTTGACCTGCAATTTGGGTCAGTTGTTCGGCCGCTTGGGTCATGCGGTTTTTGTCCAACAGGGCTTTACCCACCCCCATGTTCAGCACGATCTTGCTGATTTTAGGAAGGCTGTACGGATTTTTTCGACCGAACTTTTTGGCAAGTTCAGGGACGATTTCTTTGGTATATTTTTCTGCTAACCGAGCCATTTTTACTCCTCTCACTTACGAGTTATCCGATGCCGACCGGAAAACAAGTGAGCTATTGGGTTGAGTTCCATCCCGAGTTTTGTTAGAACATTAGGGGCGAGCTTTGTTGTTTTTCCATTTGGTACAAGTTTCGGGTTTGATTACACGACTTGAACCATTGCATTCGATACCGATTTTAAACGACTTCTGAGGCTAAACTCAAAATCTTCGAGAATTTGGTACGCAGTTCTCGAGCGATCGCACCAAAGATGCGCGTGCCACGCGGATTCAACTCGTTGTCGAGTAACACGATAGCGTTCCGATCGAAACGCACATAGGTCCCGTCATCGCGGCGGGTCGATTTTTTGGTGCGAACGACCACGGCTTTGACAACATCCCCTTGTTTGACATCGCCACCGGGGATGGCTTTTTTCACGCTGGCAATGATGATGTCACCCAGACCGGCGTAGCGGGTTCGGGTGCCGCCCAAGACCTTGATGCACATGCACTCTTTGGCGCCCGTATTATCAGCCACATCAACGTAGGTATACATCTGAATCATGATTTCCGCTCTCTGGATCGTACTCGTCCCATCTGGAGACGTTTTCGCATTATTTGGGTAACTTAATCATTCGTATTGGGACCGAGTTCGACTCGGGTGTTTATGCCACGAGCGATTCGGTCCCAAACATTCTTATTTCGAGGTTGGGGCTTTGGAGATTACGCGCACCAACCGCCACGTTTTCAGTTTAGAAAGGTGACGGCATTCCATAATCTCGACGGTATCGCCCACATGAGATTCATTTTGTTCATCGTGGATATAGCAAACCGTTCGGCGCTTCACGTATTTACCGTAACGGGGGTGTTTGACCAACCGTTGCACATCCACGCGACGGGTTTTGTTCATTTTGTCGCGTGTGACCACGCCCACGAGGGTGCGTCGGGTGTTCCGTTTTTTCTCAGGGCTGGGGGGAGTATTGGTGGTGGTCTCAGCCATTGGCATTTTCCTTCTTCAGCTCACGCTCACGTTGGAGAGTTTTGATTCGGGCAATATCACGTCGCAATCGTTTAATTTCGGTTGGTGTATCCAACCGTTCGGTCACGCTTTTGAATCGCAATTGGAAAATCTCCTTTTCCAAATCACGAACGGCCAACGTGAGTTGTTCGTCAGTCATTACACGGTAATCGTCAATCGTTGACCCTTTGGCCATGACGGTATCCTCTAACAAAAAATGTTGGGGTTATCCCAACATGTTTACTTCAACTCGATTCTAAAGCATTTCTTGACCTAAAACATTTCGTACCTTCTCACGACAACGGTGAGGGGATAGGATCGTTGTTTAGGTCGGAACCTTCAGGACTTTCTTCTATTTGTGCCTCCTTGAATTATTGGGTGGACACAACGAATGAAAATCCGATGGATTATGCCGAACTAGACGGCTTGACGTTTCACAAACCGGCATTTGAACGGCATTTTATAAGCGACACGAGCCAAGCAGTCTCGGGCAGCTTGTTCGGGTAATCCGCCAATCTCAAACAGGATCATGCCTGATTTGATGACGGCGGCCCAGTATTCGGGTTCCCCTTTCCCTTTACCC
>JAOAAA010000059.1 GCA_026419115.1 Gemmataceae bacterium
GTGCTGCCGAATTACACCAACTCGCCATGGAGAACGAAGCAGCCGAAGCGTGTGCCCGCGAAAAATTAGCGAAACGGTCCCGTGAATTTAGTCTGCTCATCGCGGCCCTCAGTGTCATTTTTGCCTCGATTCTGGTGAGCGGTTTTGTTTGGTCTATCCGCGATCGCAATACCCTTGTCCTGCAAGCCAATTTGGTGCAGGAAGAATTGAATCGTCAAATTGAAGAACGCGATCAATTGATTCTTTCACTCATCGGTTCCAACACTCAATCGCCTACGCCGGAATTTACCTCGATCGATTCAAAGATTCAAAAGGCACTGGATGAGCGAAACTATCCACTAGTGATCTCATTGTTGAGGCAAGAAATCACTGAGCAACCGAATAACCCGAAACAGCAAAAACAATTGGCGGAACTCCTCGAAGCAACCGAGGACTACTCCGAAGCCGAGAAGATTCTTCAAAAAGGAATAGAACTCTTGGGTGGTGCATGGTCACAATATCTTGTCAATTTCCAAAAATCGTATCGGGCCACTCCACAGGCTCTGCAAAACCGGTTACAACTGCTTAAAGCCGATCCAGAGAATTTGACCCTTCGTTGGGAGGTCGCACGATTACTGGTTGAACAAGGACGCTACCGCGAGGCCGTCAGTCAATATCGGACTCTCTCCTCACAAATCGATCCCATGAGCACCGAACAGGTTACCTTGGTCCAAAAAGAAATGCGGGAAGCATCGAACCTTATGGCAACACAACTCAAGCTCCCTTCGCTTTTGCAAAGTGACCTTTTGCTGAATTGGGAAACCAAAGCAGAAATTGCCCGCGTGGGGGTTCTCTCAGGAAAAGCGAAAGAAGTGTTACCACTGTGCGAGAAACTCCAAGAATATGATACTGCCTATGCTCCCCTTGCGGTTCGTTGTGCCCTGTTAGCGGGGGGAGATGAGAATCAACAAAAGGCTCTCCGTTGGCTCAAAGAAGCACTGCAAATTCGGGAAAACCATCAGAAGGATTCCCACGATTTGAGACAAATTCCCGAAGCACGAAGATTGGGGTTTGCTCCCCCCAAAGAAATGGCCCCCTCTTTGGCCGAAGAATGGCAACGTTTGATGCAAGGTCATTGAGATGCATGGTTATTAAGATGCATGGTCATTGATGAAGGTCGTTGAGATGTTTATTGAATCCACTTGAAAGACCTGATTCAATCCAGCGATTCCCCCCACCCTACCCTAAAACGGCACATCTCAAGGTCCTATCCAACCTAGAGCGTCCCAGAAAAAAGTACTTTCCCTAGTTATCTCACCTGAATCATCAAGGAAATTCCCTCGCTGCTGAGATCGTTTTCATCCTACCCATTTGAATCAATGGGAAATAGGCAATGGGCTTGGCGGGAAGTTGATACTCACTTTTTTTCAAATTTGAAAATAGTACCCCTGACCTAGGGGATTTATTCCTTGGGCGTTGGGATTAAGGGGCCGCTCCCCCCCGTGCCACCTCGTAAGGGGATATTGCTTTTCTTAACCGGTTTACTTGCGGCTTCAGCCGCTGCTTGGGCTTCGGCCTCGGCTTCTGCTTGAGCCTGTGCCGCTTCCCGAGCCGCCATTTCGGCCTTTGCTGCCTCGGCTTCTGCCCGAGCTTTGGCGGCAGCAATCGTTTTCAGCGATAAGGCAATCCGTCGATTTTCGACATCAATCGAAAGCACTTCCACTTCGACTTCTTTTCCTTCGGGAAGAGCATCTCGCACGCGGAACACCTTGTGCAAAGCAATTTCTGAGATGTGGACCATCCCTTCGATGCCCGGTTCCAGTTCAACGAATGCCCCGAATTGTGTGGTTCGGGTCACTTTACCGACAACCTTAGACCCCACATGGAGACGTTCTGTGATCGTATCCCAAGGGCTTTTTTCTAACGCTTTGAGACTGACCGAGATTTTTTTATTCGCGCGGTCCAAGCGGATGATTTTGACTGTCACTCCCTGCCCGACCTTCACAATATCGGCCACGGCACCGACGCGCCCCCAAGTGAGTTCCGAAATGGGTAACAAGGCATCGGTCGGACCCAGATTCACAAAGGCCCCATATGACTGAAGCGAGGTCACGGTTCCATGAAGAATTTGGCCTTCTTCCAGTTTTTCCCAAAAGGCTGCCTGTTCTTGTTCCCGCTCTGCCAAGAGTAATTTTTTCCGACTGACCACTAAGTTTCGTTCACTGGGGTTGGCCTCAGTGACGATTACGGTTAAACGTTGATTTACAAAAGCCGAAAGGTCTTGGATAAAATTCAACGCCACTTGTCCCGAGGGTAAAAATCCTCGGATTCCATTCACCTCAACCGTCAGGCCCCCTTTGTTGACCCCAGTCACTCGGGCTTCCACAATTTGCCCCACTCGAACGGTGGACCAATCAACATGGACGGCCGCCCCAACTTTGCTCAGTTTCAACAGACCATTGGCCGAGTCGAACCCATCAACGACAAATTCCACTTCTTGGCCCGGTTCAGGCTTTTTCTCAAATTGATCCAGTGACATTAATCCCTGAGATCGACCTCCGGGCACCTCAACAAATACATCCATACCCCGAACGCTAATCACGGTTCCCTTTTGGCGTTGCCCCGATTTGACGGTCCCCTTCGGAGCATTTTGCTGAATCGGTTCCGCCAATCCCACGGTAGTCGAAGGATCGTACCCGCTCATGGCAGCAGCCAGCTCGGCTTCAATATCTTGATCGAGTTCGTGTAATTTCGGTGCCCCTGCCCGAAATTCATCGAACCGAGCTACGGGCCGATCTTCACGGGGTCCGCGGGATTCTCGGGGACGCCTTGGCCCAAAAGGTTTCTTGCCTCGGGGACCTCGTTCCTCTCGGGAAGGATTTTCATTGGAAGGTTGCGTTTGATCCGCTGCAGACGGGGCTTGCTCAACCGAAGGATTAGGTGGTGTGGTCGATTCAGGATTTTCGTTGTTTGATGGTTCGTTCATGGTTATTCAAACTTTTCCAAGTCTTTTACTTCTTTGATAAGTCCTTTATACGAATCGTGCGGAAATCGACGTTGGCCGAGTGACTTTGAAGGCAGATGTAACCCTTGAGGGGTTTCTTTTTCAATTCCTCTTTGGAATTTTGGTCGAAGTTAATCACCTCTTCTTGATTCATAATCACTCGAATTTTGGGACCGATACATTCTATTTCGATGGTATTCCATTCGGGGGCTGGCTTATGGGCAAACTTTTTCGGTGCCACATATCGGTACAAGGAACCCGTTGCATGTTCATTGGGAGTTTTATGACTGTCGTCCAACAACTGCACTTCGTAGGAGTAGAAGGAGGGTCTCGTATCGGTCGATTTCTTCGGATCAAAGACCATTGTACGAATCCCGATCCCACTATTCACGTCTTTTTCCTTACTGAGACGATATTCAACCAAAAGATGAAAATCGCTGAATTCCTTGTCGTACCGGAGGAAACCAAACCCTTTCCCACTGGTGTGGATCATTCCGTCGGTCACTTCCCAAAGAGGTTTCATTTTGTTATCTGTTTTATCTTTATATTCTTTGGGTCCGTCGATAACCCAACCCGTGAGGTCCTTCTTGTTGAATAAATCAATCCATCCTTCTGTTTTGTCTTGACTCTTGGGGTCCTCTGCCCAACTACAAGTTAGGCCAATGATTAATCCGAAGAGAGAGAGCCTAAACATATCGGTTTCTCCATGAGTTAAGAAGGGGATATCGAAAAATTCTAAAAATGCCAACTGTTTCCTTCGATTTCTGCATTTTCGGGAATCACCTACACATGGAGTTCGACTTGGTCCTCGAACCGGATACGAATTCCCCTCAAAATTGCTATCATGTTCTGCTCAAGATGATTTCATGGAAAGGTGACGGATGCGTACTCTGATTACGGGCGGAGCAGGGTTTATTGGTTCCCATTTGTGCGAACGATTTTTAGCTGAGGGGCATGAGGTTGTTTGTGTGGACAATTTCATTACCGGTTCGATTCCGAACCTCGATCCGTTTCGGGATCATCCTCGCTTCAAATTTATTGGTCACGATATTTCTAATCCCCTGAAAATTCCGGGGCCGATCGATAATGTGTTACATTTTGCCAGCCCTGCAAGTCCCGTCGATTATCTCAACTATCCCATTCAAACTTTGAAAGTCGGGGCGATGGGAACCCATGTGACTCTTGGGATCGCAAAAGAAAAAAAGGCTCGATATTTGCTGGCCAGTACCAGTGAATGTTATGGGGATCCGCTCGAACATCCTCAACGGGAGGAGTATTGGGGGAATGTGAATCCCATTGGGGTACGGGGCTGTTACGACGAAGCCAAACGATTCGCCGAGGCCATGACCATGGCCTATCACCGCACGCACGGAGTGAACACTCACATCGTTCGCATTTTTAACACTTACGGGGAACGAATGCGTTTGGACGATGGCAGAGTTTTGCCAAATTTCATGGGACAAGCCCTTCGAGGGGAACCTCTGACTGTTTATGGCGACGGTTCCCAAACACGAAGTTTTTGCTACGTTTCGGACCTAGTGGAGGGAATCTTTCGCTTGTTGTTCACTGACTATCATCTTCCAGTGAACTTGGGAAACCCTGCGGAGATCACCATCTTGCAATTTGCAGAGGAGATTCTGCGCTTGTCCGGAAGCAAATCTCGAATTGAATTTCGTCCTTTGCCTGCCGATGATCCTAAGGTTCGTCAACCGGATATTACCCGCGCTCGAACTCTGTTGAATTGGGAACCTCGGGTCGGCCGTGAAGAGGGCCTGAAACGAACGATGGCGTATTTTCGCAACAAGATCAGCTCAGGAAGCTAGAATCGTATGCGATTCCTTCATCCTATAATTGAATAAGACTTAACGGATCGCACCGAGTATGACTCATACAAAATTCCGTCCATTAAGGCTTGCTTCTCGGTAAGGTCACAATAAACGTGCTGCCCTTGCCTAATTCGCTTTGAACTTGGATACTCCCCGACATCGCTTGGACAAGGTGTTTCACAATACTTAAACCCAGACCGGTGCCTCCTAATTCTCGGGAGCGTGCCTTATCGACACGGTAAAATCTTTCAAAGATTCGGGATTGATCCCGCAAGGGAATACCTGGACCGTTATCGCGAACCTGAATTTCGGTTTTCTCACCTTGATTCGCCCAACTCACTTGAATGGTCGCACCGGCTTGGCTGTACTTGATGGCATTATCCACCAAATTTAAGAGAATGGTTTCGAGCGATTCTTCATCGGCCCAAACCATCACATTCTCGGCTTGGGGAAGAAATTCGAGGGTCGATTGCTTTGCCTGAGCGTTGATCACTTGGTTCTCTAAACAGGCAGGGATAAACTCTCCGAGTTCTATCTGTTGGGGATCGAGCAATTGCTCACCCGATTCGATTCTTCCGAGACTGAGCAAATCGAGAATCAATGCCAATAATCTTTCACTCTGTTCATTGATCGAATTGAGGAAGACTTCTCGCATTCGGGGGTCTTCCACGGCGCCATCTAAAAGATTTTCCGTACAGGTGCGGATCACAGTCAGGGGAGTTTTTAACTCATGCGAGACATTGGCAACAAACTCTTGGCGAAGTTGTTCGAGCCGCCTGAGTTCGGTCACATCCTCAATCACTAGAATGGCCCCATGAGACTCGGGCAGAACGGTGATACTCAAACCGAGTGTTTTCGGATTCAAGGAGTGCGAAACTTCGATTTCCTCACGAGAATTCTTCCCCGTTGCAAGGGATTTTTCGATTAACTGACGAATCGCGGGAATCCGTGAAGCCACATGTAAGGGCCGATCGACCACATGCTTGGCATCGAAAGAGAGCATCTTACCTGCGGCATTATTGGCGAACAGAATCTTCAGGTTCGGCCCTACGGCAATGACCCCTTCGGTCATCCCCCCAAGGATCGCCCGTAATTTTCGTTCATCCTCTCGAAGTTGTTGGAACTGGTTGGCCAAGCGTTCGGACATTTCGTTAAAGCCCCGCGCCAAGGCCCGCCCTTCTCGCCAAGTTCCGCCATGAACCCGATGCTGATAATCCCCCTCGGCCACGCGAATGACACCTTCAAGAATTTCGTTCCAAGGTCGAACCATACTCCGAGCCACGATGTAAGCGGGGATGACCGCGAGCAACCCCACCACGATAATAATTGGCGGTGCTTCTGTGAAAAGTGCCGGATACCATCCACCGTTGTAAAGGTGAAGGGTCACCCCCGCTGCGAGTACTGCCGTCGAAACACCAAAGGCTACAAATGCGATAAACAGTCGCCAAAACATGGTTGTCGAATCGAGAATCAGAAAAAAATTATCTTACGAATCGAAAACGATCTTCCGATGAAGACTTGAAGAAGACTCCCGATTCCCACTTATTCAACGAGCGCGCGAGTGCGAATAAAACTCGAACAAGCCCCCAAATTCCTAATCGGGATGGTAAAAGGAAAGCATCAATCTCTGTTGAGCAAGAAGAATTCGGCCAAGGATCGTCTTTGATCCTCACCCTCACTTGAATCAAAACCAGAGGAGTACAAATTTCTTGAAGAAGGAATCACGCTCGGAGCAGGAGTGAACGAAAAAAAGATTACGCGACTTTCCTTGGTCTTGCTTGAATATCGAATAGACCAAAAATTTCCTCTTCGGTTAAGCCTAATACGGGGGGGGGGCCATTTTGTTCTAACAATTCCATGAAAATGCGCCGTTTGTTCTCAAGAATTTCGGCAATTCTTTGTTCGATGGTCTGTTGGGTCAAAAATCGGGTCACGGTCACGGGATGTTTTTGACCAATGCGATGGGCGCGATTGATCGCTTGATCTTCCACAGCAGGATTCCACCAACGATCGAACAAGAAAACATAATTCGCAAATTGGAGGTTCAGCCCCACGCTCCCTGTCCCATAGCTCATGAGAATAACATGCCGTGAGGGGTCTTCACGGAATTGATCGATAATGGCGGGACGTTGAGAGGACGGAATTTTTCCGTGAAATTGTAAGGGGTTATACTGTTCCAATGCTTTAGCAAGAACTTCCAGAGGTTCCACCCATTGAGAAAAGATAATCGCTTTTCTTCCATTGGCGGCGACTTCCTCCATGTCGGCCAAGAGTTGTTCGAGCTTACTACTATGACCGGTCGCGGGGTCGAAATTGCAGATTTGTTTCAGCCGCATGACCAATTGAAAAACGTGCTGTACGGAAATTGTATCGCCAAGGTCATTCAATCGAATCACCCCTTCGCGTTCGGCCAACTCATAGGCTTCACGCTGGGCGGGACTCAGTTCTAGGGTAATATCCCGCATAATTTTGGCCGGCATATCCCCTTGCACATCTTCTTTGGTCCGACGCAAGATACAATCGGCCGTGAGTTTGGGTATGTGCCGTGCGGGGGTATCGGGAGGAACCCGCCCCGGATCAACAAACGAAAAGAGATTAATCAAATCCTCGGGGCGATTTTCGATCGGTGTTCCGGTTAATGCCCATGAACGAACACGGCGAATCGATTTCACGACTTGGGCGGTTTTGGAATCCGAATTTTTGATACGTTGCGCCTCATCCAGAACAACCAAATCGAACTCAGCCCGAGGATCGCTCAAAAATTCCGCATCACGGGTCAGCAATTCATAGTTGATGACTTTAACCGGACAATTAGAAACCAGCCACATGCTCCGACGTTGTTCAATATCCGTTTCGAAGGTTTCAAACGGCAGATCGGCGGCCCACAATTTGAGTTCACGAACCCAGTTGTAAACCAACGGCTTGGGGCAAACAATGAGGACTCGTTTCACCAGCCCCGCTTGAATGAGCAGACGAATCGTGAGGATCGCTTGTGCGGTTTTTCCCAGCCCCATTTCGTCGGCCAACAGCGCCGCATGGCGGGGCATCAGGAAGGCAATCCCCTCGAGTTGATACGGAAAGGGTTGAAACGGGACTTCAACCGGTTTACCACCAATCAAATGATCAATTGGGGGTTGCAATAAACACAACAGCCGATCTTTGATTAAAACGGTTTCCGGTGAGGGACGTGAACGGATTTTAGGCTGATGTAGTTTGGTCGTCTCTTGATCAGGCAAATTAGGAACAGGAACTTCATCCGGACCTGCGGTCAACTCGCGTTGCGGTCGTGGGGGCAGGTCCATCAACGGGGCAGGAAATTTCCAGCCCTCGGTCTGAACCTTCATTTCTAACGGACCTAGGGTGCGAACCCAAGGCGGATCGTTCAGGAGACGGGCTTCTCGAACATTGACATTGATTGGTGCAGTGAATTTGGGAAGCGTCTGGGTTTCCAGCGCCAAAGCATCTACAGAAAAAGGGAGAATGTGAGGGGGTTCAAAAACGGCCTCTTCTTCCGATGGAGGCAATAGGTAACGTTCTGGCAGACTCACGTTCGATTCTCTCAATCGGTTGGCACGGAAAAGGCCCTAGACTCGTTTAGGCCGCTCGGCTGGTGACCCCCATTTTTCGAGCCTCGGCAATGGCATCTCGAATTCGGGTAAACGGTTCGGTCAATTCCAAAGCGCTATCCAAGCGTTCCAACAACAAGGGCACGGAATGAACATCGTCTGGATAGCGTGGATCAATCAGTAAAGGGGATTGCGAACGAGCATGATTCACTCGCGGATGTGTTGTAATCCCTAAATCCGATACATTTGTTAATTCGGGATTCAGTAAAGCCACCACTGGTACCTCTAAGCGAGAACGGACCGGTAAGACATTCAGGTTATCGGTCACGATCAATTGCGAGGCGGTCCCTGTCTTCTCAATCAAGGTTCGACCAATTAAATCCGCACAAACATACTCGGCCAAGGTGTTGGCGTAAAGAATCTGTTGTACTCGATTCGGTTGAACCGCAGTAGTGAGACGAAATTCGAGGGGGCGTCCCCAAAAGTTCGTCACTAAAAATCCGCCCAAATAGTTAGTTCCATCACTAATCACCGTTAAAAAGCCAACATTCGGAGGCTGGGTCACCAAGTCGCTCATCTGGACAAGATTCCTAGTCAATCAGGGTCAATAAATCATCTAGCCCGGCGTTTGTAGATCGGGTGAAGGGAGCATGCCCCATGAGTGAGGGTATGTCGGTTGGGAAGAGAATTTTTTCCGAGGATGGAGTACCCCTTCTGTATGATCTGACCGATACGATCGAAGTAATCGGAATTCTATTTTGCCAATCCCACAAAATTGATTCAAAATTCCGATTCTGCGGCTTCGAGATTTCGAGAAAAAGAACCTGCCTTGAAGAACGATTTAAGATCGCACCCAAGCACAATCCTGAAGGGATTTTCCTATCGAATTTCCGGTTCGAGGGAGATCGCTCCCTTGGCCCCGAGAAGGGGTAACTCGGCCCCGTAAAGGGGAAAACAAGGGTATGCCGACACTCCAAGAATTTGCGCTCCAAGAAGAGATGGCGACTGTAGGAAAAATTACGAAAGAGCCTCGATACATAACCAAAAGCCAATGGCCATCACAAATAAAGCGCCCACAATCCCCAAAGTCATGCCGAGACGGGCGGCCCGAGGTGAATCGGAAACGCGCTTTTCGAGAACCTTTTTCCCCCAAACGAGACTGAGACCAATTGTAATCAGCACCGTTGCTAGGCCCACACTAAAACTGAGGACCGTCCACAAGGCCAGACCAAATTGGTTGGCAGCAATGCAATAGAGAACCCAGAGAATGGCCCCCCAGCACGGGACAATGCCCCCTGCTAGGCCAAGAAGAATCAATCGCAGCCACCCCGCACGGGCAAATTCCTGAGGAGACAATCCATGCGAATGGCTGGCACCGTCGCCGTGGGAATGAGCATGGGATAATCCCCCATGTGAATGGGAATGGGAATGACCATGAGAATGGGAATGGGAATGACCATGAGAATGGGAATGACCACTTTCCGTAATGGCTTTTAACCGAGAAAGCAACAACCAAAAACCGACGAGAATAATGGTCAACCCACCAATAAGTTCGAGGGTACTTTGCACATTCTCTTGAGATAATTTCGGAATCGCCCGTAACAACAAGGCAATCCCAATGGCAGAGGAGGTATGCGCCAAGGTGACAATTAGCCCCAGCACTAACGCATGCTGGGGTTTCCCTTTTTCACCAATGAGATAGGCCGCCACCATCGTTTTTCCATGGCCCGGCGCCAACGAGTGCATCGCCCCGTGCAGAAACGAGACGAGCAAGAGAACCCCCAAACCTAACGATGAGCCAAACAATGCTTTGAGACCTTGTTTGCGAAGTTGGCCAATTACCCCCCAAAAATCGTTTTTGGGGGCTTCCTCGATGATCTCCGCAGGTTCAGAAGGGGTCGAAACAGGGGGTTGCTGCGGAGGCAACGCTTCAGCAGGAGCATGGTAAATCACACTGGCAACGAACCGGCTTCCATCTGGATTAGCTCCTTCGGGGCGTTCTTTTGGTTCGTCGATCTCCTTCAAGGAAAAGGAAGGGTCAAGTTCAATTTTCAACGAGAGGTAGCCCTTTTCTGTGGGAAAATTAATCTCTTCGATTTCCAGATGATTTTCCCCTGCTCGTTCCGGAAGCTCGACACGCAAATCGAGAATAAATTGAGCAGAATCTTGGAACTCGACCCGTTCTTTGATAACTTTCGGATTCAACCGTTGATTGTTGAAGATGACCAAAATACCATCCGGAATGAGTTCGTGCAATCGTTTGAGGTAAGCCTCACCAAAATCCTTCCGCAGCATGACCCCTTTCGATTGCGGAATTTTCTCATCGACAACCACCCGTTTGACCAGCTCCAGCTCATGCAGTTCTAGCCGGTATCGAATCTCAACGGAGCGTGGCTTCACCTCGGCCGAGATTTTTCGATAGATTTCCGCTTTCGGTACAGGATGGGCGTGAGTTGGTTTCCAAGCAACTAAAACGATGAGCAGAAGTAAACCGATGCCGGCGAGGAATCGCAATAACGAATGAATCGGTAGAGAAAGCCAATGGCGGAGCATCGAAATCCCTAGGAATTATTTGACGGGTTGGCAGTAACTCAGTGCCATCAGGGCATATCCTACGACCAAATTGGGGTCCCCTTCCATCCAACGATCGTTGGTGTTCGTCCAGCTGCCATCTTCTTTTTGACGCTTTTTCAAGGCCGCTAAAATGTCGGCTCGCCAATCGTGTTTGTTCCCCTTGGCATCGACGATTTCCTTTTCGCCGATCACATGAAGGGTTTTCGCCATGGTATGGTAGTAGTAATAAAGGCCCCTTTCTGCGAGTTCCTTCGGCATTCCAGGGTTAGCATCGACGGTGTAGTTCGCTCGGATCCATTCCCATGCTTTTTTGTATCGGGGGTCTTCCTTACTCACACCGCAATAAATCATCGACTTGATGCCTGCATAGGTCATGCTGCCATAACCGGTGAGGTTCGTATTTTTGGGATCATCGCTCGTTTTGGTCGAGCCGCCAGCCGCTGCCGAGTAGATGAAACTACCGTCGTTGATTTTGCCTGCCCAAGGTTGGTCGTTAAATTCACTTTTCAAATTTTGGCAGCGACTCACGAACACGAGTGCCTTTTTCATAGCAGGGTCATCGGATTTGACACCGGCCGCATGAAGTGCATCGAGGAAGAACTGTGTGTTCGATAAATCGGGTCGCGATTTACTATCGTACCCTGCTCCACCAAAAAAGTCGTCGTCGGCTTTTTTCCCTTCCTCTTCATCCCATTGTAATTTCTTCAGGAAGGCAACCGCTTTATCGATCACAGGTTTATATTTTTCAGGGTCAGCCGTCTGCAAGGCAACGATATTCACACTGGTCACATAATTTTGTAACTGCACAGCTGCTTCAGGCCCCGCTATATGGCCCTTCTCATTCACCAGACTTTCCACATATTTCAGGGCTTTTTGAATGGTTGGGCTATCCTTTTTGATTCGCCCCGATTTGAGCAACCCCGTGAGAACAATCCCCGTCACTCCCCGTTTGTTGTTGGCATTCCCCCAAGAACCATCTTCGTTTTGGGATTTTTCGAGAAAGGCAATGGCTTTATCCACCACCATAGCGTAATCGTCTGCTCCTTGAGCAGGATGGGCCATCAACACTATACCCAATAGGGATAAACATAGCCCCCAAATCTTCTTCATTTGATTTCTCCTTGAAAAATTCAACATTTCCCTTTGACTCTCAACATTATAGACGTTTCTTGTGAAAAACTTATTGGAATCACACGCAAAAATGGCAACACTTCGCAAACACGGTTTGTTCGGCTCTTGGCCTCTTCAAACAAGGTTCATCACTTCAAACATTGATGAAGGTGCAACGGATTCAAATCATGGACACACCCACATTTGGAAAGGTGCCTCAGTCGAGTTGGCCACTCGGACTGGGGATGTAAAATGGGAAATGGGAAGTAACCGAATCGAAAAATCTAAACGATCCAAATCGCAATAACGAAACGATCCAAATCGAAACAATACGGTGGTTACTGCTCCGGTTGGTTAAAATTGCTAAAATAGCTTCTCTAATAACCTTTGTCTCACTCAAGAGTTTTTTCGATGTCGAACCTCATTTATATCAACGGGAAACTTTTTCCGAAGGAAGAAGCCAAAGTCAGTGTCTACGATCATGGATTGCTCTACGGAGATGGGGTCTTTGAAGGGATTCGGGTTTACTCGGGCAAAGTCTTCCGTCATGAACAACACATCGAAAGACTGTACGAGTCGGCCAAGGCGATTGCTTTAGAAATTCCCATGTCCCCCGCAGAGATGATCAAAGCGGTTGAAGACACGGTGAAAGCCAACAACCGGACCGATGGATACATTCGCTTGGTAATCACTCGTGGACCCGGAAGTCTGGGTTTGGACCCGCGCAAGTGTCAACCGCAAGTGATCATTATCGTGGATGGAATCAGTTTGTACCCACCGGAGCTTTATGAAAGTGGATTGAAAATTATCACTTCTTCACTCATACGGAATCATCCCAATACCCTAAGTCCGCGTATCAAGTCGTTGAACTATCTCAACAACATTATGGCGAAAATTGAAGCGATCCGAGCGGGCTGTCTCGAAGCCTTGATGCTCAACCACAAGGGGGAAGTCGCAGAATGCACAGGCGATAACATTTTTATTTTGAAAAAGGGAGTTTTGAAAACGCCCCCCCCCGATGCGGGGATTCTCGAAGGGGTTACTCGGAATGTCGTTTTGGAACTCGCACAACAAGCCAAGATTCCCACCCAAGAATGCACGCTGACCCGTCATGATTTATATGTTGCTGATGAATGTTTCCTCACGGGGACTGCAGCGGAGGTGATTGCCGTAACGGATATTGACGGTCGAACAATCGGCACTGGGAAACCCGGACCGATCACGCAAGAACTCAGACGGCGATTCATGGAATATGCCCGTTCCTGACGGGTGTAAAAGAAACCCGAAATTGTGTTTGTATAATTGATCATTCAACCTTTTCACCTCGGAATGGAACTCCTGTGGACCCCAATACACCAACCGAACCGGCATTGACTCCTCCGCCTGCCTCAGGTGATCTCAAACCTGCCACACTAGAGATAGGTGTGAGCAAAGCCCCTGCGACGGAAATTCATTCCGATGTTCAACCGGTAAAAAGAAAGATTGGCGATTATAGTGTCATCCGCGAGTTGGGTCGCGGCGGAATGGGAGTCGTCTACTTGGCGCGTCAAGAATCTCTAAATCGCCAAGTCGCCCTGAAGGTGATTCCGGCAGGTCCCGAGGCCTCCGAAGCCGAATTAAAACGATTTCGGACCGAGGCAGAAACCGCAGCCGCCTTGTCTCATCCGAATATCGTTTCCATCTATGAAGCGGGTCAAGCCAATGGGGTAGCTTATGTCGCGATGGAATATGTTTCGGGGGGAACCCTGCACGATCAAACGTACAAAAATCCCCTCCCACCGACCGAAGCGGCTCTGCTTGTCGAATCACTCGCACGGGCGGTGCAATGTGCCCATGAAAAAGGAATCATCCACCGAGATATTAAACCGAGTAACATTCTGCTGGCCCCTCGGGCTGGCCCCTGTGTGGATCGCTCGGGGTTACCTTGGTTGCCCAAAATTGCGGACTTTGGTTTGGCTAAGCGGTTGGATAACCCTGCCCTGACCGCATCGAATCTGGTGTTGGGGACCCCCAATTACATGTCCCCCGAGCAAGCACAGGGGCACAATCAACGGGTCGGGGTTTCTACAGATATTTATGCGTTGGGGGCGGTTTTATACGAAGCCCTGACGGGTTACCCTCCGTTCAGTGGTGAGACCAGTTTCGAGATTATTCAACATGTGGTACGAACCCCACCGGTTCGACCCAGCCATTTACGCACAGGGATTCCCCAATCGCTGGAAGCCATCTGCCTGAAGGCATTAGAAAAGGACCCCCAAAAGCGTTTTCAGTCCGCGAAGGAACTGGCGGATGCCTTGGCGAAAACTTTTCAGGAGAAATTGCCTGCTACGGTGATTACTCCTGCTCCAAGTGATCATGCGTCTGGATGTCTCCCCCCCCTGCCCCCCCCCCAGTTCAAGCTCCCTTTGCTGGAAGGTGGTTACTTGCCTTGGCAAGTGGGGTGTTGATTTTCATGCTGGGGGGATTTTTCATTTCGAGAACACTCTCGAAGGCCAAAGAGGACATTCTGACCGCGAAAAATCGCATCGGTGTGCTTCAAACCGAACGTGATTTCTTTGCTGATGAGTTAGTTCGCTCGCAGGTGAAAGAGATTTTATTGGAATGTGATCGATTCAACCCCAAGGGGTATCATCGCTTATCTCAATATCAACCTTACTTCGCCCAAGAACCTTGGCGACGTGTGATCGAGAAGAATCGTTTGGCTTGGCGATTCCATCAACTCGAACCCGTTGCTGGTACACCGAAGGTTTCACCGAATGAAGACGATTTTGAAGCTCTGCCAAATGGTCGGCCCAAACCTGCGGTTACCGTGATCCATCCTCAAACTAAGGTGACTGCCTCCCTTATCGATGGGAAAACCTTGGTTTTCCTGAAACCTGGTGGTGAAATTCATCAACACCCGCAACAAGATTGTCCGGAACCCGTCCAAGAAATTCATTGGTCACCCGATGCGTTTCAACCCAAATTGTTTGTGATCACCCGTAAAGGTCACGGCTATTTTTTTGATCTATCCTCGAATTCTTGGCAACAGCTTGATGAACCTCACGCGATTTCCACGGGAGCTTTTTCTTCCGATGGAAGTCTACTAGCTGTGGGTACTTTAAAGGGTACAGTTTCTTTGTGGGATGTTACCACAAATGAGCAGATTACCTTCTCGCAAAAATTGACAGGGGCGATTGAGTGGCTGCGCTGGAATCGGAATGAGACGCTATTGACCTACCAGTCGAATGGTTCGACCGGTCTTTTGATGGTATCATCTCCCTTCGAGCGAGGAATGATTCCCTCTTCCGTCAAATCCACCTCACAGAGGTTCAGCTGGGCTTCCTCAGGAAATTTTTATGTTGTGCAGGAAAACAGCCTCTGTAAATATGCTCCCTTAGAAAAAGAACCTCAAATTATCAAGGATCGTGAAGGAATCATTGCTTGTGTGGCATTGGCCCCCACTCAGTATGATCCTGAGAGTTTGCTCCTGTTCAAAAATGATGGCAACATTTATCAGATTGACCCTATTCAAAACAAAAACCTCAGAATTCTTCCCAACCGTTTATTCGATCAGGCTAAAACGATCAGACAGATTTTCTTGCATCCGAAGGAACATCTCGTTCTCATCGAAGCAGAAAGTAAGGAGAAAAATCCCACCGCAGTCTTTTATCTAATGGAACTCAGTCAACCCGAAGCCAAAGTTCGTCACCTGAAAAATCTCAGCGAGCAAAATCCTAAAACTCTCGCACTCGACCCCTTGCAGAATTTGGCTTACCTAAGTCTTCCTTCTGGGGAAATCGTGCTCTGGAATCTGGATTTAGATGAGCGAGCGACCAAACTCATGAACAAGGCCGATGTCAATTTGCTCGCCGTGGATTCGACCGGTAAAACATTGGCCTTTAGTACCTCTGCTGGGCAACTGGGCCTTTTGGACCTTGCCACGAAAGCCACCCGCTGGGAAGCGAACCACGAAGGGGCCGAAATCACGGTTCTGCATTGGTATCAACAGGACCTGATCTCAGCCGGTACCGATCGAACCCTGCGAATCTGGGATGGCACCACCGGAATGCCCCTCGGCCCGACCCGAAAACATCCTGTGATCATCCGACAAATAGCGAATCATGGGAAGCTACTTGCCGTTTCTGGAGATGAGGGTTCCATCCGAGTGTGGAAATTACCCTTCTGACATTAGTAAAACCGGCAAGAAGCCATCTTGAGTTACAAACGAGCTTCCGGTAGACTAACGAAGTTCAAAGGCTTTAGGGATGCTCTTAAATTTATGTAATTTTTGAGAAATTTACCCCCACTGAGAAAACCAGACGGATTCATCCCTCGTCAAGAAATCACATACTATCGAAAGTCCTATGGAGCGCACTTTATGCGTAAGCTAGCTTATTTGACCTTGGTTGCTGGTCTGATGATTGGCACCACCGCCTTGCGTTCTGCCCCCGTCCGACCCGTGGCAGTCGAAGCGAAAATTGCAGAATTGACCAAACAACTCACCGGTACTAACCCCCGTGATCGAGAAACCGCAGCGAAAGAATTGGAAACGATTGGTGAGCCGGCCTTGAAAGCCGTTACCGAATTAACCAAGTCCGATAATGCGGAGGTGGCCAAACTGGCCAAGGAATTAAAGGCCAAAATCGAAGCTAGCATAGCCACCAAACAACTTCTGACTCCGACCTATGTGGACTTGAACTTTAAGGATACACCTGTCTCCAAAGTTCTCGAAGAATTGAACAAACAAAGCAAATACAACATCGTCATTGTGGGTGATGTCAAAAAGATCGGCGAAAAGAAAATCTCGATCGATACCACAGGTAAAGTACCCTTCTGGAAAGCACTCGACCTATTCTGCGAGAAAGCCGGCTTAATCGAATCGGATGGAATTTCTGGCGAGATCGTGCCCGGTGGTCCGGGAGGTATCGAAGGACCAATTCAGATTCAACCTGTTCCCGGTGTCGGAATTCCCATTCGTCCTGGTGTCATTCGCATTGCCCCTCAACCGGTCCCCGCACCCGCACCGGCCATCGACGAAGCACCCGCGAAGCCGGCGGACGAGGTGAAACCCATTGAAAAACCCGCCAAACCCGCCGTCAAACCCGCGATCCGTCCTGCAGTGGTTCGTCCTGCTGCTGGTTTTCAGGCCGTTCAAATTCAAATTGCTCCTGCGATTGATGCCGCTCCCCGTCCTGCTCCCGTTGCTCCCCCCGTAGGCGGTGGGGCACCGGGTATCGCCGTTCCGGGAGGAGCACCGGCCTTTCCTGGAAATGTTGCTATACCGAACCGTCCCACCATCGTTCTGGCTGAAGGAAAAGCCGGCGAAATTTCTAAGGATTATCAAGGGGCTATTCGTGTACGGAGTTTACCTGCTGCATATGCCCAAAATTTCCGTGGTATTATCCCGAACGAGGCCTTGGGGGTTCTCCTTCAATTCCAAGCCGAACCCAAACTTCAATTAAACAACATCACAAATATCAAAATCACCAAGGCAATTGATGATAACGATCAAACCTTGAAAAACTTTGAGCCAAAAGCCGACGGTATCGGGGGGGATGCTCCCGCCATCGATCTTCCGATTGCGCCAGGGGCTAAACCTGCGATTGGCCGACCGGTAGTTCGACCAGTTGCTTTCCTTGGGAATGGGATGATTTTTGCCCAACTCCAGAAAGGGGACAAAGAAAGCACCTTGTTGAAAGAGTTAACGGGCACCGCAACGGCGAAAATCCGCACCGAACCCGAAGTTTTTGTGACGGTGGATAACCTCACGAAAGCCAAAGGGGGCGAGCCAATCAAGGGTCAATTCGACTCAACGATTCGGATCACAGAGGTGAAAAAACAAGAGAACGGCACCTATCGAATCGAGTTTGAACTCGTCCACAATAATACCGATTTGCAACTTTCTGGCAAACCGATTGCTCTGGATGCCGAGGACCTAAAACTACTCGGGGCTGAGAATCCTGCGGGCAATCCGGCCGTTCCTCCGCGAGTGAAACCCGTCCCGCTGCCGGCTCCCGCCGTTCCCTTGCCTGGTGGTGCGGTACCCCTGCCGGCTCCCGCCGTTCCGCTTCCCGCACCGGTCGATCCCCCTGTGCGAATTGGTGGTGCTGCCCCTTTGGCCGATGTTGACGATGCGAAAGCGGCTCCACCCGCCGGTGGCATAGGCGGAGGCGTGGCTCCTCCCGCTCCTCCGATTGGTGGTGAAATCGGTGTGGCTCCCCCCGTTGCTGCACACGCAATTTATGATCCTTTCCAATTGAACATCACTGATGAAAAAGGAAAAGCCTATAAGGTGATCGCTGCAACCATCCGTTCCGCAGGAGCCAGTAAACGCGAGGTGGACGGGAAAGTTTCTGTGACCTTCACCCGTACCGCTTCGATCATTGTCCGACCGACCGAAAAGGAACAAGGAGAACCGGTCAAACTCACTGCCAGTGCCGCCACCATGAAAGATGTCGAAATTCCATTTACGCTCAAGAATGTGAAATTGAAGTAATCGAAGTAAAATAATAACGTGATTTCTACGAGGGGACCAATATGATTTTCGGTCCCCTCTTTCATTTTTGTGAAGCTATACTAGCGGTGCATGTCATAAATCAAGAATTAAAGTGTGATTTTGTGATCGATTCAATCGATAGTTCATCAATAAATAATTATTGATGCATATTTCTGATTGGATAAAACGTATAACTTATGAAGATCATCCATCCGATAATCACACAATAATAACTATGAATAATCGAGTGATTGGATTTCCCGAGTTGGTCCTAATTCAAGCGAACCAAACTCAGCAGCACAACGGCCTCCAAGAAAACTGGCTCTTTCCTAAGCATTCTCTAAATGATCAGCGATAAGCGAGATGGAAGCTCGGGAAGTATTGGGAACATGTAAAAAAAGAAAAAAAGAATTGACAAAGCTCATTCTGATGGTTACCAAAACTCAAATCGATCGAACCTATGGAGAGATCGGATCACGTCGGTGGTAAAATTTTTTCCCAAAGTTTGTCCGAGGCAGATTATTCCTCCTGAATCCCTCGGCCCAAGAATGAGGTGCTACTATGCGTGTTGCTCCTTGTGCGTAACTGGTGTTGTGGTTCATTCTTCTGAGCGAGGCCGGCTCGTTCGCTCAAGCACCACCACCACCAAAATTTACGATTTTGACTTACAATTATGAAACAAAAGGGATCAAGAAAGAAACTAATTCTAAGGATGTTGGTGGGATTATACTTCCTTCTGATGCAAATACTAAAGATATTTATGTTAAATTTCAAGTGGATCCAAAAGGACCAGCAGTAGTGGGACTCTATCTTCAGCAATATAATCAATCGAGGATGAAAATTGGTGAGGAATTAAAGATGGCAGAGCCAATTTGTCTTGATCCTCCAATTCAGAGTCTCTGAAAAGCAACTATTCCGGCGGGAACGATGCCCCCATCATCGATCTGGACGGTTTCTGCACGTGTAACCCGACCATTGATTCCTACTCAAGAAGATATTGACGAGGTACTAATAGCAACTGCCCCATGATTTTATACATTGAACAGAATAGTCAAAGGAGTAATAAGATGTTTCGGATTGTTATTCTAACACTACTGAGTTTGGTATTTACCTGCCAAATAGCAGTCACAGAAGAAATCAAAAAAGTTTGGATAGAATCAATTGATTACATAACAGATGGTAAATCACAAAAATTTGATGAGGATAAAAAAACTGGTTTGTTATTACCACCAGACTCCGTGAAGGAAGAAATTGTACTTCATGTAGAGGGGAAATATCCTGATATGGTTTTAGTACTGTTAGACTTGAAAGAGGGACAGATTGAAGAGACTATTAAACCGAGGAAAGCGGATTATAAAATAGTTATAAAAGATGGAAAAATTTCGGTACGTTTTGCTAAATCTACATTGAAAGCAGCAAATGTCTATTGGATTACTTTAGACATAAGAACTGAGGATCAAAAGTTTCGTGTAGAGAAATATCCCCTTTATATAGCGAATCCTTTGAAATGATTCGATTAATCAATATGGGAGAGCCCGTATGCTGAATTATCGAAGACGAGATGGATACACACTGATTGAGTTATTAGTTGCCATAGCTATTTTAGCCGTGTTGATAGGATTATTGCTTCCGGCAGTGCAGAGAGTAAGAGAAGCAGCAAATCTGACATATTGTAAAAATAATATCAAGCAAATCGCAACGGCAGTCTATCAGTTTGAAATAGAACATGGGTACTATCCGCTAGCAGGTAACGGGCCTGCACCAAGCTATGATGGACCCGGACGCCCGACTCCAATTTATCCTGATCGATTAAGATGTCAAGATGGAAGCTGGCTATTTCAGATATTGCCTTTATTAGAGTATGAAAGTATTTATTTTCAACATGATGCAAAAGATGTGACAGAGGCAATTACACGAACATTAGCAGCTCAAATTCCAACTTATTTTTGTCCATCTCGTCAGCGACAAAGATATTTTAGATATGAGCCACCAGCAACAAATGGTTCGTATATCAAATATGGGCGAGTGTATCCTCCTCATGATATTGTGCATGGATTAAAAGATTATATAGCTAATGGAGGAACATTTCCTGACGAATTGAATGGAATTTTTTTAGGTTTAGCTGGTGAAGGAGATAATTTGCATAACGTCTTCTGTACAGCTGCTATGGTAACCGATGGTTTATCAAATACCATGATGGTATCGGAATTCGCAATTCCTATCGATGCATATTATCATCCTTCAAAATACACGATTAGTATCACTAACAGTTATGCCTCGGGCCATACCGCGACGAGAGGATATGGAAAGGATTTATTCGATTATTATCGGAAACGAGTAGTTTTACCACATTCAGACCGAACTACGATAGACAAGTGGAAGAGCGATTTTGGCTCAGCACATACTACAGGACTGAATGTAGGTTTTTTAGATGGATCCGTGAGATTCATGAGATATCAAGTTTCACCCGAGATATGGTTATCTATCTTTGGAAGGAATGATGGATTAGTGATGGGGTCGGAAGAATAAACCGATTCGCATTTTACCTTATCTAACAATCAGACATGCAATGAGAAAAATAGGGAATCATTCAATCATTGGGAGGATGTGAAAAAAAAAGAATTGACAAAGCTCATTCTGATCGTTACCATAACTCAAATCGATCGAACCTATGGAGAGATCAAATCACATCAGTGGTAAAATTCGTTACCAAAGTTTGGTCGAAGCAGATTATTCCTCCTGAATCCCTCGGCCCAAGAATGAGGTGCTACTATGCGTGTTGCTCCTTGTGCGTAACTGGTGTTGTGGTTCATTCTTCTGAGCGAGGCCGGCTCGTTCGCTCAAGCACCACCACCACCGCCTCCTGCCAAACTGGAACTCAAAACTACGGGATTCACAGACGAGATAGCTTATGCTAAGATCGATTGGGAAATCAAAAATCTTGGCATGCGAACTCCCCATGGATTAAAACCGGTCGTTGAGATAAAGTATAAAGGAATGATCATTCCTGATACAGATTATTTACACGAATTTAAGAATCCGAACGGCTCTGAAGTGATTATCAAGCCTAGTATTCCAGTTGGTAAACACAAAATTAATCTTAAGATTCGGCTCAGTGATAATTCCATTATTGAAGATGAGATCGAGGTAAATTTCAAAAAGAAATGATATATAGGAATTTCATTCAACCAAACCCATAAAATTGATTTCTTATAATTTATATACAATAGAGGATTGGAGAGATAATTCCTTCGGATGTTTTGTTCTATCATGAAAGGATTATGTCCAATAGACCTAAGTTAAAGCCAAGGAGAGGCAGATGCGTAAAGGAATAACCTTAATTGAGTTACTCGTGGTGATTGGAATTATCACCGTTTTGATAGGAATGTTGTTGCCAGCTGTGCAACAAATTCGAGAAGCAGCTTTATTATCACAAAGCCAAAATAATCTCCGTCAAATGTTGCTCGGTTTTCACAATGCAGCTAGTGACCATGATGGGCATTTACCTGCCATTTATGAAAATTTTAATCATGAGGTCTACTACAAATATGGTCCTTTTTTGGCACTTCTACTTTATGCTGGTCAAGAACCTCAGTATCGACAATATGACGAGATGATGTCCGAAGTAGAATCCACTTTTGAAACTGGACTTGATATCCCAGTCAAAATATATATCAATCCATTAGATCGATCGTTCGGTCATTCGAATTCCATACTAAATAGGTATTATATAAATGTAGAACCAAAAAAACTTTCTGTGTCAAGCTATGCTTTGAATGCTCAATTCTTCTGGTCTTACCCTTCATTAGATCACATCCAAGATGGAGCATCACAAACAATCTGGTTGACAGAACACTATGCTTATAATTGTAATCAAACTACATTTATTTATCCATTAACCATGTCAAGTCGTTGGCAACCTATGCAACCCCCGACGTTTGCACATGCTCATGAACAAGGATACCGGCCTTATCCCGGAGACTATTATCCAATAACGTCTGGCAATCCACCTGTCAGTAATTCAGAGGGAGGGAAAACTTTTCAAGTCAAACCACGAGTGGAGGAATGCGATCCGAGGTTACCAAATGCCAGTTCTTCTCGGGGCTTACAAGTCGGTATGGCAGATGGAAGTGTAAGGATCATCTCTCCCAAAGTGTCAGCAACAACATTTTGGTCAGCCGTAACCCCCAACGGTGGTGAAGTGCTCGGCAACGATTGGTGAGCAGCCCCGCCGAACGAGGGGTTATCCTTACTGCGATTTCATAGAATTTGGTTTTCGCTAACCGCCTCGGCTGTGAGCTTTGAGTTTTATGACTGATTCGATCCATCCCAATCAATCTGATTACCCCTTTCCGAGTGAAGTCCCATTAATAACGTGATTAAATGAAATACGTTATTGTCATTCCGGATGGATGTGCCGACGAACCTCTCGAATCACTTGGTGGAAGAACCCCGTTGCAAGCGGCCAAGCTCCCCAACATGGACCGTGTGGTTCAACAGGGAGTCATCGGATTATCTAATAATGTACCGCAATCGCTGACACCAGCCAGCGATGTGGCCACCTTGAGCCTGTTTGGTTACGATCCGCTCGAAGTTTACACGGGTCGAGCACCGCTCGAAGCTGTGGCTATGGGCCTTCGACTTGGACCAAACGACTGGGCGATTCGCTGTAATACCATCACGGTAAAAAATGGCCTGATGCACGACTTTACCGCAGGTCATATTTCCAGTGAAGAGGGAGCCAAACTCATGGCGACCCTGCAAGAAAAGTTATCGGGTCCCGTGGCAGGGGGCACCATCGAATTTCATGCGGGGGTCCAATATCGTAATATCCTTTTGTTTCGGGGCGACGGAACACTCACGCCGTTTGATTCCTCGACCAAAACGCAACCTCCTCATGATATTCCCGATAAACCCGCAGCCGATTATTTGCCCAAGGGTCTCGGATCATCGATGCTCTGCGAATTGATGGAAAAAAGTCAACCATTGTTTCAGGATCATCCCGTGAATGTGGCTCGGCGGCAGCAAGGTCAAAAGGAGGCCACGCAGATTTGGCTTTGGGGGCAAGGCAAAGCTCCGAGCGTGAAATCGTTTGCGGAGCTTTATGGCCCCAAGGGAGCGATTATTTCGGCAGTCGATCTGGTCCGAGGAACCGGCATGCTCATCGGCTGGACCCGAATCGATGCGCCTGGGGCGACTGGATACCTTGACACCGACTATGCCAGCAAAGGTCGCACGGCGATTGAAGCACTCAAAACGCATGATCTGGTTTGTGTGCATATCGAAGCTCCCGATGAGGCCTCTCATGAAGGTCGAGCGGAGGAAAAAATCAAGGCGTTGGAGGAGATTGATACGAAAATCGTTGGCCCTCTTCTGGAAGCCTTGCCACGATATTCGGAGTGGAGAATTTTGATTTCGCCGGACCATCGCACCACGATTCGCACTCGTGCCCATGCTTATGGGGCGTTTCCTTTTACAATTGCGGGAACGGGCATCTCTCC
>JAOAAA010000005.1 GCA_026419115.1 Gemmataceae bacterium
TGGGCGGCTCGGTCGTAGGTTCAGGTCCTTTGGGGGCTGTTTCTCCCGCACCTTGGGATTATCAACCGGGCGTGGACCCGTTGGCAATGGCAGGTCCCAGCTTCCTGACGAGCCGACCCCGCTTTTATGCCCAAGGGGAGTTTCTGTTCTGGTTCCTGCGCAGCTACAGCGCTCCGGTGCTAGCGACCATCGGCCCCGATGTGACCCCCACTCGTTTTCTTGGTGATCCTGGAGTGATTCCTTTGTACCCCACGAGTGGGATTAACGTGAATCCGCAATTAGGGGGACGATTGACCTTGGGAACTTGGTTGACCCAAAAATGGGCACTCGAAGGGGTGTTCTTCTTTGTGGGTGAGAAAACCGAGCAATTCGAGTTTAATAACCCAAGTAGCGTGTTGACACGCCCCTTTTTCAGCCTGAATCAGAATCGTCAATTTGGCGAGATTGTCAATGACCCAGGTCAAGCTCGCGGGGGAATCGCCTTTTCTTCCTCAACGAGTTTGATCGGGTTTGAACTCAATGCCCGACGTCGCATATGGGATGAGTGCGACTCTCGTTTAGATTTCCTTGTGGGTGCCCGCTCCTTGGTTCTCCGTGAGACCTTGACGATAACAGAAAACACAGTGGGGCTTGTGGACCCTGCGGTTCCTACGATTTTCCAAGGAAGAAATGCAACGATCATTGACCGATTCCGAACCAACAATGCCTTCTTTGGTGGGCAAGTGGGTGTGAACTACGAACGACGTTGGGGGAACTTCTCGGTCGATATGACGGCAAAAATTGCCGCCGGTGTGACTCGGGAACGAGTGGAGATCGATGGCTTCACCAGTCTGAACAATGGTACTCCCGATCGTCCTGGAGGGTTGTATGCTCTGGATAGCAATATCGGAACCTTCAAGCGAGACATTTTCTCGATCGTCCCCGAGGGCATGTTAACGCTGAACTATGATGTGAACCAAAATCTCCGGTTGTTTGCAGGCTACAACATCATTTACTGGAGCAATGTCCTTCGACCCGGCGCCCAAATTGATACCCGACTCGACGAAAACCGTATTCCGGACTTTTCTCGACCAGGCCTTCCGCCTGCCACCGGCGTGGGACCCGTTCCTCAGAAACGAGGAGAAGACTTCTTCGCACAAGGTATTACCTTCGGGGTGGTCTTGAAGTGGGGGGGCCGTCGTTAATAATCAGGAGTTTCGATCAGGAATGCCCGAATCACTAATCGCCAGTGATTCCCCACAATAACCGGTGATTGTGTCGATCCCCATCCCGAAGCACAACCTTTCGAGGTTGTGCTTTTTTATTGCGGTTCGTTGTCAGTCGGGGAGGGATAGTGAGTGATTTGGGGGGAGGGAAAGTCAGTCGGGAGGGAGAGTCACTCGGAATCGATCCGTGCATTAGTGAAAGGGTGAAATGTGCAACGTGATTCTCCTACTATTCTCGCTCGGTGAATTCTTTACAATGCCTTTTCGATTGATTGAAATGGACCCCTAAAGACGTTATGCAGATATCGAAAATTGAAGTCTCGGTTTTATCGAACCAAACGATTGATCCTCCTAAGAAAGGAAAGGTCCCTTTGTCGGCCCCGTTGACGCTACCCAATTGGGTCGGGGTCACCATTCATACCCAAGAGGGGGCCGTTGGGTGCGCTTTTGGCGATTTTCCACATTCGGTCGAATTGGCTCGAAGTTGTATTGAACGAGAATTGGCTCCATTGATGCAAGGGCAGTCGATTCACGAGAACGAACGACACTTTCTCCGTGTGACCCGTCATTTTGGCCCCTTATGGGCGGGATTCGTGGCTCGCTGTTATTCTTTGATCGATATCGCTGTTTGGGATTTGAAAGCGAAATCGGCCCAGCTGACGCTCAGTCAATTTCTCGGGGGAGTGCGTTCCGGCATCTCGGCGATGACCGTGCCCGCAACACCTTTGGGAAGCTCTGCCGAGGCGATCCTTTCGCAAGCACGCAGTTCGCTCGATCAAGGATCGTTGGGGATTCTCATTCCCGTTGGTTCGGCAGAGCCACAATTCGATGCCGATCAGGTCCAGCACATTCGGGATGAATTGGGGGCCAATGCTTGGTTGGCAGTCGATGCCGAGGAGCGCTTCGATTTGAGTACCGCACTGGTTTTTTCGCATTTTCTGGACGATGTTCAGGCCGATTGGTTTGCCAATCCCGTTCCGCCAAACGATCCCGCTGGCTTGGCTCGTTTGGCACAATCGACGGTCGTTCCTTTGGCCGTGGGAACCAGTTTCCACTCAATTCATTCTTTTCGAGAGGCGCTGCAAGCCGGCCATGCTCGGGTGCTTCGGCCCAATCCTTATCTCCTAGGTGGTTTGACTCCTTTGATTAAAATTTGTCAAGTGGCGGAACTCTTTCCGGTTTCGATCGTGCCCGATTGCCCTGAGCCGATGGGGGTTCATCTTGGTTGTGGTTTGCCTGCGGTCAGTCTGATACCGGTTTGGGGGGCTGCGTTACCTCGATTGAACGGCGGACCAGTGTGGCAGAAAGGAAAACTTACGCCCAACGCCCAACATGGGTTAGGAATCACTTTCGGAAACGATTGACCAAGAAGCGTAAGGAATTCAAAGCGATGATCGGGTACGATTGACCATGAAGTTCAAGGAATTCAAAGCCTATGTGGAACGAGTTTTGCAAACTCTACCCGAAGAGTTTGCCCCTTACATGGATACCGTGATTGTCGAACTGGCAGAGGAACCCAGCCGTGATTTTTTGCTTCATCATGCCGATTTGACCGAAGAAGAAATCGATGCAGGGGAAACCATTTTGGGGTTATACGAACCCCTTTACGCGACCGATGATGACCTCGAAGGGCATATGCACCGCCTGTGGATTTTTCTTCAACCTCATCTCGATTTATTTGGCGATGACCCGAAAAAACTGCGGCTGGAGATTCGCAAGACCATGATTCATGAGCTGGCTCATCGCTTTGGTTTTTCGGAAGAGGACTTGGCCCGTTTTGAAAGTCGTGAAAATCCCTTTCCTGATGAGATCGAATGATCATGATGCAAAATAGCAATCCTGTCGAAGCAACGTCGATTCGGAACCCCCATGAAGCAACGTCGATTCGGAGCCGCGATGAAGCAACACCGAAAAAATTCCCATTCTGGGAACCTGTGTTGTTCGCCTTTTTGTTTGCGATCTCTTATACTCAACCGTTGGCATTTTATTCGAATCAGAATCAGTATTTTCTTCATCCGTTGGCCGATGCCGGTTTCGGATACCTTCAACACGATTGGTTAGCTCAAACGATCGATCCAACGCCGTTGTTTTCTTGGCTAATGAGATGGGTGTGGGTCCTCTCGGGGATGGGGGGGCAACAGGTGATTTTCTTCCTCACGCAGATGGTCTACTTTCTGGCGTTGTGGAGCATTTTGCATTCGATCGGATTTCTCCCAAAATCGAGCACAGGGAGAGGGCTTTGGGCCGGTTTGTTGACCGTAAGTCATGCCGGAATTTTTCGCTATCTTTCCGATCGATTTTTGGGAGCCGATTACTTTTGGTTTTTCCAATCGGGGTTGGCCAACCAGTATCTTTTGGGGGCCGGCTTACAACCGAGCGTTTCTGGTGTGGTGATCCTTGTGGCGATTGCCCTTTTCACTCAGGGGCGTCCCGTGGCGGCTTGTGCGGTGGCGGCAGCTACGAATTACCTTCATGCCACTTATCTGTTACCTACAGCTTGGGTCGTCTGGGGAATCATGGTTCAACAAGCTCTGTCGGGGAATCGGCAACGGGCTATGTGGTGCGGTGGAATGGCCCTTGCGATCGCTTTACCTGTGGTGATCTTCAATGCCATTCGATTTGGCCCGACCGATGCCGAAACTTTTACCCGCGCTCAACAAATCATGGCTCATATTCGGATTCCGCATCATACCCGTCCCGAACGTTGGTTCGATGTCATTGCCGCCTTGCAATGTGTCGGCATGGGTGCGGCTTGGCTTTTCGTGCGACGAACGATTTTGGTTGGACCGATTTTCTGGATGCTGTTGTTGATTGGCCTCGGGATCGTTGCTTCGATTCTGACGAATCATCTCACGTTACAGCTGCTTTTCCCTTGGCGGATTTCGGCGGTGTTGGTGCCTTTATCTACTGCGATTCTTCTCAGCCGAGTCGTTATCTTGTTGGAACGGTGGCCTTATCTGTGTGGTGGCATTGGGGGAGTGCTGCTGGCGAGTAGTGTGATTGGAGCAGCGGTCATTTATCAGAATCGCTTGGGGTATCGTGAACCCGAATCGGAAGATTCAGTATTGGAATATGTCAGGCAAACCCATCAGGCAGGCGAGCTTTATCTGATTCCTGCACGATTCCCAAAACCCACTCAGGTTCGCGGAGTTTTTTCTAATACCTTTGCCCCCCCCCCGAAATCCGATGCCATTGTTTATTTCGAGTTAGCCCGATTCCGACTCACCACCGGCGCCGCTGTTTTTATCGATTTCAAATCGATGCCTTACAAAGATACCGACATTATCGAATGGCATCGCCGAGTGAGCTTGTGTGAGAAATGGTATGCGCAAAAGGTCTGGGGCAAAGAGATCATCGAAGAACTTCGCCAAGAGGGAATCACTCATGTTCTCGTGCCGAGAACCATTTCGATCGAATCCCCTTGGTTAGAATTAAAAACCGATACAGGAACTTATGCAGTTTACGCGCTCCGTTCCTCCTAAGAAAAAGGGATCAACCCAAAATAACTGAGTCACGGAGCTAGCAAATTCTCAAACAGCAAAAGGAAGAAACACAGAGACAAAGCGCAAGGAATTCAAAGAGGAAGCGGAAGAAATTCAAAGACGAACCGGAATGCCCCGTTGTTGTAAGTATCGTTTCGTTTCTGGGATGGTGAATTCGTTGAAATGAAAGATGCTGGCAGCGAGGGCAGCATCGGCCCCTTTTTGGAAAGCATCGACGAAATGCTGGGGGTGTCCTGCTCCTCCCGAGGCCACCAAAGGTATCGAAACCACTTGAGCAACCGCTTCGATCATCTCTAAATCGTAGCCGTTTTTGGTACCGTCCGCATCCATCGAGGTCAGGATAATTTCACCGGCCCCCAATTCTTGAACACGTTGCGCCCACGAGACGGCCTCGAGTCCAGTGGGTACTCGGCCCCCATTGATAAAAACCTCCCAGACGATGCGACCGTTATTGTTCACCCGTTTGGGATCGATGTTGACGACGGTAGCACAGCGACCAAATTTCTGCGAAACTGCTTGGATCAACTCAGGGGTTTTCACGGCAGCGGAGTTTAGACTCACTTTCTCGGCACCGGCTTGAATGATTTGCGTGGCATCTTCCAAGGTTCGGATTCCCCCACCTACAGTGAAGGGCATAAAAACTTGGTCGGCCACTTGGCGAATCATATCCAACAGGATGGCACGCCCTTCATGAGAAGCAGAAATATCGAGAAAAACGAGTTCGTCGGCTCCTTCACTTTCGTACCGTTTGGCAATCTCAACGGGGTCACCCGCATCGCGTAGGCCGACAAAGTTGGTTCCTTTGACGACCCGTCCCCGATCGACATCTAAGCAAGGAATAATTCTTTTTTGGAGCATACAGAAGAATATAGAAAGTGTGCTGCTCTCGGTACAGAAAACAAAGAAAGCCAAGAGGTGAACCAGTCCAAAAACCATTTACCTAATGATTGCATTTATCTTGGTACAGAAAACAAAGAAAGCCAAGAGGAACACCTCTTGGCTTGGATGGAGACTTTACAGACTCTTGAGGAACGAGATTATTTCTTGCTACCGGTTTCCTTGAGTTCCATGACCATATCCATCAGGTTAGACTTCATTTCCATTTTGACCATCCCACCGAGGCCGACATCTTTGCTCATCCAAGTTTTGATGTTCATTTCCATATCGCCGATCGGCTCGGGAAGTTTGGCTTTGCCGATGATGGTTTCCCAGTTGGTTTCGTATTCTTTGCCACCCACTTTGACCTTTTCTTTGCCCGATTTGCCTTTTTCAAATTTGATTTCGGCACCACCGGGCAGGCCGCCGCCGCCACCCGCCGCCATCTTAGCAGGGTCGAAAGGTTTGGTCAGATCGATTTCTTGTTTTTGTTTGGGGGGTTTCACCGGCAGACCCGGAATGTCGGTCTCGATTTCGAGAACCACTTTCTTGTCATCTTTTTCAATCACGGTTTGGGTCACGGTGCCGGACATTTCAAAGTTCATGCCCCCTACGCCCACTTTACCTTCCATTTTGTAGATTGCGTAGTCGCCCACTTTGGCGTTTTTGAAGGGGTTCTCGGTTTCTTCGGCAAAGACCGAGGGGAGAGCGAAGGCAGCAACAGCCAACGCCAAGAGAGATTTACGGAGTAGCATGAGGGTTCCTCAAGTAAGTGATAGAGCAAGCTCTGAAATTATAGTCAAAAGCATTGCGAAATTTCAATCCTTCTATACCTTTTTCCATGCCACTGCGTTTCAACTTTTTTTTAGGAACTTTTATGAACCTCTTCCGTTTTGTGAGTTTGTGCGGGTTATTCCTTGCACCGGCGGTTTGGGCCGACGTTAAACCCAACCCCCTTTTCTCCGATCATATGGTTTTTCAACGCGACTCATGGTTGCCGATTTGGGGAACGGCCTCCCCTGGTGAGGAAGTTTACGTTCATCTCAAGGTTATGACCCCAGATGGTTCCCGTGAAGAAGGACAACCCACCAAGGCCGATGCCAACGGAAATTGGATGGTCAAGCTTGGAAAATTCCCTGCAGGAACTCAAGGAGTTCTCACCATCAAAGGCCCCGAGAAAAAACGGGACCCCAAAGATAAAGGCCCCAGCAACCAATTCACGTTCAAGAATGTGGCGGTGGGCGAAGTGTGGATCGCATCGGGGCAATCGAATATGGAATGGCCCCTGAGTCGATCCGAAAAGGGTAACGAGGTCGCAAAAGGGGCCAATCATCCTGAGATTCGCTTGCTCACCGTTCCCAAAAAAGCGGTTCCAGAACCGCAAACCACTGCGGAAATCAAATGGGTCGAATGCACTCCCGAAACCGTCCTGAATTTCTCAGCAGTTGCGTATTACTTTGCCCGTGAAATTCAAAAATCGCAGAAAGTTCCTGTGGGTATCATTCATACCTCATGGGGAGGCACACCGGCTCAAGCATGGACGAGCAAAGAGACATTGGAAAAAAATTCGGTGCTGAAACACTACGTCGAATCACTGGAAAACCGCAAGAAAATGTGGGACCCCGACAAAGCTGAAAAAGATTATCAGGCTGCACTCGAAAAATGGAAGGCCGCAGCCGCCAAAGCCAAAGAGGAAGGGAAACAACCCCCCCGACAACCTATCAAACCAACCAAGCCCGGTTTTGGCTCACACGATGCGGCCTCTCTTTACAACGGGATGATTCATCCATTAATTCCATTTGCCTTCCGTGGGGCTATTTGGTATCAAGGGGAATCGAACGCGGGTGCTCCGATTGAGTATCGCACCCTTTACGCCGAGATGATCACTGATTGGCGGCAAAAATGGAAGAACGATTTCCCCTTTTATTGTGTGCAATTGGCTCCTTTTAACGCCGGTAATCCGGATGGGGAAAACTGGGCCTACCTTCGAGAAGCTCAAAATATCGCCAGTGCCAAAGTGAAAAATGCGGGGGTGGCCGTGATCACTGATGCGGGCGATCTCAACGATATTCACCCCGTGAAGAAGGAACCTTGCGGAGTCCGTCTCGCTCTGCTGGCCCGAAACCAAGTTTACGGCGAAAAGATTGTCTGTTCGGGACCGATCTACAAAGAACTTAAGATTGACGGCAANAAGGCAATTCTCAGTTTTACTTCGATCGGCGGCGGGTTGGTTGCAAGCGATGGGAAAGAACTCACCGGTTTCACGATCGCCGGTGAGGACAAAGTTTTCCATCCTGCCACGGCTAAAATAGAAGGCGATACCGTGATTGTGACCTGTGACAAAGTGACCAAACCCGTTGCCGTCCGATATGGCTGGAAGAACTTTCCTGTGGTTAATTTGGCCAATAAAGAGGGGTTACCTGCTAGCCCATTCCGCACCGATGATTTTCCGACGATGTTGAAATAACCCGTCGTCGAGAATTATCAGGATACAGAAATAACCCGTTAGAGAAATTTCTGGAAGCAGAAATAATTTCGAGCTACCTCGGGACATCTCAAGCTGTTTTTCTTTGTTGATTGGCCAAAAAGCTCAAAACAATCCGAATCGAATCATAAGACACCTTTTCCTCTAGGGCAAGGTAAACGGGTTTCATCCGTTCGATCCCATGTTCCTTGGCTGCTTGAGTGATACGAGCTTCTAACTCACTATCGATCCACGGACGGATACTTTGCGGTTTGCATTCGTAGATGAAGTAACATAGGTAATCGCGGGCGGTTCGCTCGGCGATATTCAGTATGGCAGCAACCTCTGCGGGGTGTCGCCCCTCTCGATAGAGTGGATAAGATGCACGGGCATTCGCAGGGATGGGCTTGCCAAAAACACTCAGGTTCGAGCTAGGGGGTCCTAGCCCCACATCCATTTCCAGTTTCAAGCTCAAGCAAACCTCGTTCACAATCAGGCAAATTTCGGGGCCATATTCACGGGTCTTTTGAGCAGTCATGCCGTGGATGGTTTGGAGATGAACCACAATACTAGGGCGAATCCTCGATATTTCTCGGAGTACGCGATCCGAAAGAATATGGAACGGGGCCACTTGGTGACGGTCGGCAATTTTCCGACGCCACGAGCGAAGGGCTTCATAAAGTTCGGGCGAAATCCCCTCCCAAGAAGTGTCACGGGCGCGTAATTCTTTTTCGGCAGACTTACGACTCAAGGTGGCCAAACGCACTTCCTTTTGTCCCCGTAATACTTGCCAACCGAGCGAAGAAATTTTCAAGATGGGATAGTCTTGACCTTCAGAGATTAACAAGGTTTGTGAAATTAATTGGTTGCACCAAGACCGAATCTCCGAAATGCGGCGATCCTTCAAAATCCCGAAGACGTTGAGTGAGGTATGGCCGGCCTGTTCCATCCGGTCGGAACTATCTCCATGCAAAAGCTCACAAATGTAGCCCAAACCGTAGCGCTCTTCTGTGCGAGCTACTGCGGAGAGAATTTTTTGAGCGAGAACGATCGAATCGGGTTCGTAATCGACCTCGGCAAGGCAAATATCACAGGCCCCACAATTGGGAAGGGGATATCGTTGACCAAAGTATTCAACCAAGGCTTTATGTCGGCATTGAGAACTGACACAAAACGAGTACATCTCATCGACATGGGTCAACATATTCTGTAACGCAGCGGGTTCCGCACGGCCTTGTTCTGCCGAAAGTTTAATCATCTCCTTACGGGTGTTCACATCTTTTCGGGAGTACAATAAAACACATTCCGCGCTCAGTTGATCTCGCCCTGCACGACCGGCCTCTTGCTGATAATTTTCGATCGATTGAGGCATTCCAACGTGAACCACAAATCGCAAATCCGGCCGGTCGATCCCCATCCCGAAGGCCACTGTGGCTACGACCAGATCGCATTTCCCCATGATGAAGGCATCTTGGGTTTCTTTTCTCTCACGATCGTTGGCTTCTTTATCCTCCTCAGGATGACAAGCCCGATACCGACGAACATTGTAACCGAGTCCTCGGAGCTTTGCCGTGAATTGATCGACCTCTTTCCGAGACAGGCAATAAATGATTCCCGCCTCTCCCTGATGACGTTCCAAAACCGCTAATACCTGCTCAAATGCTTTCGAGCGGGGAATAATCCGATAAGTCAGGTTGGGACGGTCAAAATTCCCAACATACTCAACAGGGTTTCGTAAAGCTAGTTGATTGAGAATATCCTCGCGAACACGCGGGGTGGCCGTTGCCGTAAAAGCATGGAAGGAAGCCTGAGGGATCAAAGTGCGAAGTTCTGCCAAACGGCGGTATTCTGGGCGAAAGTCGTGCCCCCATTGAGAAATACAATGAGCCTCATCGATGGCAAATGTTTTCACCCCCAAGGAGACCAAGTAATCTCGAAATCGATCACTCGAAAGTTTCTCCGGAGAAACGTATAACAGGCGGGCTTGACGCGAATTCAAAAGATAAAATGCCTCTCTTCGTTGTGTCTCATCCAAAGAACTATCAATCCGCACAGCACAGATATTGACTTCTCGAAGGGAATCGACCTGATCTTTCATCAAAGCAATTAACGGAGAAACCACGACTGTCAATTCCTCGGAGCGAAAGGCGGCCGGTGCCTGATAGCATAGAGATTTCCCCCCCCCTGTCGGCATAATTACCAAAGAATCACGCCGCTCCAAAATGGCAGAGATTGCCTTAGCTTGCATGGGTCTCAGGCTTGAAAATCCCCATTTTTCTGCAATCAATCCTAGAAGCTCTTTCGGTAATTTGGGTGAATCTTCCATAGTAAACCAGATTAGCAAAATTCAAAAGGGGCTGTCTATCGCAGTTCCCAAAAAATATGCTCCCGTCGAATCGAATAAGCTGCAGTTTTTACAAAAATGCCGACCGTTCGGATCGGTTCGAGGGGGGGGGGAACTCACTAGGGCTTATTCGACGTTGGGAATTTTGGTTATTTAGGAAAGGTACGTTGCCAATTCGTTTGCGAGAATTCGCGATTGAGTTCATCGATTTTACTTTGAGGAATCTTGTCGGGGTTGGCCATGCGCCGGAATTTCGCGAAAGAAATCACCTGCCGAGCCACCCGTTCTTCATCGGATTGACCAGCATAAAATCGTCTGACATAGTTCATTGTGTTTGAGTCTTGTTCGTTTGTCCACAAGAACAACTCCACTGTTTGTTTGAGTGACTTTTCTCCTCTCAAAAGAGCCTGTAATGCCTCTTCCTTGAGACTGATCCTTTCCAGTGAGCTGAATTGTTCTCTCCCAGCGGGGATTATCTCTTCCATGTGTTGTGCAGGATTCGTGTCATCTTCTAATGACCATTGATCCAAATGCCAAACCATGGGGACCAGAAAGTATCCACCAAACAGCATACCACAGGCGATGAGCATCCCCTTCGGGGTTGAGAGTGTCATGTCTACAAACTCCAAGAATCGAAGCTGACAGAATCAGCTAGTTTGGGCCGCCCGATTTAATATCGGGGGTAAAAGGCAGGTAATTATCTAACCCCGAGTTATGATCGGGGTCTCGTGATCCATGTGAGAAATTGGAGTCTACCATGATCTTCTCTTTATGATTGGGAGAGGAACAATCAAATCATGGATCAACAAAAATCTTAGAGTAGGGAATCATGGGAATGGTTCCAAGAATTCTCCAAAAAGTTTTTCGACCGAAGAGGAAATTCTCCACACAGTCGCTAAAAGTACTTTCCGTTGGCAGGGATAGGGAGTTTGAACCCGTTCAGCTGAAAGGAAATTTGTCCCCACCGGTGTTTTTAGAAACAGACAGGTCGAGCCATTGACCATAGAAATATCAACTCAGAGTTTATTTCAGTTTGTTGGGGCTGATCTGTAATCGTCTAGTGTGTTGATTTCTCGGAGGTTTTGGGATGTTACGTCCTCTATTGCTCCTTCTTTTCTCCATGACCACGCTGATCTACAGCGAAGATTCTTGGCCCACTTGGCGCGGCCCTCAGGCCAATGGGGTGGCTCCCAAAACGGCTCAACCCCCTACAAAATGGGATGAGAAAAACAACATCAAGTGGAAGATACCTCTTTCAGGGAAGGGAAGTGCCACACCGATCGTTTGGGGCGATCAGATATTTGTCGTTACAGCCACCAAGACGGACCGATTAGCCAAACCCGAAGAGCTTCCCAAAATCGATCCAACTTTTCAAACCAAAACGACTCCGCCAAATCACTTTTATCGCTTTGAGGTGTTTTGCTACGATCGTCACACGGGTAAAGAAATTTGGAAGCAACTCGCGAACGAAGCCATCCCTCATGAAGGACATCACGAGACACACTCCTACGCTGCCGGTTCTCCCACTACCGATGGCAAGCGTTTGTATGTTTCGTTTGGTTCATTTGGGATTTATGCTTATGATCTTTCGGGTAAGCTGCTTTGGAGACGAGATTTGGGCCGAATTCATTCGCGACTTGGTTGGGGCGAGGCCGTGACGCCTGTCGTCTATGGCGATTCCTTGATTTTGAATTGGGATCAAGAGGCCAACTCCAAGTTGATTGTTCTGGATGCTAGTACGGGCAAAACAAAATGGGAAGCCCAACGAGACGAAAAAACCAGTTGGAATACCCCGTTCGTGGTCGATCATCAAGGACAAACCCAAGTGATCATCAACGGGACCAATCGAATTCGTTCCTACGACCTGAAGGAAGGGAAGGTGCTTTGGGAAGTCGGGGGTATGACGGTGAATGCGATTCCTTCCCCTTTGGTTTCTGAGGGTGTGGCCTACATCATGAGTGGGTATCGGGGAGCCGCCGCGGTCGCTGTCCCGCTAAATAGCAAGGGTGAACTTAAAGAGAATCAGGTTCTTTGGCGCCACGGCAAGGGGACACCGTATGTTCCTTCCCCGATTCTCTACGAAGGACGATTGTACTTCACTGCTGCCAATACACCGGTTCTCACCGTTCTCGATGCAAAAACCGGAAAAGTGCTACTGGAAGGGGAACGACTCCCCAAACTGAGCAGCTTCTACTCTTCGCCCATGATTGCAGGGGGACATTTGTACTTGGCCGATCGCAATGGAACCACAGCCGTTTTGACCCTAGGGGATAAACCCGAAGTGGTTTCTCTAAACAAACTCGATGATAGCTTCGATGCCTCACCGGTTACCGTGGGAAAAACCCTGTACCTGCGCGGGGAAAAATATCTATATGCTATTGAAGAAAAGAAATAGTTGAGACGAAGATTCCCCAAGCGATTTCCTTCGCTATAATAACCAAAGAAATCCGTTTTTTTTGAGAATGCCAGAATGGCTGAATTGCAGCATGAATGCGGTGTGGCGGCCCTTTATCATCTCGGTGGAGAAGTCTCTCCGCTAATCCCCGATAGAAACCCTCGGAATGTTTCGCGACTGATGCCGCGAATGCTCATCGACCTGCAAAATCGTGGGCAGCTGGCTGCCGGAATGAGTACTTTTGACCCCACTCGCCGGCAAATTCTCGAGACCTACAAAGAAATTGGTACCGTGATGGAGGCTTTTCGTCTCAGTCGAGAAGACAAGGCGAAAAAGATCATGGAAGAACATCGCGGCATCGCTGCGATAGGTCATGTCCGTTATGCGACCTGTGGCGACAACACCCGCTCGTATGCTCAACCTTTTGAGCGAGAGCATGGTTGCCGCTGGAAATGGTTTGCCTTTGCCTTTAATGGCCAATTGGCTAACTTCCCCGAACTGAGACGGGATTTACTCAAGCTGTCGGATTATCACCTCACGCGGGATAACGATACCGAGGTGCTTATGCACTATCTCGCGCACGAACATCGGGGCGAAGAGCAACCCAATTTAGTCGATTTATTCAGTTCGGCCAGTCAAAAGTTCGATGGTTCCTACAACATTGTTTACCTCAATGCCCTTGGGGATTTAGTGGTGTTGCGTGACCCGTTGGGGTTGCGTCCTTTGTGTTGGGCGACCGATGGCAAACTCTTCGGGGCTGCCAGCGAGAATGTGCCCCTTGCGAATTTGGGCTTTACAGAAATTCACAATGTCGAACCGGGCGAGATGATCATCGTTCGGCAAGGGAAAATCCAGCGGCACCGTTACGCGCCGATCCGTAAGCCGGCCCATTGCTTTTTCGAGTGGATTTACTTCGCCAATGTAGCGAGCAATCTCGATGATCGCAGCGTGTATGTCGCCCGATCGAATTTGGGTCGCGAATTGGCATGGCAAGAGATGCGGGCCGGACGGGTTAAACTCGATGGTGATACTATCGTTGTCCCCGTGCCCGATACCGCCAAAGCTGCCGCTGATGCCATGGCTCACGAATTGCGGGTCCCCTGCGTTGAAGGACTCATGCGCAACCGAGCCGTGGGACGGACCTTCATTGAAGGGGCCAATCGCATGGATCGGGTGAAACTCAAATACACCCCCCTGCGCGAAGTACTACAAGGGAAGCGGGTTCTTCTCGTAGAAGATTCGATTGTCCGCAGCACCACTTTGCAGGCATTGCTTTCTCACTTACGGGAAAGGGGGGGGGCCAAAGAAGTTCACGTTCGGGTTGCCTGCCCGCCGATTATTGCCCCGTGTTTTTATGGCATTGATATGTCCACCGTCCGCGAGTTATTCGCTCCCCGATTTATGCCTCGAATTCAGAAAGGTTGGAAGCCGACTGTCGCCGATCAGGATCGCATGGCCAAAGAACTCGGTGCCGATACCTTAATGTATCTTCCTGTCGAGGCGATTGCTCGGAGTCTGAATTTGGATGAGGACCGCCTTTGCCGTGCTTGTATCACGGGTGATTATCCTACTCCGACGGGTGAACAACTCTATGAGCTTTCGTTGAAGCAAATCGAAAATGGAAACAACAATGGTTCCTGCCGAACTTACGAAAGCGGCGATTCTTCTGGGATTTTTCCTGCGGTCGGTACGGTCGATGCCGTCGCCCGAACCACTGGCTGAAATTTTTCTCCCCGCCGGCCACCTTCCTTTTTTATCCTTCCTATCAAATCAAGAGATGTTTATCCATCAAGATGATGTGTTTTCATCAAGAGATGTTTATCCATCAAGATGATCTGTTCTCATCGAGCGAAGTGTTTCCACTATCTTCCGACCAGACAAGCAGGGGTATGTTCTTTGAGATTTCTCAACAAAGGACCAATCACGGGCTCCAAGGAGGGGTTTAATCTTAGGGCTTCGTTCCATTCTCGCTGGGCCTCGAACGGTCGATTTCGCATTTTGTAATGCAATCCTAGTTCATAACGGAAGTGGGCTTCCTCGCTGGGAATTTTTTGTATCGCTTCTTTGAGAATCGCTTCCACACGCGGATAGTCCCTTTGTTCGGCTGCATTGTTGGCTAACGCATCGAACGCTTCCACACAGGCTGTTCTCACGTTGGGTTTGTCGAGTCGAGATAATCCCTCTTTCAAAAACTCGTTCAGAATAACATCGCTTTCGGCAAAGCGTTTTTGCAGTTGGTAAACCTCACTCAAGCGACGTAGCGCCACGGGGTTATTCGGTAGTGTGAGTAAAATTCGTTCCGCTTCACTGAGACGATCGAGCGCGATGAGATCAGCAGCATATTCGATTTTCTCCGACCATTTGGCCGATTCTTTTGGGGCACGGTTAACCCGTTCGTTTATCTTGGAAATATCTCTGGCGAGCATTTTCTTCAGGTCGGAAAGGGTCCGCGAATCGGAACCGACGGAGAATGGTCGATCCGGTGCTAAGTCATTCAAACCTTCCAGATCATGACTGGCTCGAAGCAAGCGACCCCGAGAAATTTCGTCGCTCACCCGAGGGAGATTTTCTTTGAGCAATTTCTCAGCCCAAATGGCAGGGAGTAAGAAGGCCACCACAAGGCCAACGATGATTGCTATTTTGGATCGAGGCCAGTCGGGTGTTCCGACCCGTGCCGCCATGAGAAACGGGATCGTCAAACCGATCGCTACAAAGGTACGAATCACGATCCGTAGCCCAAAGCCAACCTCCAAACTCTCAAGGTGTTCACCAAGAGAATCGATACCCACAAAGGCGATCCCACACATGAGAAAGCCGACCATAAGAAACGGTATCGCATTCTGAATTTTCAGAGCGCATTTCAGCAGATCGGCAATCAGCAGGCTGAGAGGAAGAACGGCCAAGAAATGAACCACCAACAGAGAAGGCCAACCATAGGGTTTTACAGCCAGCCCGTGAGAATCGCGTTCAGCAGGCGCAGCCAAGTTCAGCGTCGTTAAAGGGAGCACCACGGCCAAAAGCGAAAAGAGGAAGGTTCGATTCACGATGGCATTTCCAGAACTGGGCTGGGGAATGGTTCGATTCACGATGTCACTCCCAGTGCTCGAGCCGTGGCAGGTTTACGGAGTTTCCAGATCAGGCCGTCGTAGGTGTAATGGAGAAAGGCCGCCCAGACATTCAAGGCTAGCCAAGTTCGCATGAGTGCCCCCCCCCCGCTATCGGCCCAGACTCCTACTAATCCCAAAACAACCAAATAAACCGACAGAACAATGACCCATTGACCGGCGACCTTGCGGAATAGCCCATCGCTACCGATGGTTTTTCTTCGCATCGCATAATGGCTCACCACGGCCAGATATTCCACGGCGTGAAAGGTGCTTACGGCAGCCGTGAGAGCAATTACCCCCGAACGCCAATCGTGACTAAGGCTTTGTAAAAGTGCCGAGTACAAAAGAAGAACACTGGTTAGGTAAGCCAGTTTCCCCAGCCGAAACATCGTGACTTGGGAGAGATTGACCAAAAGGATGAGCAGCGGAATCGCCAGCATCGCGAGATCGAAAGAACGTAGCCACTCTTTCGTAGATGAGGTTTCTGCATCCATCCAACCGGTGAGCCAACCGGCCGTTCTTAAAAGCACATAAACCAAGAAGCCCCTCAGGGCATGCCGTTCGAGCCATACATTTCCCCCCCCTACCTTTCTGGTGTACATCCGCAGAACACCTTGATGTTGAGAAGCGAAATGCCAAGCATTCCAAACATAATCAATTAGTAACAGGCACATGAGTGATTGCGTGGTGAGCCAAACTCCGCCCACAATCGCGGCCGAAATTAAGGCAATGCCGATGAAAAGTTTCCCCCTGCCTTCCCGACGGTCTGAATCCGAGGCGACGAGAAAAAGAGTAATCCAGCGATGAGGGGTCGTAATGAAATAAATCTGCCAAAACTCCGTTTGTAAATGACCATCAGAACGCATTAGACCTGGTAAAAGTAACAGGGGCCATGCTAGGTTAATGAGAAAAAGAAGATCGAATAAAGGAGAAACGATCCAGCCAATGCTCGATGAGGGAGGGGGTAGAGTTTGTGTTGTGGTCATTCCCATTCGATCACGGAAGAGGGGCGTTAGTGATTTTCCAAGTTTCGCCTTCTTTTTCAAAAGACCATTCTAGTTCGGTCATTTTTTGGCCCTTACTGCTGTTATCGACTCGAACCTTTGCGGTGGCTGAACTTCCGAAAACGGATGGCTTACCAACGATCGAAAAATTGTACTCAGTCAATTTCTGAGCATCGGGAAGTGGGGCGCCCGTTTTGAAAAGGACTTTCACCTTTTGGAGATCGCCTGCAGCTTCGTTGATTTCATCAACTAGCGCGGCAACGTTTTTCCCATCGGCTCCGCCCATATCGGGGCCTTTGTCTTTATCCTTGCAGCCTAACAAGAAGCAGAAGGATAAGCCCAGAATCATAAGAAGTAATCGCGTGTTGTTAAAAAGCATTATGGTAAGTCCGAGTGAGTCAGGAAGGTAGGAGGGCGACCGCTATAAGAGGGTAGGATCAATCAAGACCGATCGCTTCGCCCCCTGCGATAGTACAGGCAGCGGACCAAGCCTGTTGAGAGATGCTGCTGCGGACAAATCGCACACTCCCATCGGCCATACAGGCATTCACACCGCCGGCATGTTGGCTGCGAGCCGCGACTTGCCACTGACCACCTGTGAGCGGATCGATGTTACGATCTCGGGTACAAGCCATACCTCGTTGGTCAGCAGGCAAGGCAGCGGGATCACCGGCAGCAGGGCAACCCGAAGTGACGTCGGTATTTCGAGAGTTGGGTGGGAACGCTCCACTGAATGAGTTACCCCCCATCATCGGGCAGAGAATCGCGCCTCGAATGTCACGGTTCAACGCGCCCGGAGAAGAAGAGGAAGTCCGACCGTCACCGACGTGGTTCGCTAAAACTTCGCTAAACATCACCGTATTGCTGGTTCCGTCCGTGATGGCAGCGATGGTGGTTCCTTTGCTCGGAGCGTAACGTTCTTGATAGGGGAATTTCACAATGTTGGTGACCGGTTGGAAGACACCAGCAAATGGACTACGCAGCGAATCTCGCATGAATCGCCCACCAAAGCAGGCAACGTAATTGCCCTTGTACAAGTTTTCAATCGAGAGATCGCTGTAGTTGATGTCACTTTGTTGAGCGCTGGGGCATTGCATCGATTTCCGAATGAAGGTTTGAGTATCGATGTCGGGCCGACGCAGGTGGTTTCCATCCAAGTTATCCCATGGATTCGCTTCGTTCAGTTCCGAAGATTCCGCCAGACCCACTTGAATCCGCACATCGAGTGCTTCTTTTTCCACATAAGAGTAGAAGTACATCACCCACGAGGGGCCATAGCATTCCGCACGGATCGCAGGGCTAATCCCCGAAGCGGAGGTACCTGCCACCACCCATGCAGGGAAGTTGACGATCCCACTTCGAGAGGAACCATCGGAATTAAGGTTGTTCGGCGGGGTCGTTAAAGTTTCCGAAAAGGTTGTGTATCCGGGAGGAAAGCTCCCATACGTGCTTTCCATGTTGTGCATGGCCAAGCCGATTTGTTTCAGATTGTTCGAGCAGGTCATCCGGTTCGCAGCTTCACGAACCTTTTGCACTGCGGGAAGCAACAGCCCGATCAGAATGGCAATGATCGCAATGACCACTAGCAATTCGATAAGCGTGAAGGCCTTTTTTCGATTCACTAGCCGATAATACTCCATGACATCTCCTAGAGAGAATAATGACATGGATTATTGATACATCATAAGCATGAAGTTTAGGTTTGGCTTATTTTAAGAATCTGTTAATTCTTTTTGGCCTGTCTTTTCTGGGCGCACAATCGTGATGGATCTCAAAATTCACCCTCAATGAGTACATCGGGACGAACTGAGGTATGAATTTCCATCAATAAAAATTCCATCAATAAAAAGAGGATGTAAGATAATCGTCTAGTGATCGAATTGAAAAGCAACTCTCTCTATGAGTGTAGAGTTTTCTACCTCAGATTAGGCCAATCAATAGATCAGATCAGGACAGCACCATCAATGAGATTCGCCCTATTTATAAATCAGGTCAGTCCCATAATTCGCTCACGACTTCCCCAGCGACATCAGTGAGGCGTTCATCACGCCCGTTGTGCCGGAAGGTCAGTTTTTCATGATCCAGACCGAGTAAATGCAAGATCGTCGCATGAAAATCGTTGACCGAGGTTCGTTTCTTCACGGCCTTCATGCCGAATTCGTCCGTCGCACCGATACTCCTGCCCCCTTTGACTCCGCCGCCGGCCAACCACATCGAGAACCCATAGTGGTTGTGATCTCGTCCGGTGCCCCCTTGAGAGAAGGGAGTTCGGCCAAATTCGCTGCACCAGACTACCAGCGTTTCCTTTAACAACCCTGTGCGTTTCAGGTCTTTGAGCAAGGCGGCAATCGGTTGATCGGCGTGGCCGCACATTTTTTCATGGTTGCTGTTAATATCATCGTGTGCATCCCATTGCATGGAGATAGGCCCCCCTCCATGATAGACGGTCACGAAACGCACCCCTCGTTCAATGAGTCGGCGCGTGAGCAATAATCGTGTGCCAAATTCTTCGGTTTCTTTCCTATCGAGGCCATACATTTTTTTCGTGGCTTCGCTTTCCTTGGATAAATCGACTGCTTCGGTGGCGACCGATTGCATTCGGAAGGCGAGTTCGTAGGATTTGGTGCGGGCTTGCATTTCGGGATCGCTCTCACGATCGGCCTCGTTGAGCTTTTTCAAAAGGTCAAAGGCGGCCTGATTGCGGCGGTCATCGATTCCCAACGCGGGTTTCAGATTCAAGATCGGATTGGCCCCTTTTCGCAACAAGGTCCCTTGATGGATTCCGGGTAAATAACCTTGGCTCCAACAGGGGGCGCCCCCTTCGGGGACCCCTTCAGGTTGCGGCATCACGCAGTAGGTGGGGAGATTGTCCGTTAATGAACCCAAACCGTAACTGACCCACGAACCCAACGAGGGATGACCCATCAAAGTTCGGCCCGAATGCAGTTCATACATCGCGGGCGCGTGGACCGATGAGTTACACCAACAGCCATGTAGAAACGAAATGTCGTCCGCACAGGTCGCTAAATTGGGTAACAAGTCCGAAAACCAATGGCCACATTCTCCGTATTGTTTGAACTTTCTCGTGGAAGGAAGTAATCCCGATTCTCCATTGGTGAATTGACTGGGGAATTTCCCAAGGCTAGCAGGAAGGGGCTTACCTTCGTGTTTCTTGAGAATCGGCTTGGGATCGAATAGATCAATCGGTGAGGGGCCTCCCACCATAAACAAAAAGATGACCTGTTTCGCCTTGGCAGGGTGATGGAGTTTCTTAGGGGGGGATGAATCGGGTGAGGATTTATCGATCGGTGAGGCTTGCAGGGATTGTTGCAACATCCAGTTGAGTGCAATGGCCCCAAGGCCCTGCCCTGAGTTCCATAGAAAATCACGGCGGTTCATGGCTTTACTCTTTTGGTCTTTAGTCAGCCTAAACGATTCAAGGGCACCTGTCCAGAGAAAATCCCCTAGATGATCGGTTCTAGTCTCAAGTTACAAGTTTCAACTTTGGTTCGATTTTTAGTTTTCTGTTTCGAGTTCTGGCTGGGAGTGAATTTTCGAGGTCCCATGTTGTTGGGGGGTCAGGATTGTTTGATCCCATGTTTCGGACATTGAAGACGAAACCCGCACGATTCACAATTCGGTTTGCGTGCTGCACAAACTCGGCGCCCGTGAGTAATGAGCCGATGACAAAAAATCGTCCACAGAGGTTGCGGGATCAGGGCCATTAATTCAAACTCCACTTTGACCGGATCGGTCTGTTTGGTAAGTCCCAAGCGACGACTCAAACGCCCCACATGAGTATCGACGGTGATTCCCGGAATCCCAAAGGCATCGCCTAAAACGACATTAGCCGTTTTTCTTCCGACCCCTGCCAGTTTGACCAATTCTTCCTGATTGGCAGGAACTTCCCCGTTATGATTTTTCACAAGCATTTTACAGGCAGCGATGATATTTTTCGCTTTGTTTCGGTAAAAACCCGTCGAGGCAATGTACGATTCCAGCTCTTCTTGAGAGGATTCAGCAAAATCTTGGGCCGTGCGATAGCGAGCAAATAAGGCCGGTGTTACCTGATTCACTCGTTCATCTGTACACTGAGCCGACAAAATCGTTGCAACGAGTAACTCTAACGGGGTTCGATAGTTCAGCCCACAAAATGCATCGGGGTAGGTTTCCTCAAGAAACTTCAATAACGAGTTCACATATTCTGGAGTCGGCTTACGATATCGTGGCATATGGTATTCCTAATGGGCCGCTGAGACTCACGGAGTGTGGGTTTAGATCATTCGATTTTAGGAGTCCCGCTGAGTTTTCATCACTCGATTTTATGGCCCCTCGCTTAAACTATTAGTAGTTCTGTGTAGTTGATAACGACATTCCTAAAGCCATATGCGAAATCTGAAGTTAGTGATCGCTTACGATGGGACCCATTTTAACGGTTGGCAAACTCAACCCAACTATCGGACGGTGCAAGAGGTACTGGAAACCGCCATCCAAAAAATCACGCAACATCGGCCCAATCTGAATGCCTCGGGGCGAACCGATGCTGGGGTTCATGCTGTCGGTCAAGTCGCGAATTTTTATACTCCGACACGCCTGCCGGCAGATCGTTTGGTACTGGCGATTAACTCGCAGTTGCCCGAGGATGTGGTGGTGAAAAGTTGCGAGGAAGTCGGGCAAGGGTTCGATGCCAACAAGGATGCTCTGCGTAAATTGTATCGCTATGTGATACGAGATAACCGCGTGCCGGACCCATTTTTAAGGAAGTATTATGCCACCTGTCCCACAAGGTTGGATGCTGCGAAAATGAATCGCGCTGCTCAAGTATTGCTCGGTCGGCACGATTTTCATAGCTTCGAGACCGAATGGCCTAATCGGTTGACGAGTGTGCGGACGATCACACATATTCGGGTGAATCGGGCGGGCGATTATGTTTGGTTGGATGTCGAAGCGGATGGCTTTTTGTACAACATGGTGCGAGCGATCGCAGGGACCTTAATCAATATCGGTCGAGGTTTTTGGCCCGAAGAACAAATGGAGCAAATTCTCAAGGCGGAAGATCGAACCGTGGCCGGACCCACGGCGGCGGCTTCGGGATTATTTTTAATGCGTGTGACCTATCCGAGTTGATGGGAAAAAAGAATCAGGCAAGGTTATTATGGTTAGTATTCGCTGCCATTGATAACCAATCCATCGTTGCGGACACAAACCCGCCGAAATACCTCGGGATTGGGATTGAAGCGGATGAATCGCACGGCTCCATCGCAAAATACCGCATTAATTCCCGAGGGGTGCGACGACCCAAATTGAGAAAGGCCACCATTCGGATCAACCCCTGAAGGAACCACCGTTTGACGAATATCGCGGCTGGGGCCTCGATCTCCACTGGGTCGATCAAAGTCTGTAACAGCCCGTCGGATTATCTCGCTATCCCAACCGGGTGATACGGCTGGTTCATTATCATCATAGGAAACACCCATCTTGTCCAATTTCAGGCGTTTTTCCCCAACCATTAAAGTGTTCGATGTCCCATCCTGAAGCGCCGCCATGTTGATTTGCGCTGTTCCCGTACGGACAACGATACCATCGTTACCGTTAGCGCCAGCGTTCCCCGCATAATCGACTTTCGCCGCGTTATTGAAAAGGATGGCAGAGCGACGACTGGGGCAATAATAAATTTTCACCGGCGTCCTTTGGACGATGGCGTTATTCGTATTGTGGAACAAATTATCTTGTTCGATGAACGGAAGGATTGTGTACGTCCAGCTCCATTCCGTGCGGTTGAAAGGGCCACAACACCCATAGTCGGGATCGATGGCTCGTTGAGTCACACAATCCAATTCTACTGCAGCGCTAAAGTAAGGGATTTCGCAACGGTTTTTTCCCCCATCAGGAAAGACCCCATGAGAATCGTGAAAGTTGTGGAATGCTAACCCAATTTGTTTTAGGTGGTTTGAACAGGTGGCTCGATTCGCTGCTTCTCGAACCTTTTGCACCGCGGGGAGTAATAAGCCAATTAAGATAGCAATAATGGCGATGACTACGAGCAACTCGATGAGGGTAAAACCCTTGGAAATGATCGATCGTCGCATGATCGGCCTCGGTCAATTATTAAAATGAGAAATTACTCATGAGAATACGGGTTAGAATGAAAGGTTGTCAATAGAAAAATGAGAAATTTTCTCAGAATTTTGGGTTAATTCCTACCTCACGTTCTCATCATTGCCATCCCGCGAGTATGATCCCAACGAGCGACCCCGATTTCTTCCCCACGTTCTCACAAGTGTTGCCAAACGAACGCGGAGATGGACCGAGTCTTTTGTTTCAAAAGATGAAGGTGAACAGTGCTGCGAAATAATCTAGGAGCTTGTACGAGTCCTGCACCGAGCGCTATCTCTGTAATGTTCCCTATGAGCGCTGCTACCGCATAATCTAGGAGATTGACCCATTCTGAAAATTTTCTGTACGAAATGATCTGCCTACCCCCACTATTTAGGGAAACGGTTCTCTAGGGGGGACTTTCGTGCGACTGACCTTACGAACTCTATTGGCTTATCTTGATGATGCTTTACCACCAGCAGAAACTAAACTCATCGGCGAAAAGCTTGCCGAATCGGAATATGCCCAAGAGATTGTCGAGCGTATCAAAACGGTGACCCGCCGGCGACGAGTCACGACTCATGGGATTAATGAACGGGAAGCCAACGTCGATCCCAACACCGTGGCGGATTATTTGGATAACGAACTTTCTCCTGAAGCGATCGAAGAATTTGAACGCGCCGTTCTGCAAGACGACGCACTGTTGGCCGAGGTAGCCGCTTGCCACCAGACGCTTTCGTTAGTGGAACGGGAACCTATGGTGATTCCACCGGCTGCGAAACGTCGGATGTATCGCTTAGTCAAAGGTAAGGAATCGCAACCTTTTCGGAAACCGAAATCGAATCTTCCTGTGGTGGGCGCACAAGAACCCCCGACCGAGGAAGACGATGACCTTCTCAAAGTCTTTGCTTTCAATCGAACTTTTGTTCCTCTGCTCGTTCTCATCGGCCTTGTGGGGGTGTTAATTGTGATGGCTTGGCTGGCGATTCCCGAGACGGATCGGAGTCGCCCGCACGAGATTGCTTGGGCGTATGTTCCACCTACTTTTACCCCCCCCCCGTGATACCGATTCCTGAAACTCCGAAAAAAGAGGAGAAAAAATCTCCCCCAGTTATTTCTCCAACTGTCGAAGTGGGGCCGATGCCCCGAGTGGTCGATGGCTCAGGAAAACCGCTTCCCAAACCAATTGAAGCTCCTCTTCCCGATCGTGCCGTTGTGGGAACTTGGGAAAGCGAATCAGGGGCCTTGCTGGTCCGCAAACGAGGTGAAACCAAATGGACTCAAGCCGAAGCCGCTGAGAAAAAAATTAGCTCGACCGATACTTATTTGGCTCTGCCCGGCGTCAACGCCGAAGTGCTTACCAAAACGGGTGTAAAAATATCGTTGGAAGGAAACCTGCCGGAATTAGTTCCGGTGAACTTCCTTGAGACCCGCGTATTATTCCATATCCCTGCCCCCGATTATGATGCGGATATAACGCTTCAAGCAGGTCGGATTGTGCTTAAATTAGATAAAGGCAAGAAAACGGCCCGCATTGTCCTTCGTGTGCGTGATGAGGCTTGGGTGATTACCCTGAACGAAGAGAAATCGGAACTCGTTGTGGATTTGACCTATCGTTGGTCCACCGATCCGAAAATCGATTTCGATGAAGCTCCGCGAACCCTTGTTTATCTCGGGGTTCTGGAAGGGAGTGCCTCGTTACGTAGTGGTTTCAAAGAATTTGCTGCCCTGAAACCGGGCGATAAATTAAAATGGGACAGCACTGGAGCCGCCATTCAATTTGCTCCGTTACGAGATGAAGACGATCCGTTGGGTTTCCTCGATCGTTGGCTAGCGAAACCTCCTGTTCTCTCAAAGGAAGCCGATACGGTTTTGAAAACCATTTTGAAAGACCTGAAGCAACAAATGGGACCTTTGGATATTACATTCTCGGCCCCCATGAAAAACGAAAAAGAAGTGCTGACCCGTCGGCGTTGGGCCCCGTTGTTTTTACAAGCGATCGATGAAATGGCCTATGTGGTCGAAGGATTACAAAGCGAACGGGCCGAGGTGCGTGCCTATGCTTGTTTAGCCTGCAAGCATTGGGCCGAACAGGGATTGGGTCGAGAAACCCTTTTGGCAAATCACCTGATGAAAGAACTCAGCTTAGACAAGGCCGAGGCCTTCCGAGCTGTCAGGCTTCTTCGGCCGGTCAATCTCAAGCAAATCAATCCAGCTGAGGTCGATCGTATCTTTGCTCTGTTAAGGGACCCGAACCTCGCGGTACGTGAAATGGCCCGATTCTCTTTGGCGAATGCCGACCCCATCGGTTTCCGTGAAAGTGGTTATGAGAGCGGCGCCCCGAAAGAACGATACGAAATGCAGGCTCTTCGATGGTATCAATCTTGGCAACGTCGATTCAAATAATCCTTGATTCTGAGTGAAATTGACCCCGTTCTTATTCCCAGAGGCGTTCGGGTGAAAAATTGACCGCCTGCTGGTCCGGTTTGTAGGATAAACACACACAATAATGCCATAGCAAATCTTATTTAGGGAACAGGGTGTGGCGAACATTCTTTTAGGAGTAACGGGTTCGGTCGCGGCCATTCGGACACCAGAAGTTTTTTTTTCATTGAAAAAGCTCGGTCATCAGGTTCGAGTCGTCGCCACTCAGGGAGCCATTTACTTTTTCGATCCCGTGGCGTTGGATTCTTCGCATGTGGTGAGGAATCCCGAGATCATCACCGTGGATGAAGATGAATGGCCCGGTCGAGCCGAAGGAGCCAAATATCAACGCGGCGATCAAGTCGTTCATATCGAATTACGTCGCTGGGCCGACTTGTTCCTCGTTGCCCCCTTGGATGCGAATACTTTGGCGAAATTCGCCTGTGGTCTATGCGATAATTGCTTAACCTGTGTTTGGCGGGCTTGGGAACCCACGAAACCGGTCATCCTTGCCCCTGCGATGAATACCTACATGTGGCAACATCCGACGACCCTTCGACAAATCCGATTGCTGGCTGCCGACGCGGGGGCCGGTCATGTGCCAGGGCATTTTTCCGATGTCGATACCATTCGGCAGATCAACGCGCGGGCACCAAAATTTCGGATCGCGATGCCCGTTTCCAAAGAATTAGCCTGTGGGGACGTCGGGATTGGTGCGATGGCAGAACTTCCCGAACTTTTGAAACTCGTTGATGAGTTAACCCAAAACCCGACCGACCCTCCGACCGATCCTTTTGCATAAAAGGCTAAATTTTCTTCAGTTTAATTTCCGGTATCAATTCAATTTTGGAAGGAAAGGTTTTTGTGACTCGTGAGGCAGGCAAGGAATTTTTTCGATTATAGGCATCCTTGAAGGTTTTGCTCACAAACTTTTGGATTGAAAGACCGATGACCCAATTTTGAAGCACCCAAACGAACGATTTGGGTTTCAACAGCGATTTGAGAAAGCTACGAAGCATGTAGTACCATCTTTTAGGGCCACCTAGAATCACTCCCCACCAGAGAAAACGTAACGAATAGCCTAGCATCCACCACCAACTCAGACCCAAATCTGTGTGACGATTGATTAGAACGCGCAGCTTATTCTCGATTCTTCGAGCAATGGCAGAATCGGAGGAGATTTCCATCAATAATTGGCGAAAGCCCTGAATCAATTCTTCGTAAGAGAGATGAAGTGGTTCGATATTAGTCTGCTGCCAATTATTCCATAAATCGGGAGAAGGTTCTTGCTGGCGAAGTCGCCCTGCTTGTTCGATCCGTTCATAAAGGGGTGTTTTCGGTAGAGCAATTAGTAGAGCAATCGAAGCCAGAATAATTCCGGAATCGAGAATGAATTTCCTCTGTCGCTCAAAGGTGGTTGCGTCATCGTTATCGAAACCAATGACAAAACTGGCATAAACTTCCAACCCGTTTTGATGAATAGTCCGAACCGATGTGAGCAAATCTTCATGAGTATTTTGGGTTTTGAGAATCTCCCGCAGGGTAGTATGCTCGGGTGTTTCGATCCCTAAAAAGACCCAGTGAAAACGAGCATCGTGCATGGCCTTCATCAGATCAGGGTATTGTGCCACATTCAATGAGACCTCGGCCCCGAAGGAGAAGGGGTACGAATACCGGTGTTGATAGTCTTTCAGAAATTGCACTAACTCCCGAAACCGAGGGAGATGCCCGATGAGGTTATCATCCACAAAGAAAAGTTGCTTAACTCCAATTCGACGAAGTAGGTCCAATTCTGCTTCGATTTGTTGCAGAGTTTTCGTTCGAGGTTTTCTCCCAAAGGTCACAATAATATCACAGAATTCACAGCGAAAAGGACACCCCCGCGAAAATTGAATGCTGATACTCTGATATTGATGCAATTGAAGGAGATCGTATCGCGGAGTGGGTGATTCCGTGAGGGGAATCGAATCAGTCTCCTGATAAAAATTCCTTGCCCGTCCGAGTGCATGATCGCGACAAAAGGCCGGCCAAATTCGTTCTGCTTCCCCTGCCAACACGGTATCCGCAAAGGGAAAGTATTCTTCCGGACAAAGCGAGGGGTAGCTCCCCCCTGCGATGGTGTAACGTCCTTTTTCTCGAAACCGTTGCAGTATTTCCTTTTGGCGAGGGTATTGCACTGCCATTCCACACACACCTACCAAGTCACAATCATAATCAAAGTCAATTTCTTCGATGTTTTCGTCTACGATGGTTATGTGCCAATCTCTAGGGGTCAAAGCCGCAAGGGTCGCTAAACCCAATGGAGGAAGTAACGCGGATTTATTCACAGCAATTTTGGAGAAGACCCAAGAAAATGACCAGAAATTTTCAGGGAAACATGGGTTGATTAACAAGAGTTTCACGAGATGAAACCAAGGTTAAAAGGGCGTTGGAATCGCCTTTAGTGTATCATTTTTTGAAACTCAAAGATACGCGAATCCTGCGAGAAGGTAAAATTTCTACTTTTTCGACGGCTTCGACTTGCTTATGTTTCTGAAACGCTTGTTCGAGCCTTTGACTAAGTCCCCGTTCGAGAAGATTGATTTTGTCGGGAAAAGCCCCGAGATACTGCACCTCACCGAGAAAATCGGCTTTTTCCTGATGGGGAGGAGTCCGGCATTCAATCTCTTGGAACGGAAGCAGAAATCGTTCCCGAGGGCCAAGGGATTCTCGGGCCGCTTTCGAGAGGGCAAAAATTCCAGAGAAAGCTAATACCACCACCAACAGAGTCAAAAAAATGGCCCACAACGGGCGAAGCCATCGGTAACGGCTCGGGGGCAGGGATTGTTGTAAATTGATATTCGTCTTCATATTCGACGAGTTTACCACACTTTCAGCTCTTGTTCGAGAACGATTCCCGTTTCGGTTTTGACTTTGTCTCGGATCATGTTCACCAGACCCAGCACATCTTGGGAGGTGGCTCCTTTTGTTACTACGATGTAGTTGGGATTGCGGTAGTGAACTTCGGCGGCTCCGAAGCGAGCTTGACGAAGATTCGCTTTGACAATCAAGCTCGCGGCGGACTTCATCGGTGGGTTTTTGAATACCCGTACTGCGGCAGTGAATCCCAAAGGTTCTTCGGCCTTACGATAGACCCAAGCGCGACGCATTCGTTTGGTGATCGAACTGATTTGGTCGTTTTCCAAGGCAAATTCCACGGATAATATCACGGGATCATCCAGATCGCTCACATGTTCCCCGAAACGGATTTCCGAACGCTCTCTCTTTGCGATTTGGCCGGCATCATCCAGAACATGAACACGCAAGACGGGTTCAGAGACTTCGCCGAGTTTGTCGCCGGCATTGGTTCGCAGCGCACCACCCACCGTGGCGGAAATCCCCACTAGCGATTCAAAACCTGCTAGGCCACACAGACAGGTTTGTGCAACCACATCGGCGAGGTTGGCACCTCCCCCCGCTTTCACGATCTTCCCATGAATTTCGATCTTGGTGAATTCCGGCTTGACCAATCGAACGATCAATCCGGCCACTGGTTGTTCGCGAATCAGGACATTTGCACCGCCGCCGAGCACACGAAAGGGAATTTTGTCGCGTTTGCAGGCTTGAATGAGCTTCGACAGTTGCTCTATTGAATCGGGTTCCGCCACATAATCGGCCACGCCACCGATTTTCAAACGGGTGTAAGGCGCCAAGGGAACTTGACTTTTCACGATATTCGGAAACTCTTCGGCTAAGCCCATATCTCACCCAACAAAACCATTTTATTCTCTTCTAATAGAGTATCGACAGGCATCTCATTAGCCAATTGGCCGAACTCACCGATTCCCATATAGAGGGAGGCCAACAACAAAGTTATGCCCATAAAGTTGTTTTTGGATCGGATGAGATCAAAGGAATCATCGATTCGGTTTTCTGACAGAGAGAGTGAGAAAACTAGAAAGGTTACGAATTGGGTTGATCGTTGGGATTGATTTTTTGAGAGGCCAACTTAGTGAGTTCGGCGAGTTGTTCCGGAGAGAGGGCTTTGAGAATATCTTCCATACCCAAACCTTCGAGACGTTTTTCGGCGGGGATGCCTTCGAGCCGATCTTCTAGAGGGATTTTTTTGAGGAATTTTTTGCGGGCACTCTCGATTTGAGCCCAAGTTTCGATGGCATCATCTTCAGTGGGGTTGAGTAAATCGATCATGTCCTGATCTCCTTCTTCTTGATAACGTTTGAGGAGTTGTCCGATTAACGTTTCGTATTTGGTGGGCGTTAATTGATGTTGCTTCATTGCATATTCTACACGATTTCTGAGGTTGCTGAACAGCAAAAGGTTGGCATTTTCTTTGTTCAATTCGAGTTCGTTGATAACGATTAAGCGAATGGGGGTGATGCCATATTCGACCTCGTAGACGCCCGGTTTAATGGGTAGGTTGGGGATTTTGGGATTATTCAGGATATCCGAAGGTCGTCGTGTCCCGATGGCAAAGAGCCGAACCGAGTCACGATCGAGTTCCTTTTTATTTGAGGGGGCAGCGGTTTTGAGATAGGCGGAATAGTAACCAATTAATTCTTCCAGAGAGCGGCTGGTTAAGGATTCTTGATGGGATTTGAAGGTAAATAAGTTATGTTGTTTAAGGCCTTCGATGCCTTCGGCCAGAAGAGGAACGGAGGTGGGAGTGTCTTGCGGTGAGGTCACAAGGATATCGATCCGTTTGGGAGTGGTCGCAACATCGAATTCGAGTTGGACTTCAAAGGAAGAGTCGGCAAAAGTATGAGCAAAGACAACACCTAAGATACGATGCCAATCGGTTCTCTCAATTTCGGGATCCCGTGACGGTTCGGACATTCCCCGCCCCCTTATCTGAATGGGTGTGGGCCTTAGTTCTTTCTTGTTGGATAGCAGACCAACACCAGCACGAGAGCCACACTGGCTAAAGCAGCGACGATAGCCCCTGCAGGGGGACCTTTCGTGGGTTTTTCTTCGGGTTGTTGTTGCGTGAAAACATCGGGATTTTCTCGAAGCCCCGGACGAATGTCCGAGTTGGTTTGCCCCAGACTAGGAGATACCAGAACGAGTCCCAAAAACCAGATTCTTAGCCAGCGCATCTCGAATCCTCTACCGGTAATATCTAAACTGATGCACAACAGAAACCTTTTTTCAAAGAATATCTTACGAACCTTCATGGATTCTCTCACGCAACGACGTCCCCAAACAATCTCGGAGATTGGTGAATTAGTCAAGCAGGCGGCGGCCGAAGGATGGGCTTTGTATCCCCGAGGGGGGGGGACACAATTCGATTACGGGTACCCGATTGAGAAAGCAGGGATGATTGTGGAATTAGGAGAAATCCGAAAGGTGATCGATTATCCTGCTCGGGATATGACCATCACGGTTCAGGCAGGAATGACCCTTGAGGAATTGTCCCAAGTTCTGCGTCAAGAAGGTCAAGAACTCCCTGTGGATATTCCCTTAGCCGAACGGGCCACAGTAGGAGGCGCGATTGCGAGCAATGCCAGTGGACCACGTCGATTTGGCTGGGGAACGCTGCGAGATTATGTGATCGGTATCAGTTTAATCAACGATCAGGGAGTTGAGGTGAAGGGGGGGGGGCGGGTCGTCAAAAATGTGGCGGGATACGATTTGATGAAACTGCTGACCAATTCTTGGGGAACTTTGGGAATCATTACCCAAGTGACCTTGAAGGTGCGTCCCTTAGCCGAGAATCGTCAGGCAATCTTGATTCCTTGTGAGTCAACCGACCTTGCTACACTTTGGGAGTTAGTTCGCACAACCAAAACACGTCCCGTTGCTTTTGAGATTCTTTCTCCGGAAATTCCTTTGTTTGCGGCAGATACAGGCAGTGGTTGGCGTGTCTCGATTGCTTTTGAAGATAACACACCTTCGGTCGTTTGGCAGGTCAAAACATTTTTAAGCGAGTTACCTGCTGCTCTCGAAAAAAAGGCACAGATTCATTCCGAGGCTAAATATCTGAAATCGTTGAATGATCTCACCGATTTCCCCTTCCAGATCGAGCAATCCACCGTCCTGAAAGTGAACGATCGCCCCTCCCGAGTGGTCGAGTTCGCTTTGTCCTTTGCTGAGAATTTTCCTTGTCATGTGCTAGGAAGAGCTGGGAATGGTATCCTGTACGTGATACTCAAACAAGGATACGAGCAAGAGGTTGGTTCGATTCAATCGCGAATTCTGCAACAAATTTCTCCGGAAGGGAACTGCATCATCCAAAATTGTTCGGAACAAGTGAAACGAAACTTACTCGTTTGGGGCAAGGAAAAACCCGACTGGGGATTGATGCGGGCCGTGAAAAAAGCTCTGGACCCCCAAGGGATATTTAGTCCCAACCGATTTGTCGGGAGAATCTAAAAAGTATCGGTTCTTTGGTTCTCAGGTTTTTTGGTGCTTTGATTGAAAGATTCTTTTTCCGATTAGAATCGTTGGTAACTCGAAGAATGGTTCATGAAGGGGAATCGGTCAATTCCCCTGCAGAGGCCTATTCTGCAAAGGTGCATGGTTGGGAGCAATCTTTAGATGCAGTTGTGAAGTCCGATGGCTTCAAAATCAATTCTTGGAATGAATCGAGTGGGGATTAGATGCTGGCGGCTACCTTGTTGCGTTGCCGGAGCGAGGCAGGCATTTTTAATTCCGAAAAATGTTCCCAAAAGCCTGCATCGGGTGCGCCCGACCATCGCTGAAGCGAAACCATTTGGATGGAGTTTTTCTCGTTTTCGTCAAGCATCTTGAAAAGTTCTTCGAGTTGTTTCGGATACGCGGCATGGACGGCATTGGAAGATTTACCCACAACGAGTAAGGCTTCTGTGCCGTCGTCCATAACCACCACGGCTCGCCAAATTTGTGCGTTTAATTCTGTGATGTTCAGCATAGGATGACCCTCCTTGGTCAATGGTGAGATAAAAATTCAGAGAAGATAGAGTGTCAAATCTTCTCTATTTTGTCAAGTCAAACAGGTATTTTTTTCAAAACCTGACAAATAGCATTTTTAGACTCAAGTCAAGAGCATGGTTTTTGAGAAGGGGTGTTTTCGGCGCTGCCCCCATTGTCATTAGGTTTTGGACTGCTATGGTATAAGTCAGCATTCCGATTCCGCGAGAGGTATCCTTTTGTACACTAACAAAAGGCTATCAGGCCACTAGAGGAAGTGGCAAGCGAAGCTGAGGCTCGTCCCTAATGAGTCTTAGATCGTGGGATCGGGTGGTCACAGAGGACAATGTCACCGACTCATCCGCCGAACAAATCTTCCCACCCCGCTTCCCACCCCACGAGTTTTTGGCTTTGGGTGATGTGCTTAACGGGGGTCGATTACTTTAGTACCTTGGGTTATCAACCCTCGATTGCGGTCAAAAACGTGGGAGCGTTAGCCCCCCTAGCAACGATCGTGCTAGTTTTCGTCACTCTTTTTGGGGCGTTACCCGTTTATCGTTACGTTGCAGGCCGATCCTTTGAAGGACAAGGCTCGATCGGCATGCTGGCCCGATTGGTGAGTGGTTGGCCCGGCAAAATTCTCGTTTTGGTTTTGTTAGGGTTCGCTGCGACCGATTTCGTTATCACCAAGACCCTTTCTGCAGCCGATGCCGCCGAGCATGCGATTAACAATCCCAATTGGCCTTTAGCGCACGATTCCGAAGGGAGTCATCGTCAACTGATGTTAGTTACCATGCTCCTACTGGTACTGTTGGGAGCCACCTTCCTGAGAGGATTCAAAGAGGTCATTGGGCTGGCCGTGGGAATTGTGGGTGTTTATCTCGCTTTGAATCTGATTGTTATCGGTTCCGGCTTATTCTTTATTATAGAGCATCCGCATGTTTTGGCGGACTGGTGGCATCAAGTCCGAGTGGGGGAGTGGTATTTGGAATCATCGCCGTTAAAATCGCGAGAGATGTGGGCGACCGCAGCGGTATGTTTGATTCTTTTCCCCAAATTGGCCCTTGGTCTTTCTGGGTTTGAAACCGGTGTCGCTGTCATGAGTCTAGTGAAAGGAGACCCTAGCGATACTCCGGAAAATCCCGCCGGAAGAATAAGAAACACTCGGAAGCTCTTGTTCACAGCAGCACTGATTATGTCCTGTGCGCTATTTGGTTCATCGTTGGTCGTCACCACTCTCATTCCGCCGAAGGATATTCTGGGGGTCGATGCTCAGGGGCAACCGATTGAAGGGAAACCGAAACTCCCTGCGAACAATCGGGCATTGGCTTATTTGGCCCATGCCGAGGACCCGAATAAGGTCGTATTAGGGGGGGGGGAAGTTCTTGGAACCATTTATGATATTAGCACAATTGTGATACTTTGGTTCGCCGGTGCCAGTGCCATGGCGGGGCTATTGAATTTGGTTCCACAATATCTTCCGAAATACGGCATGGCGCCCGAGTGGGCTAGGGCGGTGCGCCCTTTGGTGCTGCTTTTTACGGCGATTAATCTCGGGGTGACTTGGATTTTCGAGGCCAGTGTCGATGCTCAAGGGGATGCTTACGCCACGGGGGTATTGATGCTCATGACCAGTGGCTGTGTGGCTGTCCTGATTGACATTTATCGTTCACGGGAAGGGCGTTGGCACCGAAGAATCTCGCTTCCGTTTGCCTTGATTACCCTATTGTTCATTTACACCACATTGAGCAACATCATCGAGAAACCCACGGGAATCAAAATTGCTAGCTTTTTCATTCTGACCATTTTGATCACCTCCTTGATTTCGAGAATTGCTCGGAGTCGCGAACTGCGATTTTCAGGATTTCATATTCCCGATCCCGAATCCCTGTTACTTTGGGATGCCATCCGGCACATGGAACTTTCGGTTCTGGTTCCCCATAGACCGGGGCGGCGTTCGTTAGAGGAAAAAGAGCAAGTCATTCGTCGGGACCATCGTCTGCCTCCCGAGATATTTGTGGTTTTCATCGAGGTGGAACTTTCCGATGCGAGTGAGTTCAACCAAATGCCGACATTGCAAGTCCGTCAAGAGCAAGGCAGATTTGTGATGAAAATCTCAAATGCAGCGTCGATTGCTCATACACTGGCTGCCGTTGCCCTAGAAATGGCCAAAGTCGGGAAACCCCCTGAAATTCACTTCGGTTGGACCGATGAAACCCCACTGAGTGGAACCTTGGGATTCATCCTTTTTGGGGAAGGGAACGTGCCTTGGATGGTTCGAGAATTGATTCGCAAAGCCGAACCGAACCCCGAGAAACGTCCCCTGATCATTATTGCAGGGTCCTAGTAGTGATTGGGTGGTTTATTGCAGTGTCTTAGAGATTATTTGGTGGCGCGGAAGGTTGTCATATCGTGTCGGCGGATCACAAGGCCATTCCCTTCATTGGAACCCATGGTGTAAACCCCAAACTTGCCGGTCGTCGTTTCTGCAATGTATAAAGCCGATTGACCTTGAGCAATTTGGCCGGTGGTCATCATGAAATGAACGTCAGCTTTGGGAGCAATTTCGAATTCTTTCACAAGATCAACCTCGGCCCAACCCGTGATTTTTCCGCGGCCCCGATCGATCACGGTGCCAAGAAGTTTGCCCGAACGATAATCGAGCATCCAGACCCCATCGGTCGGCACCGCAGGGTTCAGCCAAACGGAACCGGTACAGATGATGTAATCGCCCGAACGGTCGGTGGTTCCCGCCAGAGTCGGTTTGGGTGAAGAAGAGAACGAAAACCCAATAGCTATTCCTATCCCGATCCCCAGAGCAACAAAAGCACCTTTGATGACAGTGTTCATAAAACCCCCTTAATGTTGAATTAGGGGGTCCCATAAGCGAACTGATTCTGCATGTAAAGCCGAAGATTTTGGCCTCAGAAGGGATTTTGGGTAAGATGTTTGAAAATTTCAAGAATTTTTTCTTGATTATGAGAGTAAAAATGGTTACAAACTCTTAATAAGTTAGTCTCTGGGTTATCTTTTTTTCCTTTCGCTCAACAGTGGAACTGACTTTTCCAAAAAACTCTCCACCCTAGATACGTTTTCTAGGGAGTGTTTTATACTTTACCATTCGCTTGGAGGTTTATTTATGTTTCGTTCCCTTCTGAAGAAGCGATCAGGCTTCACGCTGATCGAGCTTCTTGTGGTGATCGCCATCATCGCTATTTTGATTGGTCTGTTGCTTCCTGCGGTACAAAAAGTCCGCGAAGCTGCCAACAAATCCACCTGCAGTAACAACCTCAAACAACTGGCACTTGCTGCACACAACTACGAAAGCGCCAACGGTGTGCTTCCCCCCGGCTTCAACAGCAGCTCCTATTGCGGAACCTTGGCTTATCTGCTTCCCTACATCGAACAAGATGCGATTGCCAACTTAATCCCCCAACCTATGTTGTCTCCGACCAACACGGCCGGCGTGTGGTGGGGGGGGGCGTGGACCGCTGCTAACAACCGAATTAAAACCTTCATGTGTCCTTCCGATGCAACCTATGCCTCGGTTTCTTTGGGCGTGTTTGCTTACTTCACGACTTCTGGGACTACTTTGACGGGCGGCTATTTCGGTGGGGATTTGCCCACTCTCGGTCGAACCAATTATGTGGCCGTTGCAGGCGCTTTGGGTGACACAACTGCTACCCCATGGAACACCTGGCGGGGAGCCTTTTTCGTGAACTCCCAAATCACAATCGCTGGTATCCCTGATGGCAGCTCCAATACATTGTTCTTTGGTGATTATCTTTGCACTCAAACATCTCCTACCACCACCCGTCAATTTGCTGCGAGCTGGATGGGTGCAGGGGCCATGGCTACCGCTTGGGATGTTCTTTCTCCCGGACAGTGGTATGCCTTTTCAAGCCGACATCCTGGACGAGCCCAATTTGCTTTCGGTGATGGTTCCGTCCGTGCGATTACCAACGCCGGTTCCAGCACACCTTGGTACACCGCACGGTGGTATGCATTCCAACAAGCTGCGGGAACTTCAGATGGAGCAGTGGCCAACTTCTCCTTATTAGGTGGTTGATTCCCCCTGTTTTCCGGAAAAATGTGTTGGGCAGGCTGGTGTTCCTACCAACCTGCCTTTTTTAGTCTTCTTTGTTTTGAGAGGTGTATTTCATGCGAATTCTTCTTCTTGGCTTGGTGTTTTGCAGCACCTTAGCCCTGCTGGGTTGTGACGAAAAACCCAGTGGAAAGGGTGCAGCTTCGACCCCAGATACGAAAACTAAACCGGGTGAGCCTCCGGCTCCGCCGCCACCACCCCCACCACCTAAATAATTTCACCTAGGGTATCTCTTAAAAATCCCTTCTTGAAAAACTGGAAAACGAAAAAAGGGGAAGCATTAAAGGAGTGCTTCCCCTTATTTTTTTGTTAAAGTCATGATTGGAATCTCAACCTTAATCGATCGACTTGTTTGTTATTTCTTTTCGATGCCACTGACAGGCTTAATTTTGGGATCGGTCTCTTTCATGGGGGAGACAGCCCATTCTAACGACCAAGCCGGCGAAGGTTTGGGATCGGGTTTGAAATCGGTCGGTTTCAAATTCGGTTTGGGTGTGATGACGAATTCCCAAGTCGTTTCATCACCCCGATCCGCAGGTCCTTGAAACCACAATCGAGCAGGCAGGTAAGCAAAATCCTTAAATTTCTCGTCTGGGGAAATCCACAGGGCTAATTGGGCTTTCTTGAATTCTTTCACATCCTCGGGACGTTTCGGTAGGATGTTGATCAACGCATAAGCCGGTTTGCCATCCGCTTTGGTGATGTCTCCTAGAGAAATGTAGTAGTTTTTCCGCATCTCTTCAGGCTTCATGCCAAACAGAAAATCAATTATTGTGCCTCCCCCTCCAACTGCGCCGCCTTTGCTTTTGTCTTCGGGCATTTTGTGAACGAGAATTTTTTTATCGAGATGACGATATTCGTAAATATGTTCCCCGTTGGAGATAATTTTCTCGATCTGGTTTTTGTTTTTAATGTGCACCAAGTCCAACCGTGCGAAATTAGGTCGCATCAGTTGCACTTTCCCTTCAAACACATCGGCGCCGCTTTTATCTTTAATCGTTTTGACGCAATTGGCCTCGAAGGAGCCAATTTGCTCCATTCTTTTCTCCCAATTGGAAAGCAACGACATCAAAAATCGTTCTTCTGCGGTGGGTTCTGCCGGTTGAGCGATTTTCGGTATCGGGGTATCTCCTTTGGGGGGAGGCGGGGCCGTCTGTGCATAGGCGGCTTGACCTGTTGTCATTCCCGCAAGTAAGGCAAAGTGGGAGAACTTCATAAAATATCCCTTATAAATAATTTTCAACTCTCATACTGATCGTATAACCGGAAATGGTCGCGGCGCGAAGTCGAACCTTCTGTTCTCTCGGAGAATCCTTTCCTAACCTTGAGATAATCGGTTCAATCTAAAAAATTACCCTTTTGAGATTATTTCCTAGAATGATCCTATTCTCTCTATCTTGCCAAGAAACTGGCTCCCAGAAAAAGATATTTCCCCAAGGAACCGTCCTATTACCCTTAGTTACGAGTGTAAGATTCAACAGTATTTGAACGTGCCATGACGAAAAACATGCAGCCTGCCAAAGTAGAAATCCGAATTGTTGCGGGTAGCCTTAGGGGCCGACGGCTCACCTGTATTGTGAACCCAGAACTACGACCCACTCCCCAACGGGTTCGAGAAGCTCTCTTTAGCATTTTGGGAAATGCGGTTCCGAATCGCCCTTTTTACGATATTTTTGCGGGAACAGGTATTCATGGCCTCGAAGCTATCAGTCGCGGGGCCAGTGAGGGGTTTTTTGTCGAACGTGATCCAAAACTGGCTGCCGAGATTGAAAAAAACTTGCACAAGTACAACATCACAGACAAAGGGCAAGTTATCCGAAATGATGCCTATCGATGGGCCGACAGATGGTTACCACCCCAAAAGCCTGTGAATCTCTTCCTATCCCCCCCGTTCGAGGATTTGGTTCACAATCCCGATCGCTTTATTGAATTGGTGCGGATACTTCTGGAAAAAATTCCAGATGAATCAACGATTTCCGTTCAAACCGAAGGAGATATTGCCCAATCGCTCCCGCTAGCTGTCTGGGATACCCGAACCTATGGTCGGAATATCCTGAGCATTGCGGTGAAAGGAGATTCCCTTCCCGAATCGGTCCCGAGTGAGAACGAATAACTTATCTTTCGTGGGCCATCGGGTTGCTTATTGACGTTTCGATGGCTGGAACCATCTCAATCGCTCGATACCCAGAGAAAGTCATAAGGGCTTTCTCCCTCTAACTCCATCCTAACGCATTGGTTCCTCTTTTTTCCCAACGTCGCAAAGTGTGTGGTGACTTAATATAGGCCAAATGCAACCTGACCTTTGAGGGCATTTCGCTATAATTCACTGAATCTTTTTCTACTCAGGAATACCTATGAATCCAGAATTGCGACGACGGACCGACGACCTCATCAATCGATTGACTCAACTGAGGGACTCTCTTTGACATGCCGAGCAAAATTTCCGAGCGTGACCAGTTAATCAATCAACAAGGAGAGCAAGGATTTTGGGACAATCAGGAGAAAGCGAAAAAGGTCATTGCACGCCAAAAAGCCCTAGAGGCGCTGATCCGTCCCTATGAGGAGGTATCGAACGCCATAAAAGATATTCAAGCCATGGCAGAACTGGCTGAGCTGGACCCCTCACTGGAATCGGAGATCGAGCCTGAAGTCAACCGAGCCTGTTCGTTGTTTGACCGTTTTGAATTGATGGCCATGATGTCGGGCAAGCAGGATGCCAATAATGCCATTGTGACTATCAAACCCGGCGCCGGTGGCACCGATGCTTGCGATTGGGCCGAAATTATGTATCGGATGTATACCCGTTGGGCGCAAAATCATGGCTTTACCGTTGAGGAACAAGATTTGGAGCCGAATTTAGAAGCGGGCATCCAACAAGTGACCTTCAAGATCATCGGCGAGTATGCCTACGGCTACATGCAAAGCGAAATTGGGGTGCATCGCCTTGTGCGGATTAGCCCGTTCGGTGCAGGGGATGTTCGGCAAACCTCCTTTGCGGCCGTGGATGTGGTCCCCGAAATAGACGACGATATTCAAATAGAGATTAACGAATCGGAATTAGAGGTGCAAACCTTCACTTCGGGAGGACCGGGGGGGCAGCACCAGAACAAGACCCAATCGGGTGTGCGTCTGATTCATAAATCAGGGGTGCGGGCCGAGTCACGCACGGAACGCAGTCAGCACAAGAACTACGATAATGCTTTGAAATTGCTCAAGGCTCGTTTATACGCTATCGAAGAGCAAAAACGTCTTGGCGATCTCGAAAAACGATACGACGCTAAGGGGGATATTGCCTTTGGCTCGCAGATTCGCAGTTATGTTTTGCAGCCTTATACTCTGGTGCGGGATGAACGAGAGGGGATTGATGTCAAAGTTCCCCAAGTGATGAAGGTTCTCGATGGGGACCTCGATGAATTCATGCACGCTTATCTACGACACAAAACCGCACAGGCTCATAAGAAAAAGTCGAGCTAATATCCAATAACCTGCTATCGATCCTTCTCGATATAAAGGGTTCTTGTTTCGGAATTGTTCCACTTTGGGGGGGGCCTGCCTCGGAAGCAGAACCGAAGGTTCCTTAAGCCTCGGGACGAAGGAGCGGGAATAAAATCACATCGCGGATGGTCTGAGTATTGGTCAATAACATCACGAGCCGATCGATGCCGATCCCTAATCCTCCTGCGGGGGGCATCCCATGTCGTTGCGCTAAAATGAAATCGTGATCCATTTTGGCCATCGAATCTTCTTCGGGCAAACCTGCTAATTGTCGTTTGAATGTTTCTTCTTGAGTGAGAGGATCGTTCAACTCGGTGTAGGCATTTGCGAGTTCCATCCCGTGAACATAAAGTTCAAATCTCTCGGCGATTTTGGGGTTTTCTCGTTTCCTCTTCGTTAAAGGGCACAAAGCAGCGGGATAATCATAAACAAAGACAGGGCCGACCAATTTATCTTCCACGCAAGCCTCGAACAATTCGTGAACCCGAACATCGTGCTCCTTCGTTAGGACATCCTTAAGCCGCATGCGTTGGGCAGCTTGAAGCACCTCGGCTTCGTTGTGCATATCACAACCAACGTGTTCTCGGAAAAGGTCCTCGTACTTGGCTCGTTGAAACGGAGGATTGAAATCGATTGTTTTATCGGCCCAAGGTCGCACTCGGCCCCCCCCCAAGGCATCGACACAGGCCACCAGTAAATTTTCTGTCAGCTCCATCATCGAGCGATAATCCCCGTAGGCTTGATATAGCTCCATCATCGTAAATTCGGGGTTATGCTTAACGCTGATGCCTTCATTGCGAAACACCCGCCCGATTTCATAAACCTTTTCTAATCCGCCAACGAGCAGGCGTTTCAGGTGTAATTCGAGGGCAATCCGGAGGAACAGATCGATATCCAAAGCATTATGGTGCGTGGTGAAAGGTCTGGCCGCTGCCCCGCCCGCGATGGCGTGCAAGGTAGGGGTTTCGACTTCCATATATCCTTGATTGTCCAAAAATTGTCGGATCGTGCGGATAATCAACACCCGTTGTTTGGCCCGTTGCAAGGTCTCGGGGGTATGAATCAAATCCAAATAACGATGGCGGAGACGAAACTCGATATTCTCCATCCCGAAATAACTGGTGGGATGGGGTTCCAACGATTTTGAGAGAATGGTAATTTTCTCGGCTCGAATGGAAAGCTCTTGTTTGCGAGTTTTGCCGAACACCCCTTCTACACCAATTAAGTCCCCAATATCCAGTAAATTGACGAGTTTCCAACACTCTTCCCCGACTTGTTTTTGGCCGATCATGATTTGGATTTTTCCGGTTTGATCCCATAAATCCAAAAAGAATAATTTTCCTTGGTCTCGTTTCTGAATAATCCGACCGGCGGCCTTGACCTGTTCGGTTGGATGGTCATCGAAAGCGACTACGGGTAACTCGCGGATTTTTGCGATCGGTTGATGTCCGTCGAAACGTCCCCCCCAAGGATCAACGCCCAATTCCTCAATCTTTCGTAATTTCTCTAATCTCACGGCACGGAGGTCCGCTCCTGAGTGGGATGCTCCGGAATCGTTAGAACTGTTGTGTTCTGTTGACATTTCTCTCTCGTTTTGCGTTCAAAAATCGTAAAAGGTCCATTTTACATTTTTAGAGAAGTAATAGTAGCGTGATGTTCAGGCTGGCCAAAAGGGCAAGGGGAAAATCGTGGTGTTCGGGCTGGCTGTATGCGGATCGTTATAATCCTTAAAGTTTAACATTTCTCATGCCGATGTCTTGTGAGAAGAGGTTGGTTCTCGAATAGAGTCTCCCGAGGATTAGGCATGATCTGGTTGCGTAAATGGTCCCTAGCGTTGGTCTTCATCAGTACAGGTCTGGCGAATGGGGGTGAATTTGCTGTCGGTTCACGTTCTAACTCGGGAATCTTACCGGTTTCTGGCACGGGTCAAATTGTCTCGGCTCCGTTGGGGAATCCCGCATCACTTACTCCGATTCCCAGTCAACCTACAGGAAGTCTGTCGAATCCGGTCACGGTTCCCCCATTGACGGGAACACAACCATATTTATCACCGGCTCAAACCGCTCCGATTGCCGGCACACAAAACCCAATCAATGGGGCAGGGGATTGTTGTGGCCCGATCGGTGGTGATGGCCCAATTAACTACAACCTTTATGGCTTCGGTGGGGCGAGTTTTGTTTTCGGGTCCGGTGCCCTTGTTGATGTTCTTAAAACCGGTTGGACTGCGGGAACGGGCGCTCGCTCGTTGTTTTTCGATGTGGCTGGCGATGCTGCTTGGAGTGTCGATGTGCATGGCTTTTATACCTTCAATCGGGGAACGACTCCGCCTCCGGTTGTGATCAACGGTGGGAAACAGGCGAGTATCTTCCGCCTACACCGGACTGCTGTGGGTGTGGGCTTCGGGCGGGAATGGTTTTCTTCCCTTGGATATGTGGGAGTACCGGAAGGAACGCTTCGTGGGGGATTGGATGTCGGCTATCGTTTAGGTACGGGGCATGCTGATTTTCGTCCCTTGGGAGACCCCACGGGTTACACTCGTGTTCACTCGATCTTCGGACAAGCCTTTGTCGGTGGGCATGTGTCTGTCGATGTTCCGATGGGAGATTGGACCTTCACCTCGGGCGTACGGACCGAATACAACCACACTCATTGGCGGAGTATTTATCCGGGAGGCTCTAACCTTCAGGGGTTAACGGTCGGGTTATTCTTGGGTGCCCGTTTCTAACGACATCCTCGATCTGTTCAGGAATTTATTCTGCCCACCTTTGATCCGGTCTGATTGCCGATACCGCCTCTGCTTAGCCTCTGATTATTCTCTGATTATCCTTTGATAAGCTCCTCAATTTTTCGGAGAATCATTCACTTCTCACAAAATGACATTGTCTTCAATCGATGAAAACCAATCATCCTTTTGAAGTGTCAACAAATTCAAAAAATTACTGAGGGTCTTCGGAAGGATGGAGCATCGGTCGTTTCGGCTCCATATACGTTTGCAGGGCAGGGACCGAAACGATTTCTAGACTGGGGTATCTTAAAGCGGTCAGTTTCCCACCAAAGACACAACCAGTGTCGATGCAAATCGTTTTATTTTTCCAGAAGGCCTCGTAGCTGGGGGTGTGCCCGTAAACCACACGAGCAAAACCATGATAATCGTTTGACCAATCTAGGCGCACCGGCAGACCGAAGGAATCCATTTCTCCAGTGGTCGCACCATACAAGCAAAAGGCTCGCACTCGGTCCGCGATCCTTCCTTGCAATTCTGCGGGTAAACCCGCATGGGCCACTACCAATCGCCCTTGATCGAGGATGATGTGAAACGGTAAATGATCCAGAAAGTCGAGGACCCGCTCCGAAAACGCGGCCGGTTGCGTTGCCAATTGATCGAGGGCCTTTTGTAGACCCACCGACACTTTCACAGGATTCCCTTTCATTTTGCGAAGGAGTTTATCTTCGTGATTACCCCGTACCGAATAGGCAAGACCCCTCTCATAGGCTCGCATGACCATTCGCAGAACCTCGGGAGTTTTTGGGCCACGATCGACCAAATCGCCGACAAAAATCAGCTTTCTTCCTTGGGGATGCGAAAGATCATAGGTCCTTTGATCATCGATATCCTCAACGGGTATCAAGTCGTAGCCCAGTTTGGTCAACAATTGAATCAGTTCATCAAAACAGCCATGCACATCGCCAATAATGTCAAACGGTCCTAGCTCCTCTTTGAGATTGAACTCTTCCTTGATTCGCACGATTTGAACTTGATCAATCTGTTCTGGCGATTCAAGAATATGAATGGCTTTGTACCCTTCGTGATTGAGTTGTTCTAAAGACCTTTCTAAGAAACGGGTATGATTTTCAATCACATGAGGCCCAAAGTTTCGATTCCCCCGCGATCGATTTCGCTCGAAACAAATTTCGGGGGGGACTTTCAAAACAATCGCCTCTACGGGCACATAATGCATTCTCGCGATTTCCAAAAGAGGACGTCGGCTTTCGGCGAGAACATTCGTAGCATCGATGACCGTAAACTTACCCAAACCTAATCGTTTGGTACAAACATGGTGAAGGACTTCAAACGCCGAACCCGAAACACTTTGGTTGGTCTCATCATCTGAGATCATGGCTCGGAAAAAATCGCTCGATAGAATTTCCGTGCTGGCAAAGTGTTTTCGAGCAAAGGTCGATTTTCCCGAACCCGAAGCTCCGACGAGTAATATCAGCGATAATTCTGAAACCCGAATTTCCATAAATTCCTTTTGCTTTCTAGGCTAAATTTCGTGGGAGCGAGCAGACCGCGTTCGTCTCTGGTATTGGGGACCTTTAGCCGAATCCGGAATCGAGCCAAGGTTTGAGCGAAGCGAATCCTCAGTCGTTCTCGGTTCTTTTGTGACAAACAAGCGGATCGCTTTGCTTGATTCCGCATCGTTGGGGCCTGATCCCACACACTCCTTATTCCTCATGATATTCCTTCTTGATTGCGAGGTTATTACACAACGATGAAACTTTTTATGATCGAATTACAGGTTTCGGACCTAACGGAATCGCTCCGTTGGTATGAGACCGTCGGGATGACTCGGACCCATGAAGATTCGGCTCGTGGGTTTTATCTACTCCGTGCGCCCAAGGGGGGACAAATCGCCCTAAAACTAGGACAAGCTACAGCGGGAACCGCAGCCATTGTGTTTGAAGTGGCAAGCATCCCTCAGCTGATCGAACAACTCGATCGACAGGGTAACAAGCCCCTGCGACCTCTGAAGATCGATCCCGAAGAGGGTTATCAAGAAATTGTCTTCCACGATCCGGATGGATACGAAGTCCGGTTCTTTCAATGGAGCTAACGAATGATTGAATGTGCCCAGTGCCAGTTTTCGTTGGTTCGGGCATCGTTGCTGATGTGATTACTACCCCTTGAACTCTTCGATCTCGACCAGCGCAGGCCATTGAAATCAAGGCAAAATTCTTCTAATCATGTTGGTAGCGGAAAGCCTTTCTGTACTCCTTCGAGAACGATCATGCCAAAATCACATTGGGTCTTTTTCTGTGCGTTGCTCCTGCCTTTGACAGCGAAGGGTCAAGGTGATCGGTACGAATTAGGGCTTCGGGTCCGAATGCTCGAAGAAGTTTTCGAGACGAAAAGAACCGATGAAACTGCCAAGAAGCGGGCCTGCGACCCGACCAATAAAGCCGTGCAATCATTCTTTTCCTTCAATTTTCAGCAGGCCTCCAAAAATCTCGATGTAGCCCGATATGCTCTCCTCTCCGAGAAACCAGTTCCGGAAGCGGTACAATATGCGGAAACCCTTACGCTTCGTGCTGTGTGCCGTTGGGTCGATGCCCAAGATTCCGAAATCGCTTTCACGGTGAATCCTTTTTACAAGTTGGAAGGAAAAACGCCCGAGGGGCTCACCGCTCGAATCAAGGTCGCTAACGGAGGCTGGAAAGAAAGCGAACTTTCTAAATTCCCTTTGACGATTTTGTATCCTGCGAAAGAATTGGGCGAGACCCTTGGGGATTTGCCCGTAGTGTTGGAAATTCGGCAAAAGGATCAGGTTTTAGCGACCCGTAAAACGAGCATCTCTCGAACAAAAGATTTGGCGGCCCGATTAAATCGCTTGAAAGAACATAAAACGGAATTGCCTGCCTTAGAAAAGGCCACCGTTAGCTCGTTAATTAAATTGTTAGAGGACCTTGCGAACAAAGGCTCTCCGGAAACGGAGTACCCCGCCGATCGACTGCTGAAGGAAGTGGAAACCATCGTAGAGAAAAAGAACAAGACGGGAGAGTATTATGGGGTGAATCAATCGGGGCAATTTTGGCTGACCGTCCCGATTGCGAAAACCACGGCACCGATTCGGATATTTATCCCGAAAGGTCTGGCCAAAGATAAAAAGGTTCCTGTGGTGGTCGCACTGCATGGGGCAGGGGGCAGCGAAAATATGTTTTTCGATGCCTACGGGGCAGGAATCACGCAGAAATTATGTGAACAGCGTGGCTGGATCATGATTGCAACACGGGCTGTGGGAGCCTTCGGCGTTGGGGGAGCGCCTAACGTAAACGAGATTATCGAAACTCTTTCGCAGCGTTATCCCATCGATCCCCAAAAGGTATTCTTAGTAGGTCACTCGATGGGGGCCGCTCATACTTTGCAACTCGCTCAAGCGACACCAGAAAAATATCGGGGGATCGTCATCTTGGGGGGGGGGGGGGCACCCCGAAAAGAAGATGCCCTCAAAGCAGTGCCTGTGTTTGTAGGTGTGGGAGTGGCGGACTTTGCCCTGTCGGGGGCCAAATCTTTGGCTAATGCGCTCAAGAAGGTCGAAGGACAAAAGCTAGTCTACAAGGAATATGCGAACATTGAGCATTTATTGATCGTGCAAGAGGCCGCTCCTGAATTCTTCCAATTCTTTGATGATCTCGTGAAGTAACCCACGCCATAATTCTTTCGACAGACTTTTCTAAGTCGGGAATGAAAGCACGGCTTGGACGATGGGGAAATACCTCAGCCAAAATTCACAGAACAGACGGACATTTCCAGCTTATGTTTGTAGGTTAATGGCTTATTGAATGCCTTCGTTTCGCAAAGAAAGATAGGACCTAGACCATGCGGATACTTTCGGGAGTCCAACCGTCCGGTAAATTGCATTTGGGAAATTATTTTGGTGCCATTATCCAACACATCGCCTACCAAGATCAGGGCGAGGCCTTTTTCTTTATCGCCGATTTTCATGCCCTGACCACACTGCCCGACACCGCCAAAGAACTAGATGCGGTTGCGGGTAAAAAAAACAAACCGACCCCGTTGAACCAGATTCTGCGTGAACGGGTTCGCGATGTTGCTTTGGATTATTTGGCATTGGGACTGGACCCCAATAAAGCAACCTTCTTTCGGCAATCTGATGTCCCCGAAGTCACAGAACTCGCTTGGATTTTAAGCACCTTGACCGGCATGGGGTTACTCGAACGAGCCACTTCATACAAAGATAAAATCGAAAGAGGCCTAACCCCGAATGTGGGCTTATTCACCTATCCGATATTGATGGCGGCGGACATTCTCATTTTCCGTTCGGATGTGGTGCCGGTCGGTCAGGATCAAATTCAACATCTCGAAATGACCCGAGATATGGCAGGGTACTTTAATCACACTTACGGTGAGGTTTTCCCCTTACCCCAAGAGAAACTGGGCGAGGCCGCTAAAGTTCCCGGAACCGATGGGCAAAAAATGTCGAAATCTTATGGCAACACCATCGAGATTTTTGCCGAAGGGAACGCTCTGAAGAAGACCATCATGGGGATTAAGACCGATTCGCTGACCCCAGAACAACCGAAAGACCCCGAGACGAATACCCTGTACCAGCTTTATTGTTTGTTTGCGAACGCCGAAGAGCAAAAGGCTCTCGCCGATCGATTCCGAGCCGGTGGCTTAGGTTATGGTGAAGTGAAAACGATGCTGCTGGATAAAATTAACCAACACTTTGCCCCCTTCCGTGAGAAGCGGAAAGAGTTGGTCGCTCGTCCAGACTATGTAGAAGACGTTCTGAGAGAGGGAGCGAAAAAGGCCCGTGCCGAGGCTCAAAAAACGATGGATTTAGTTCGCAAGGCCGTCGGTTTACGATAGCTTTGTTATCAAGAAGTGAGTCGCATCGACAAGGCTTCCCCCCATTCTTCGCAAGGCCGTCGGTTTACGATAGCTTTGTTATCTTTGGGAAGCGAAACGATCTGAAGTCCTACGAAATCGTTTGCAAGGCGAATGGTTAACAAGAACTTTGTTATTGAAATTTCCGGCTTCTCTCATCTGCTCGATATTTGTTTGAGTCTTTGCGGTTCGATACTTTCTCAGACGATTCTCAAGCTACGAAGAAGCAAAACCAGTGTGAAGCTGATGAGAAGGGGGGGGGCAACTCGTTTCATCAAAGTGAAGGGATCGACCCCCGTCAGTTTGCCACACATCAAAGCAACCGCTGCGACCGGTGACATGGTGCGACCTAATGCGGACGCAACCGAAACGGTAGCGCCGATTTCAACAGGATTGACGCCACTTTCTTGAGCGGGGGGAACAAAAAAAGCAAAAAGGGCCTGAGTCGAGGCCATGCCCGAACCGCTCAGGGTGGCAAAGGCCCAAGGCATGATGCCCGCGGCCGGAAGAAGCAAGTTGGGCACTGCCGTGATTACCCCCGTCAGGATTTTAGCTAACCCGACAATTTCAATCGCTTTGCCAAAACAAGAAGCCACCACAATCAGCGAAACCACCTCGGTAAAGGCATAGCCTGCTCCTTCAAAAAACGCTTTGGGTAATTGCCAAGTGGTTTTGGGGGAGGACAGAGCAACCATCGCCACACCAAACAGCATCGCCAAACCAATCAGACGGGTTTCAAAGGCCGGATGTTTTTTGGCCATCGTGAAAGCAGGGCCGCCGATCGCCAAGGCAGGGGCCTCGGGAGCCGGTACGAGGTAACGCTCGGGAACATGGAATAAATCGATCGGCGGGCTAGCCAACGTCAAAATAATTAAAGGAAGCAGGGGAACAGCCGCTTTGAAGTAGTTGATCCGAAAGGTTTCTCCCGAGCTGGATTCCTGCGGAAGGGGCGCAGGGCTTTCGGGGGGGGAGATTTTTTTCTCGTGGCGAATCGTGAAATACCAAAAAAGAATGGTCGAAAACATCAGGTGTGGCAGCAACAACGGGATAACCTCACTGCGTACTTGACTAGGCCGAAGGTCGAGGCGTCCCCCTACGGTCAGTAGTTCCGGTGCCCCAAGGTTGAGCAATTCCCCGCCGATCGAAGATCCAAGGAGTAGGGTAGCCCCGATCGTGGCTGAGGAAAATCGGGCCGCAATCAATAAGGGAACAATCACCGCGCCTAGACAAACGGCCGTCGAGGTTTGACTAATCACGGGGATGTTCACCACGAAACCAATCAGGATGGTGCCCGGAATCAGAAAGAATCGGAGACGTTGGATCGGTTTGACCAATAACCGGACCAAATGCACATCGCATTCCGCTTTTCGCATCGCATAGGCAAAGCCCATGGCACAACAAATGGGGACCACGAATCGTTCGTTGCTAAAGGTGGTGAGAAATTCGCGAACGATAGGCGCTATTTCACCGGCGATCCCCCCCAGAACGAGGGCAGTGACACCCAGCACCAATCGGACATCCACTTTCCGCCACACCGCATAACCGGCCCCCACAATGACGATGATACTGGCAAAGGTCGAAATAACGGCTAAGCCATCCATAGGGTTTGTACTCAAAATACGGATTCAACCCAATCGATTAGATAGGGGGATTGAGAGAGTCTATAGGGAATCAGCGGTTATGCAAATCGCTCGGGCTTGAGTCGAGCGATTTTGCGAATTTATCGGAGGAAATCTAAGGCACGACGTAGGTAAATAAGTCATTTTGTAACTAAGAGACAACATTGAAAAAGATTCAACAGCGGGTGGAATTATGCCTACCGATACGAAAATCGGCTTATTGGTTGGGTTAGGACTCGTGGCCGTCATTGCCGTTCTTTTCTTCCAACGGAGCCAACCTGTTGAACCCCTTGATTATCAACCTTACACCCATACCCTCGTCGAATCTTCCCCGCCGGTCTTTACCAAGCCCATTTTGAACACGTCCCGCGAACCGATTTCTGGTGTTCCCGTCAGTCGCGGGTTAGAAGAGAGAGAGTAAATTTTTTTGATCAGTCGCAGGTTAGAAAGCGAGATTAAATTTTTTCGATCACGTTCAAGAACATAAAAGCATAAGAGCGGTAAAGCTCCATTCAACTTGCAAGTTCTGGGTTCAATCTGCATAATACCAGTAGAAAGAAAAGTGATGAAACGAACTACGGGGAGCGGTCATGGGACCAGGAGAAACACTGATCGAGTATGGCGTAGAGATCGACGCACAAACGATGGTCACCCCGCCTGATACGACGGAACTCGAACTCGAACCGGGACACCCCGGTTTGGGCGATACTGCCTATGTGGAACGGCGAAAAGAATTATTTGCTTTGACGCGGAAACATCGTTTAGAAAAACTCGGCCCCCCCCTGATCGATTATCTTCCCGAAGAGACCCGTATTTGGCGCGAGGTAAGCCCCCAACTCGATGCTCTGCACGTCAAATATGCCAGTGAAATTTACCTGAAGGCCAAACGGGACTTGGCGATCACGACGGACAGAATCCCTCAGTTACGTCACATCAGTCAACGGCTGGAACGAGAAACGAATATCCATTTGGTCCCTGCAGAGGGGGCCTTGCCTTACCGTACCTTCTACGAGTACATCGGTCAACGCGGGTTTCCGGTCACCCAATTTATCCGGCATGGTTCCCATCCGGAATTTACACCTGAGCCGGATATGATTCACGATTGCTTGGGGCATGTTCCCCCGTTGATGAATCGAGACTACTCTGAACTATTGGTGTTGATTGGTAAGGCCGCATCGATTGCCACCAAAGGGGAACATGTTTTGTTCCTGAAACGATTCAGTTGGTTCAGTATCGAATTTGGTTTAATCCAAGAAGGTTCGGAAGTGAAAGTTTTTGGAGCAGGTATTCTCTCTTCAACGGGTGAAATCCCCCATTCGCTTTTTTCACCCGAAGCACGACGGCGCCCCTTTAACACCGATGTCGTCATTCACACCGATTATGACCCCTCGAAAATGCAGGTCGATTACTTTATTGCCCCCTCGTTCAATTTCCTGAGACACGAATTGACCCAGCTCATCAAGAAGTTGGGCTTGCCGGTGGAATGCCCTCCCGTCGATTGATCTGGTAAATGCCCGATGATGTTGATCAGGCACAAACCCTTAGCATGGGTTGGGCAAAAAATCCTGACACGCTTCCTGTCGGCAGAACATGTGATGGAGCAATTAGTGGTCGTCTGGCCTTTTGGGTAAAGGGCTTATCCCAACAGGGGTCGTAAAATTTTGTCGGCATCCTCTTCGGTCCGAATTTCCGGAACATCCGTGAACAGTTCCCATGTTTCGGTTAAAGTGGCCTGCTGGCTGGGCCAAAGGGTCGTCAAGACACCAACGGTTTCCATTTCCAACATATCTTCATTGCTGAAGGTTTGGTAACTGGTTCCGAGATCGGGATAGTTTGCTCCTTCGATGTGTTGAAAACGTTTCACAAAGAGCGTTCCTTGATTCCAGTAAGCTACCCAAGGAACGGGATGGCCCAACCCCAGTTTGGTGGGGCCTTTGGTTCGATCTTGTCTGAGGAAGATGTAGCGAGAACCAAAATACCAGCGTGAATCTGTGAAGTCGAAGTACTGCCAAGGAATGAACTTCATAGTGGGAGCAAAATCCGCGGGTGATTTCGCTTTACTCGGGTGCCCCGGATGATTAAATTTCGGAGGTAGGGGGATAATCTCAATACCCCCCGCAGCCATCACGGTCGGCCCCCACGGTGCGAGTTCGGTTTGTTCATTGCCGATATTGGTGACCGTGAGTTTGACTTCGACTTTTGATCCCGTTTCGGACAAAGTGAGTTCCATTTCTTTTTGGATGCCATACTGCCGTTCGGGCGGTGGAACGAATCGAGCCGAAAAGGGAGTCAATTCGACAGAAGAAACAGGGAAATTATCGGGGTAGTAGGTCCGAGTCAAATCTTCGGGAGCCAGCCAAAAGCGATGCCCCCCTCGAATTTGCCATTCGGGTTCTCCGGTTCCTCCCATCATCTCGTCATAATTTTTCATGACGTTGAATCCTCCGAGCTTGCGATAAGCAATCACTCGGGGACCCACATCTAAAGTGACAATTAACTCGAAACCACTGTTCGAGATACGCAGATTATTCTTCCAACCACGGTACTCTACTCGTTCAATCATATCGAAAGCTCCGAATAAGGCGTAAGCCTAGAGTAGAATTTCTTCGCCTTCAGACAATCCAGAAAAGAGATTTTCGCTGGGTGTTGAAAAGGATTCGGGTAAGGTTTTTGCCGAAAAAATAAGTCGATGTATCTGCAGAAAGATGTTCTAGGATTCAGCAAGTCCTTGCGTCACCGACACCCAAAGTTCTTGAACCATGAGTTCTCAGACATCGCAACTTCGTCAATTAGGGTTTCTAGGCCGTGGTGGAACTGCTGAGGCGTTTTTGGTACAGTCGGAGGATGTATCTAGGGAACCTTTTGTACTGAAACAAATTCGTTCCGATAAAAAAGGTCAGCCTGAGATTCTCGCTTCGTTCCAACTGGAAGCCAAAACTCTCTCGAAACTCGATCATCCCAACATCGTGAAATATCTCGGAGGGGAGATCGATAAGGGAATCCTTTATCTGGAGTATGTATCCGGTCTCAGTGCGGATCAATTGCTAAAAAAATTGGGAAGATTTCCGGTTGAACGAGCGATTCCTTTGATTTTGGACCTTTGTGCCGCGTTGGATCATGCTCATCATCGGGGCATTATTCACGGCGATCTCAAGCCGGCAAACCTTGTGGTTTCTTATCCTAATACTCCCAAGGAGTATTTGAAATTGGTTGATTTTGGGTTTGCTCGAATCGATTCGACACCCAATTTCGGTTTGGAACGATTGCAGAATCCTCAACAAGTGCGAGCGAAAGGAACCCCTTTGTATATCGCCCCTGAGATTCTTCAGGGTCAGACGATTGATGGTCGGGCCGACCTTTATTCCGTGGGGGTGATTCTGTTTGAATTTTTGGCGGGTGTCCCTCCTTTTGCTGAATCGGACCTTGAGGAACTTCTTGCGGCCCACATCAAAAAGGACCCCCCTCAATTCACCACCTTCAATATCTGGGATATTCCCTTCGAGGTCGAGGCGATCTGTCAAAGGTGTTTGTCGAAATATCCCGCAGAGCGCTTTAGTTCGGTTCGAGAGTTAGGATATGCCTTGGCGGATTTGGCAGGGATCGAGTGGAATCCCGATCCTTTGGGGAATGCAGAAACCGCCACAATGCTCTCTGTCGTGGAAGCCCCTTCGAGTAATGAGTTGGTGTACTCGATGGAGGCTTGGATGCCAGAACCGATTGCCGTGGTGAAGTTGAACGGTTTTCTGACCGATACCAACTGTCGGTTACGGGAATCGCAATTGGGACGGATTTTAGCGGAATACCCTGTTAAAAAACAAACAGGGCTGCTCTCAAGGTTGTTGGGTAAAGGTCAAGACGAATCTATCCAAATGGAAATTCGGCTTAGAAAGCCCCGTCTGAATGAACAACTTTTGGATATTCGGGTAAAATTTACTGCCCCAAGGCAGATGAAAAACTCACTCAAAGAATTTGAGGCCATTGTAAAAGAATTATTCCAACAGATGAAATCCTTCCTGATTTCTCGAAACTAAGGGAAGTCATTTTGTTGGAGCTAATCTTAAACTAAGTATATAAGGATACCAAATCTTCCACCGGACGTAAGTTCGGGTTGAGTAAAATGCTTGTGTGAATATAATAACAGGCCTTGAATAACGTATTGTTTAGTAAGCACTCAAGAAACTCGGGTACGACTGGAGGTCCTGCCCTGACCAAGAGGTGACAGTGACGAAAGAGATTCGCGTACTGTTCGTTGAGGATTCCGAAGATGATGTCGGATTACTCTGCGACCACCTTCGCCTAGGTGGCTATCAAGTGACCTACGAGCAAGTGCAAACCGCAGATGGCTTGCGAGCGGCCCTGCATCGCGGGAACTGGGATATTGTCATTTCCGATTTTTCCTTGCCCCGATTTTCTGGGATGGATGCCCTTTCGATTACCCTGCGTGAGGCAGCTGAAACCCCCTTTATTCTCATTTCTGGGACGGTAGGCGAAGAAGTCGCAGTGGAAAGCATCAAGGCAGGGGCCAGTGATTATTTGATGAAAAATAACCTCATCCGGTTTGTCCCCGCAGTTTCGCGGGCCATTCGGGAATCGAACGAAAGAAAATCGATTCGTCGAACCGAAGCCCAATTACGCGAACAGCGCTCCCTACTCGGCATGATTTACGATAACACGGCCGATGCCCTCATGCTGTTTACTTGGGAGCCTAATTTTGGTTTCCTTCTCCGCACGACGAACCCTGCTGCTCGGCAATGGATTACAAGGTTCAATAACGAACTGGTTGAGACCGATCTGATCGGGATTACAGTTGAGGATTTTTTGCAACTGGCCTTTGCGACGGATCGGAAATTTCAGGACGATTTTTTGTTCAGTTTCTACCGATCGGCCGAGACGGGGAAATCGCTTTCCGCAGAGTGGATGATTCTTTCCACCGAAAAACAGACCGAAATGGTGTTGGAAGCGAATCTCGTGCCTTTTTTTGGCAGGACCAATACGCGGCATCAATTGGTGGTGGTTAGGGATATTACCCAGCGCAAACAGGCGGAAGTTCAACGGAGGCAACTGGAAACCCAATTGGCAGAAGCTCGCAAGAACGAGGCTCTCGGGCGGCTGGCTGCGGGGGTCGCCCACGATTTCAATAATATCCTCGGGGGAATTATTGGCAATTCCGAGGAGATGGATCGGTTGCTGCCAGCCGATTGTGAGCAGCGCTCAAACAATCTGGAGATTCTGAAAGCAGGCTTACGCGCCCGTGACCTGATCGATCAGATTCGGATATTTGGGGGGCGGCATAGTCGCACCCCCACGGCTAAAAAACCGATCAACTTGCGAGACTTGGCCCTTGAGGTGTTGAACCTGTACAAGCACTCGACCAAGAACCAAATTCATTTTCACCAGAAGTTGGACCAACCGGTATGGATTCTGGGCGACTCTTCACAGTTGCATCGGGTGATTCTCAATCTCATGAAGAATGCCGACCAAGCCATGGAAAAGCCCGGTGGTGTTTTGGGGATTGCAGTGGAAACGTGCACACTCCCCTTGAATCAGCCGAATTCACCCGATTTACCCGCAGGGGAGTATGCTCTGTTATCAGTTTCCGATACGGGAGTAGGAATTCCCGAGTCGATTCGGGGGCAACTCTTTGAGCCTTTCTTTACAACCAAAGAACGGGATAAAGGTTCAGGGTTGGGGTTAGCCGTCGTTCAAGGAGTTGTGGAAAGTCACAATGGTGCCATCCGAGTGCAATCTCAGGTTCATGTCGGAACTACCTTCGAGCTATTCTTTCCCATTTGCGATACGCCCAGCAATGCGTCGCCCTCGCCGCCAACATTATCTACACCATCGACTTCAAAATCTTCTCCTAATCTACCCATGAACGTCAAACGAATTCTTTTCGTCGATGACGAACAAGCGATCACTCGATTAGTAACCTCTTTATTTAAGCGGGCTGGTCATCAAGCCAGTATCTTCAATAATCCTCAGAGCGCATGGGAGACCTTTCAAAAAGACCCCCAAGCGTTTGATATTTTGGTGACAGATTTGACCATGCCTTCGATGTCGGGAATTGAACTCATTAGGCAAATTCGCACCCTGAATCCGCATTTGCCAGCCCTGCTCACAAGTGGCTATGCCGATGAAGTCTCGACAGATACACTTTCAGAATTAAAAATCTCACTCGTCCTACAGAAACCTTTTCAACTGCATGAATTGACACAGGCCATTGATGCGGTTTTAGCCAGTGGCCGGTAAAAGATCGTAGGGCTTTTCATTCAATGAGGTGAGCCGACAAGCCAGCGATGCGGTGTTAGACGGTGGTCTTTAGAAGTTTGGTGAGAACCCGAGATCGGGCCGCGAGATGATAATTGCTCCCGTTCAGATTAGCGTTGTTTTTCCAGCCCTGTTAAAGTACCTGTGGTCTTCGCAGGGACCAAACCGGCAGCGCCAATTTGATAGACCATTTTATCTGAGGTGATCTCGCTCCAGTTTCGACCATGTTTGGATCTGAGTCGCACGTTCCCTTTCATCAGGACTTCTCCCGTAGCCGAGATGACCGTAAGTTGATCGCAGGTTCCTTCGATTCCAGGTCCTGAGAATTTCACATTGCCCGAGGAACTCACGCCCACGAGAGGCGATTTTCCTTCGGGGTTTTGCATTTCGATTTTATTCCCGCTGACCTTCAACAATAACTCGTCAAGGCTGGTGTTACGAATCTCGAAACGGGGTAACCCCGAATCGAGACGGACCAACATCTTCAACTTGCTCAAATCGTTTTTTGTGGTGGTGGCTTCCGCAGGCTTGACTTCGCTGCTCCCCGATTTTGGTTGGAAAGAATCGACGTTTCCTCCTCCGAGTTTGGGAACATTCTCCTCCATCGGCTCGGGACGTGGGGTGGTGGGGAGTGGTTTCGTCGGCTCGATGGGAGGAAATGGAGGAGTTTTCGGCTTTTCGCTGGACGGCTCGGTTTTCGGAGCTTCTTCCACAGGAACGACCGGCTTAGGCGCGGTGGGGGTATCTGGGAAAGAAGGCAGCGTGGGATCAATCCCCTTCAGTGGAGGGGGGGGGGTATCTGGAAGTGTTGGTACTTTCGGATCGGGCAATTTTATGGGTTCCTTGTTCTCCACCGGTTTGATCGGTGCCGGCGATTCCAACGGGGGCAGCGTGGGGGTTGCTGATTCGACCTTATTCGGAAGGGCGGGAGCCTTTTCTCCTTTAAGCTCGGGAAGGGGGGGCAGGGGAATTGGGTCTTCCGAACCTTTCACGGGTTCCGGGATCGGCTCGAACTTAACAGGTTTGATCGGAGCGGGGCCTGTTTCTGTGGTTTCGGTTTTGGCCTTGCTTGGGAGGCTGGGAACCACAAAGTTCAGGTCATCGGTCGTGGGCACCGTGTTAGGCGAGGATTTTGTATCGGCCCCATCGGTTCTTGGAACCGTCAGCAAGGGTGGCAGTTCCGCAAGGGGAGTGGTATTCGGGGTTGGTG
>JAOAAA010000060.1 GCA_026419115.1 Gemmataceae bacterium
CCCCCCGTTGCGCATTTTGCCCATTTTCACTGGGATTTTCTTGGGAAGTAGAGGTATTTTTGCGGAGAATATATCCACCCGCTGCGGAAATGCCCACAACTAAAAAGAGGACGAAAAGAAAGGGAACAAGGCGACTCATAACCTCACCATTTTTGGCCATGTTACCCGCTCAAATTCCCCTCGTCAAGAATTTTTTTTGGATTTTTCAAAAAATACTGCCACATGGCCATATCGACATGGTCGTTTCTTGCGTTGTCGTATGAATGACTTGGACGATGTGCCGTAAGAATTAGGAAAAAATTAGATATGAGTAAGTTGCTTCTCGTCTTGTTGGGATATGATCGGAACAGAATAGGTAGAGAGACGACAAGTCCTATTTGATTTAATGAGGCTCATCCACATGTATTGGTTGATTAAGTGATGAGCAACATTCGAGTGGTAGAAACAAACCTCAACACAGTGAACTATTCGCTGAGATTCTGTACCAAAAGGTCGAGACCACCCACTTGCTGAACTTCATCTAATTTAGATTCGCTGAGTAAAAAGATTTTGATCGAGTATTTTCGGCCTGGAGATAATGTTTTAGCAGGAATGACAAAATGATATTTTTGAATCTTTTTATCATACATCACTTGGAGAGGGATTTTTTTATCTGTTAACTTTCCACCTATAGGCTCGTAAATTTGCAAAGATGCCTCAATGGGTAGATTTTCCTTGTCTATCCCAACAAGATGAATGGTGACTGGGTTTTTTACATTCACATCACCTGGAATCGAAACAATCCCGTAATCTTTATATTTACCATATTGAATCTCCTGTGATTGAGTTTGAGAACCATTTTGATACTGGATGATTGTTGCCTTTGGTTTTGTAGGAGACTGTTCTCCAAGAGCAGTAGTTAAAGCAACGATGAAGAAGACAAATAGATTCAGACTTATGTAACGAAGCATAATTAATCCTCAAAATGAGCTATAAGTCCATCACTTGAACCGAACAAAGCGAACCAAATATCATTAGAAATCGAATAAGAAATTCTACGAACTGATCCATCTAAAAATACAACATTCAGGCGATTCGGATGAGCAGAGCCATATTGTCGAAAATAGACCGGTTGAGATGATCGATCTGGCATTGGCGTGATAATAGGATTTCCTTTTCCTTTATAGTCTGGGAAAGGAAATAATCTGGCAGTTGAATCCTGAGTATTAGCGGCGTAACTTACTGTCATAGGAGAACTGATTTTGGGATAATAATCTTCCTTGGGATTCAATCTTATTTCAGAAGCTAACATTGTATTTGCAAGACCATCATATATTTGAGATGCAGAGTAGAGTTTGATATAACTTTTATGAATGTCATTGGGATTCACAAATGATCCTCCAAAAACCCCATCATAAAGGCCAATATCGGTACCCATATTTCCAGAGTAATCGGTCAAAGCATGAATAAAATCATGAGGAGGAATCAGTAAACCTTTGAGAGTCTGACTTGAACCGACATTATGAGGCTTAAATTCCGGAGTGTATTTGACAGTTCTTTGCCTTGGTCGAGAGGGGCAAAAGTAAATTTTTATTTCCGTTGCCATGACGCGAGCAGCTGCATCCCATTCTGAAGTCGAATCCGATTGAAAATACTCATTTTCATGTTCAATATAAGGTAAAATTTGGAATAGCCAAGTTCCTCTTTGATCCCCACCTTCAAATTCACCGGCTCGATTCGGCGGAGCGGGACGTCCGGGACCGTAATAGGTAGGAAAGCCATCACCACTTGTTGGATAGCATCCATGATCGACTTCAAATTGAAAGACCCCTAAACCAATTTGTTTGAGATGATTTTGGCAAGCGAGAGAATTCGCAGCTTCACGAACACGTTGAACGGCTGGCAAGAGCAACCCTATCAGAATTGCAATGATTGCAATACAAACGAGCATCTCTATTAAAGTAAATCCATATTGCAATCTTTTCATTTCAACTCTCCCCATCTTAAATATCGAAACAGGGACAATAATCGTTGGCAAGTTTTTTTATTTTTTTTCAGATTCTGGGCGGGGGCGGTTGCTCCAATGGCCGGTTTCATCGTGGCCTTTCACCCAAACTCCTTTTTGATTCCAATCTAAATAAGCCCTAACATCGGCAGCAGCATATCTCAAAGTGAGGCCGCAGCGACGTCGGGCCGATGTATTCCCCTCGGAGCCATGTAGTAAGAGATCGGAATGAATCGAGGCCCAGCCAGCTTTCAAACAATCATCAACAGGGGTTCCATATTGTTCCGCATTATCAACAGTTTGATTTAACACGTTATGCTCACTCGGATCACTCGGTCGGAAGGTCAAATGACCAAAATGGTGGGAACCTGCTAAAAATCGCATACAGGCATTTTCTCGATCGGCATCGTCAATCGCCAACCAGACCGTAACCGCTTTTGAGGGAGTTAATGGCCAATAACTGGCATCCTGATGCCACACCACGGCCTTCCCATCGAAGGGCATTTTGCAAAAAAAGTGGGCGCCCCAGCCAATCACATTCTCACCTAAAAGATCACTCACATAATCCACAATGGTAGGGTTCGTCAAAATATCCCAAACTGGCCCGTACTTTAAGTGAGCTGAAGAGATCGAATAGCTATCCCCCCCCTGAGCGATAACCCGTTGTAATAATTCATCGAAATAATTACGAATGGTTAGAATTTCTTCTTCATTATAAATTAGCAGAGGTGCAATAAATCCTTTTTCGTTGAAATGTTGAATTTGATCGGGTGTGAGAACTTTGGGTGAAGGGTTACTAATTGGATGATAACGCAAGTCTCGGGGGATCGAGCTGAGATCGTGAGAATCTAAGACGGCCTTGAATTCGGTTTTCAGTTGTGTGCTCATAACACTTCCTCCTAGGGGATATTTTAGGCATCCAGACCTTCTAAGCCATGATATTCTAACAAATCTTGATCGAGCAATATATCCGGCGAACCATCCGCAACCATTTTCCCCTCGGAGAGAAGAGTTATCCGCGTACAGAGTTTGTGGATAAATCGTAAATCGTGACTGGCAATAATTTTGGTACCCGAGATTTTTGTGAGCAAGTCGCGCAACTCTCGACGTCCGCGCGGGTCGAGAAACATAGTCGGTTCATCCAATAAAAGGATTTTGGGTTGCATTGCTAAAACCCCTGCCAAGGCCGCGCGCCTTTTTTCGCCTCCTGATATTTGAAAGGGGACCCGATTTTCGTAGCCGAGCAAGTTCACTTGTTCTAGCGATTGTTGAACCCGTTGTTGCACTTCGGGAAGACTTAACCCGAGATTTAATGGACCAAAGGCCACATCTTCTCCAATGGTTGGGCAGAAAAGTTGATCGTCTGGATTTTGAAAAATAATGCCAAGCTGTGAGGGTAAAATTTTTCGGTCGGCAGCAAGGGTGGGATTCAATCCTGCCACCCGAATTTCGCCGGCAGAGGGTTTCAATACCCCTGCTAAACAGAGGAATAAGGTCGATTTTCCTGCACCGTTTGGACCAATGAGACCGACAATTTCATCCGGTTGAACTTGCCAAGAAATTTCTTTCAAAGCACAACGTCCATCGGGATAATGATACGATAAACGGTTTAATTCAATCGCAGGATTATATCCCACGCGATGAGACAAAGTAGAAATATCCCCCCCCCCAGAAAAAAATATGATCGATCCCTCGCCAAGGTTTTATTGGCAAGGCTCGAAAACGTCCCTGAAATCCGCGAGTTTGCATGGCATGGCTGACCATTTCCGCACGATGGGCACTGCGGACAATCAAAGTCCCTGCGGCATGACTGATCGTTTGATAAGCATGCCGACTCATTTGATTACGAAACCCACGCACGCGCAAGGAAATCCGCAACCGTCCGAGTTCTTCAACCAATAGAAAGGTATATCGATAAGTAAAGGCCAACAATCGGGCGAATAAATTCGGTAAGCCTAATCGTCTGGCAGCTTCGAGATATTCATGTAAAGGACCAGCCACCAATAGTGTTAACACCACTAATAAAATTCCTAAGGTGCGCAATAACAAATAGCAGGCATCCCATAATCCTTGAATGCGAAATTCGAGGTATCCCCAAGTCCAATCGGCCTGCCCTTTTTGGCTCACAAACGGAATCACAATGACGAAGGGAAGCAGAGAAAAAAAGGCCAAATTCAGACGAGCAATCAACCATTTTTTAGGTGGAGAAACACTGATCCCCCCCCCCATGATGAGTGTAAACAATAACACTAAATTCAATGGATTGTGAACGATCAATAAAGTCACAATCGTTAAAAATCCCAATAATAATCTCACCCGAGAATCAATACGCGAGAGATAACAATCGTGATGGGGTAACGATTCAGGAAAAAGGGACATAACCAATTATTTCTTTTCGTGTAGGCGATGCCATGCTAAGCCCGGCCGATCGACACGGAATTGAACCAGACGTTGATGATCCACTTCGGTCACATAAGCAGTTTTGCCATCTGGCCCCCCGAAACAGATATTGCTCGGTCGTGTGCCTAACACATCAATTTCTTTTAGAATTTCGCCCTTTGGGGTCATTTTTACTACGGTCCCTTTTCCGTATCGTGTGATATAGAGATTTCCATCCACATCAATACGCATACCGTCAAAACCGTGATCCTCGAACTTCTTCACGAGCTTCTTTTCACCTAGTGTGCCATCTTCTTTAATGGGAAAGGCCCACACATTTCGTTGAACCGATTCGTTCACATATAGGGTTTTGCCATCGGGAGAAATATCGAGGCCGTTGGTTGTTCCCATATCACTTGCGAGTTTGGTCACTTTTCCTTTGGGATCAATCATCCAAAGTTGGCCGGTACCTTCCTTCCAATTGGGATCGCTGGCGTAAATGGTACCGTTTGCAGCTAGAGCCAAATCATTCGGCTGATTCATCTTCGGTTCATGGGCATGCACAGTGATTTTTTTAGTCTTCGGATCGATCTTTAGGATATTGTGTTCGGTATAATCCGCGACGTACAGATAGCCCTCTTTATCGATCACAATTCCGTTACCGATGGATTTATTGGGAAGGGTCACAAACACTTCGGATTTTCCATCCAGTTTCGTTTTGCCGATGGTTTGTTGCTTGGCGAAATTCACAACGTAAATGTTCCCTTCGGCATCGCAACAAGGTCCTTCAATTCCCTCGGTGAAGGCCTTTTTTTCGGTTAAGGGAGTAGCGACCCATAATTTCTCGGCAGTCTTTTCTTCTGCAAAGGAGAAAGCGACAACGGTGAAGAGAAGAATTAATTTTCGCATAGGAATGATCCTGAGTTTTTAGGAGGCAGGGATAACGGGATTCATCGAACCCGATGGATTTCGTAAATCGGGTTCGGTCTTTTTCAACCACCAATCGAAAACGAAAGTTCCCAAAGGAGCAATCGAAGCCACGGTTGCCCCTGTCAGTTTGCCGTAAGACCATTTTCGTTCCAGCCAAACTGGTAACAGCAATACAAAGTAGAGGATAAACAATATCCCGTGTAGGGTACCCACAATGGTAACAGCCAAAGGCATATCGGCCCAGTATTTTAACGGCATGGCAATCATAAGCAAAATCAAATAGGAAAGCCCTTCAATCAAGGCCATCCCGCGAAATCGGCCTAGGTTTCCTTTCCCCACCCTTGCTCCTTATTTTCAGTTATTGAATTCCTCGGTACCCACTCGAAAGGGGAATACGTCATCGAGAACATCGTCCCCCTTTGCAGCATGAACTCAAGAATGAGTGTGAATCGATTGACTCATAGGCAAATCATAGGAAGTATTTTAAATCCCCCCGCTTAAAAGAGAAGATGAATCTTTTTGTGAGCTGAAACACTCTATACCTACTCAAACCTTTTAGGAGCTGATCAATGAAATGGGCTGTTCTGATCGCCCGCTTAATCGTCGGGGGAGTGTTTCTGGTTTTTGGATTAAATTTCTTTTTGAAGTTTTTGGAAATGCCCCCTGTCGAAGGAAACGCGGGACAATTCGTGGGCTTGCTCTATAGCAGTGGCTATCTCAAATTCGTAAAAGTGTTAGAAATTATTGGAGGCGTTATTCTCATTTCCGGAATTTTGGTACCGGTTGGCATTACCGTGTTAATGCCTATTTCAATTAATATCTTATTGTACGAGGTTTTGCTCGTCGAAAAAGCAGGAATTGGTGTGGCGCTCACGGGTCTGTTAGCCTTTTTGATTGTGGGATACTGGAAGGCCTTCGCTAATGTGTTTAACCCGACGATCAAGCCAATCGGGGGATCCCAAGTTTCCTAGAGAGTATTTCAGAGAATATTGTGGAAGGCTACTTGTGCGAGGGAATTTTTTCGTAAAGCAAGCCCACAAATTGTTCGAGCAAATCGAAGTATTCACTTTTGGCAATGGCTTTCACCCGATTCAGTAAGCGGCGGCGGCGTTCGAGAATTTCAACATAATACTCGACCCCGATTCGGGCCAAGACACCATCAGGCCCCTGTAAACTCAGCAATTCCTCGGCTTCCTCCACGGTGATTTGGGCGGCCCGTTCGGTATTTCGACTGACCCATTCTTTTAATTCGGGCATCTCACTTTTTTCGAGTAGAAGTTTTCGGCCCCCTTCCCGTTCGGAGAGAACTTTGCCGTGCATCCTCGGCAAGAGCCGATCCAAAGGTAAGTCACGCAGTTCGTTGACCTGAAGCCCTAGGGCTTTGGCACATTTAGAAATCGTGTCGTTACGGAGTTTGCGTTCGCCGTTCGAGTTCATGATCTCCCGAACGGTATGGCGGTTCAACCCAGAACTGCGAGCAAAATCTTCTTGGTTCCAGCCACGTTCTTCAACGAGCCGAGCAATTTTCGAGCCAAGGTCCACGCCACGGGTTTCTAAAGGGGCATCCATTCGCTTGTGCCAATCCGAAGGTGTTTAATCGTTGGTTTATGCCAGAATATAGATACCGTAGGACATTTTGGGCAGAGTGAATTTGGATTGGGTGCAAAAAAAATCCAAGATTGCCTGATTCTAGATTCTGGTAATCGCTTCGTGAAGATTCAGCAAAACACGGCAGACCGAGGTCCAAGCGGCTAATTCCGAGAGATTCGTCCCCGCCGGCGGGGTGGCATAACCAATCTTCGCCAGAGCTTGGGCCGAGGCTTCATCTTGTTGATATTGCTGCCGATGTTTGTCCAAAAGGTTCTGCAAAATGGTCAGTTCGGCCTCTTCAATCGGACGAGAGAGCACCTGTTTAATCAAGAAAGCGAATTTCTCTTTATCGGAAGCCCCCCCCTCTCGAAGAGCGCGAATCGCCAAGGCTTTGGCCGTCTCCACATAGGTCGGGTCATTGAGCAAAGCGAGGGCTTGCAGTGGGGTACTAGAGCGGGGACGTTCGTTTGTGCATTCCTCGCGGCTGGGAGCATCAAAGGCGGTTAAAGAGGGATGCGGGAAGGTACGACACCAATAGGTATACAAGCCGCGACGATACTGGTCGGGTCCGGTACTGTTGGCCCATTCTCGTGTGGGGAAGTTGAGATAACGCCAATATCCCGCAGGTTGATAGGGGTTCACGCTGGGGCCACCCAATTTGGTGCTTAATAACCCCGAAACGGAAAGGGCAGTATCGCGGATAAATTCCGCATCGATGCGGTATCGATTTTGTCGGGCCAACCAGATATTGGTAGGGTCTTTCTCCCGTAAGGCTTTACTGGCCGTCGAGGCTTGTTGATAGGTTGCCGTATGAGCCAAACGGGAAACGAGTTTTTTGACGTCCCAACCCGATTCCATAAACTCGACCGCCAAATAATCGAGCAATTCCGGATGGGTCGGTGGTGTTCCCAAAATCCCGAAGTCTTCCATGTTGCGAACCAAACCTTGTCCGAACATGATTTTCCAAACTCGATTGACAAAGACCCGAGCGGTTAATGGATGATCCTTCGAGGTTAACCATTGGGCCAAATCTAAGCGATTGGCCCGTTGTTTGGGATCGTCGGGAGCAATTTTCCCCAAGAAGCTCGGCACTTCCGGCGTGACGATCTCACCGGTTTCATCGAGCCAATTCCCGCGGGGAAGAATTCGCACCGTGCGGGGGGGGGCACTCATCGTAATCAGCGTCGAGGGGATTTTCTTGAGAAGATTGGCTTTCTCTGCGTTGGCCTGTTCGAGTGCTTTTCTCGCTTCGGCCGTTTCGGGGGCGGCATTATTTCGGTAATAATCGGCAAGCGTTTTTTGTTGGGTCGCGTTTCTTTTCTCAGGCTCGATCGCCAGAATATCCGTGATGTTTTTGGGGGTTTTCTTCGGGTCTGTCTTCGGGTCTGCCTTGATCTGTTGTTCCCACTTTGTCTGATTTTCTTGGGAAAGAACCGCTTGGGCAATGGCCATTTTCTTTTCGTTAATCAGGTCATCGAGTTTTTTGACTTGGGCCTTTTGTTCTTCGGTCATGATGGGGGTTTGCTGTTGGCGTCCCACGGCTGTTTCTTGAACATCGGCAAAGAAGGCAGCGAAGCGATAAAAGTCTCGCATGGTGAACGGATCGTACTTGTGATTGTGGCACTCGGCACATCCCAAGGTCGAGCCAAGCCAAACGGCCGAGGCATTCCGCACACGATCCGCAGCATATTTTGCGGTGTACTCTTTCGGTTGCGCGCCCCCCTCTTCGGTGGTCATCAACAAACGATTGTACCCGCTGGCAATGCGAGTTTGATCGTTGGCATCTTTGAGTAAATCCCCTGCTAGTTGCTCGATCGTAAACCGATCGAATGGCTTATTCTGGTTGAAACTTTGAATCACCCAATCGCGATACATCCAGACATCCCGATGGTTATCGGAATGGTAACCACCCGTATCAGCATAGCGAACCGCATCGAGCCACATTTGCGCCATGCGTTCCCCATAATGAGGAGAACTCAGCAGCGAGTTCACATAATTTTGATAAGCCTCGGGGCTTTTATCGTTCACAAAGCGATCCACCTCGCTGGGGGAAGGGGCTATCCCGATCAAATCAAAAGCTAATCGCCGTGCAAGGGTCACGCGATCGGCCACCGGAGCCGGCGTGAGTTTGTTCATCTCGAACCCTTTGGCAATAAAGGCATCGATGGGAGATTGGACCCAAGATTTCAATTGCGGGTCGTTGATTTGGGGAATAGCCGGCTTGACCGGTTTACGATAGGCCCAATGCTCGTCGTAGTTGGCTCCTTCATCAATCCACCGTTTCAACAAGGCTAATTGTTCTGCATTGATGCTCGTTTTTTTGGCAGCGGGGGGGGGCATCACTTCCGTAGCGTCGTTACTGGTGATCCGCTGAATTAAAGGGGACTGGGCCGAATCTTTCGGCTTAATTGCAGAACGAATGGCCTCTTCTCGTAAATCCAACCTAAGTTTTGCCTTCCGTGCTTTTTCATCTGGCCCGTGACAAGTAAAACAGGAATTCGCCAAGATGGGCTTGATGTCGCGATTGTAGTCGATCTTGCTCGGCTCGGCAGCTCGAACAAGTGGGCCAATCACAAGCAACGTCGCTAAAAGAAGAGAGGTTCGCATGGCAGGTTCTGTTGCAAGATCGAGGCGATGAAAAATAGTATAGCAAAAATGGCTGGCATCGCGATGCCCCCTCTCTTAAATCATCGTTTGAGACGTCTGCGGGCCTTCATCATAAGATAGCCCCAAGCCCCAATGACTTGAAAATTCCTTATCTCGTTACTCTCTCCGGTGAGTTATGCAACAACGTATTTCAGTGCTGGCCTTGTTCCTATTGGGTTTATTCAGCGTGGCCGATGAGGCCGAACTCGTTCGCGAAGCTCAAAAAGCCCTGAAAATGGGGGAATCGAAAGTCGCTAAAGAGATCACCGACAAGATTCTCAAAGACAATCCGAAAAATGAACAGGCCTTGTTTATTCGTGGGGAAGCCTATGCAATGGAACGGCAATCCGATAAGGCCATTGCCGATTTCAACAAGGTTCTGGAATTAAACCCCGATTTTCTTCTAGCCGTCGATCGACGCGGGGGCGAGTATTTCAAACAAGGGAAAATTACCGAATCGATTCAAGATTTCGATACCTACATCAAGGCCTATCCGAAATCGGAAGAGTCCCATTGGCGGCGAGGCATTTCCTACTACTATGCCGAGAAATATAAAGAGGGGGCCAAACAATTTGAACTCGGTAAAAAAGTCTACGGGGACGATGTGGAAAATGCCTTTTGGCATTACCTCTGTTTAGCACGCATTGAAGGTGTGGAAAAAGCACGTCAACAGCTCTTAAAAATTGGTAATGATCGCCGACCGGGCTTTATGACCATCCTCAAAATGATCCAAGGACAAGCCAAACCCGAAGATGTATTTGCCGACATTGAGAAACAGAAACTCAATAAAGAAGACCTGAACGAAGCCTTATTCTATGCCCATTTGTATATTGGTCTGAATTATGAAGCCCAAGGGAACGCCGCCAAAAGCCTTGAGCATATCACCCAAGCGGTGGATAAGCACCCCATTGGCCACTACATGTGGGATGTAGCCGCTGTTCATAAAAAATTCCGAAGCAAAAAATAACCACAAAAGGAAACTGAATTATGGATCGTTCGCAACTAGCAATCCGATTAGCCCCCTTTGTGATTGGGTTAATTTCGGTGATGTTCCTTGCCATGAAAGGTTGCGAAGAGGGGCCTTTCGGACGGAAACGAGTGGTGAATATCTCTTATGAAGAGGAGTTTCAACTCGGGAAACAATCGTACCAACAGATTCTTTCCAAAAGTGCGGTGGTTTCTCCAAACGAAGAGATTGTGAAAGTAGTACGCCGAGTTGGGGAACGTCTCGCCAAGGCGGCCTCGCGTCCGGATATTAGGAAAAAGCTCAACATCTCCGATAAGCTCCGCTTGGAATGGGAATTTAATGTCGTTGCCGATAAAACCGTGAACGCCTTTTGCCTGCCGGGAGGAAAGGTCGTTGTGAACACAGGGATTTTACCCGTGTGCGAGACCGAAGAGGGCCTCGCTGTGGTCATGGGGCACGAAATTGGCCATGCTTTGGCCCGTCATGGGGTTGAACGGATGTCTACCGAGCAACTGAAAAACATCGGCATCACCTCGGCGGCGGCGGCCATTGGTGGGGGAGACCCCATGCAAACGCGGCAAATCGCGGGGCTGCTTTCGGCCGGTGCCAATTTGGGTTTGTCGTTGCCCTTTAGTCGTTCCAACGAAAGCGAAGCCGACCGGATTGGTGCGATCCTGATGGCAGCAGCCGGATACGATCCGCGCGAAGCCAGCAAATTTTGGGTCCGCATGAGCAAAGCCACAGGGGGTTCGCAAGGCCCCAGTTTTATGTCCACGCACCCTTCGCATGAAGATCGACAACGCAACCTCGAAAACTGGGCCGAGACCGAAGCCCGTGAATACTACAAAACAGCCGAGAAAGCCAAAGATGCCACCCGAAAACTCCCCATCGTGAACCTGAATAGTCTCCACCTAATCAAACCGGGTATCACCACGGGAAGTTGGAACCGCGATCGCTCCGGTGAAGGGGATTTTCGCCGTGGTCGCTAAGATTTTTCTTCCGGATTGTCGAAGGTGATCTTCGCGACACTCCCGAACTGTTATCTTCCGAATCGCCGAAGGTGATTTTCGCCTTGGTCGCCCCAGTTTGCTATGATATTTTTTTCTGACCCCTTCCAGATATATCGAACATGATTGAACGACCCCGTTCTCACGCTGCGTTTGCCCGTGCTAAAAAAGTGATTCCGGGCGGTGTGAATAGCCCCGCGCGGGCCTTTGGTGCCGTCGGTGGCGAACCCTTATTCATCAAAAAAGCTCAAGGGGCTTATTTGTGGGATGAAGATGGGCACCGCTATCTCGACTATATCCAATCGTGGGGGCCTATGATCTTGGGCCACGCTCATCCGGCCGTGGTCGAAGCGGTCATCGAGGCGGTCCATGCCGGTTCGAGTTATGGTGCCCCCTGCGAGAAAGAAACTGAACTGGCCGAGATGATTTGCGAAGCGGTCCCCTCGGTCGAGATGGTGCGCATGGTCTCCTCCGGAACCGAAGCCGCCATGAGCGCCATTCGTCTGGCTCGCGGTTATACGGGGCGCAATGTGATTATCAAATTTGCCGGCTGTTATCATGGTCACGTCGATGCCTTGCTTGTTTCGGCGGGTTCCAGCGCTTTGACCTTGGGGGTTCCTTCCAGCCCTGGTGTTCCCGCAGGGGCCACACAAGATACCATCGTTTTGGAATATAACAATGTGCCTGCCCTTCAAGAAACTTTTCGCCAACGTGGGGACGAAATTGCCGGCGTCATGCTCGAACCGGTGGTAGGAAACATGGGGCTGGTTGTGCCTTCCGCCGAGTTTCGCGCGGAACTACGTCGCTTAACTCATCAATATGGGGCGCTCCTCATTTACGATGAAGTGATGACCGGCTTTCGGCTGAGCTACGGCGGTGCCCAAGCCCTTTTGGGCGATACCCCCGATGTGAGCGTTTTTGGCAAGGTGATCGGGGGGGGGTATCCCGTGGGGGCTTATGGTGGCAAACGGGAAGTGATGTCGAAGGTCATGCCCGCAGGCCCCGTTTTTCAAGCGGGGACCCTCTCGGGAAATCCGGTCGCCATGGCAGCGGGTATCGCCACTTTGAAGCAGCTCAAACAGAACCCCCCTTATGAAAAGCTCGATCGCCTCAGTCAAATGATCGAACAGGGGTTGAAGCAACGAGCCGAACAAGCAGGGATTCCCCATCAATTCAACCGAGTGGGGAGTATGTGGACCTTCTTTTTCACGGCCACCCCCGTAGTGGACCTGACCAGCGCTAAAACGAGTGATACGAAAAAGTTTGGACAATTTTTCTGGGGAATGATGGATCGGGGAGTTTATCTGCCGTGCAGCCAATTCGAGGCCGCCTTCACGTCCGCAGCCCATACCGAAGCCGATATTCAGCACACTTTAGATGCGGCCCAAAGTGTCTTTTCTGAGATGATTCGGTGAACACTCTATCCTAGGGCAAGTCGTTTCCATAAATTGGAAGAGGATTTTTTCAAAATTTATAACTCGATTTGCCTGCATGCCCTATAGTTCAGGCGTATGAATACGACTTTGAGTTCAAACATTCCACCAGTGTCGGACGCTTTGGTAACTACACCACTTACAATAACCCCTGCCCCGAATACCTCAGGAGCGGGAGCGGACAAGGAACCCGTTACGGTTATCGAACCCCGTCGCGGCTGGCGCTTGATGGATTTTTCCGCCGTTTGGAAAGCTCGCGAACTGTTGTTCATCCTCATGTGGCGAGATATTAAGGTTCGCTACAAGCAAACCCTTCTGGGGGTCGGCTGGGCGTTTATTCAACCTTTAGCAACGGTGGCCGTGTTTGCCGTATTCATGGGGCGGTTTGCTGGCGTCAACGAAGGTTTAAGTTACCCTTATGGTCTATTCGTCTTGGCAGGGATTATCCCTTGGCTTTTCGTGAGCGCCTCGACAACCAGTGCGGGCAATAGCCTGTTTGCCAATGAACGCTTAATCACCAAGGTTTATTTCCCCAGACAGATTATTCCCCTAGCATCGGTCGGCAGTGCCCTGTTCGATTTTATTGTGGCGTTGTTCCTATTGTTGGTGGGGATGATTTGGTTCCGTGTGGCACCGGCTTTATCGACACCGGTGGCGATTTTGTCGCTGGGGATGCTCATCATCCTTGCTGCGGGGTTTGGCACGTTCTTGAGCGCCTTGATTGTGAAACATCGGGATTTTCGCTACATTTTGGCTTTTGCTGTTCAACTGTGGATGTTCTCGACACCGGCGATTTACATGCCTGCCCAGAAACTCGCAGAGTTAGGCCAAGCCAATTGGTGGCTACCTTTGAACCCTGCTCATGGCCTGATTTTGAATTTCCGTGCCGGTTTGTTTGGCGACGAACTCAACTGGTATGCCCTTGGGGTTTCCTCAGCGGTCACCCTCTTGTTGTTCGTGATCGGAACCACCTACTTCCGACGAGTCGAACGCTCGTTTGCCGATGTGATCTAGAGGAACAGGAATCGCCATGAAAAACGCCATCCAAGCACAGAATCTTTCTAAGTTCTACCAACTGGGTCAGCAGCGACTCACCCGAACCAACCTCACCGATGCCTTGATAGGTTACGCAAACAAACTGAAGAAAAAGCTCTTTGCCAAGCCCGAAGATCATCATGGTTTCTGGGCCTTGAAAGATGTCTCGTTTGAATTACCCAAAGGGCAAGTCCTCGGTCTCGTGGGGCGCAACGGAGCCGGAAAAAGTACCCTTCTCAAAGTCCTGTCGCGGATTGTGGAACCCACCTACGGACGAGCCGAAATCCGTGGGCGATTAGGCAGCCTTCTCGAAGTCGGCACGGGGTTTCATCCCGAACTGACCGGCCGTGAAAATATCTTTCTGAACGGAAGCATCTTGGGGATGACCCGCCGCGAGATCAAAGCCAAGTTCGATGAAATTGTTGAGTTTGCCGAAATCGCAGCCTTTCTCGATACCCAAGTGAAACGCTACTCCAGCGGGATGTTTGTGCGGCTGGCCTTTGCGATTGCTGCCCATTTGCAACCCGAAATTCTGATTGTTGACGAAATTTTAGCGGTCGGCGATGCCAAATTTCAAAAGAAATGTCTGGGTAAAATGAAGGACGTTTCTTCCGAAGGACGCACGATTGTTTTTGTCAGTCACGATATGACCGCCATTCGGCGCTTATGCACCTCGGGCTTATTGCTCTCGCAAGGGAAGGTGCTTCTTCAAGGGAATGTCGATGAGGTGGTGACACGATATTTGGCCACCGAAGTGCAATTGGCTCCCTTGGGCGAGGAATTTCCCATTCAATCCGTGCATCGCAAAGGGTCCGGCGAAGCCCGTTTCGAGCGGATTGCCATTAGTGGTTCGCCGCAGGGCAATCGGACGGCGTTACGCAGCGGGAACCCCTTACGGGTCGATCTCACGATCCGCAGCGATAGCCCCAAAGTGGCCGAAAGCCTGATTGTTACCCTCTCGGAACCCAGTGGTAACCTGCTCCTCAAGGCCGACACCGTTGCGCTGGATCAACCCGTTGAACTCCGTAGCGGCGAGAATCAATTCACCGTGAACATTCACAACGTCGCTTTGAAGCCGGGCATTTATACGCTGGGGTTGATTCTCGCGAAACAACTGGGGATTGTTTATGACGAGATTGAGAGCGTCTGTGATCTCGAAGTTCTTCCCCCCGAAACCGAAACCCAAGTCGGGCTTGATACTATGGGGCCTGTTTACAGCCCGTTTGATATTCTCAGTCGATAGAAATCATCCTCCTATTCCCATATCGCCGATCGCTCGGCATCATTCCCATGAGCGTCAGATCGTTATTTCCATGAGCGCCAGATCGTTGAGCAAAATTCCTCGCCTGCCGGATCGTTCGTGAGAATCAGCTAAGTGGCACACGGAAAGAACAATATCCCTCAATCAATCGGATGGCTCTTCCCTAGGGAACCTCAGGTTGATAACCCATCAAAGGGAAAGTGAATTCAACGAATGTCGATCCAAGTGAAAGTGAATTCAACGAAGATAGCCGATACGTTTGCGGAAGCCTTTCCGATGACGGCCTGTCGTCTGATTGTGACGGCAGCGAATCGGAATTGGTGCCAACACTGTGCCCTTGCGGCAACGGGTTACGCTGCCAGTGTGATTGGCTGCGATACCGAAGCAGGTGTGGAACGCTTTCTCAGCGAAGAGGAAACGCCTGATGGTCGAGCGGGAGTCGCGCTTTTATTTTTTGCCTTCTCCCGCGAGGGGCTACAAAAAGCCGTGGTGAATCGGGTGGCGCAATGTGTTCTCACTTGTCCCACCACCGCTTGTTATAACGGGATTGAGAATAAAGAAAAACCGATCCAAATCGGCGGCCAACTGCGCTACTTTGGGGATGGTTGGCAAATGAGCAAGGTGTTGGGCACTGCCCGATATTGGCGCATCCCGACGATGGATGGGGAATTCGTTTGCGAAGATGTTTTTGGAACCATCAAGGGAATCGGCGGGGGAAATTTTCTCATTTTGGCACAAAGCCCAGAGGCGGGCCTTCACGCAGCAGAACAGGCAGTGCAAGCGATCCGGCAGTTACCGAATGTGATCCTCCCTTTTCCCGGTGGGGTAGTCCGCAGTGGCTCCAAAGTGGGCAGCCGCTATAAAAGTCTCAAAGCCAGTACGAACGAAGCCTATTGCCCTACTTTATCAGGAATTGTTCCTAGTGCCCTGCCGGAATCAGTCCGTGCCGTTTACGAAATTGTGATCGATGGTTTGAGTCGAGAAGATATTTCACGGGCCATGAAGGTCGGTATTCAAGCGGCTTGCATTTCAGGGGTCATTGAAATTTCTGCGGGAAACTACGGCGGGAAATTAGGTCCGCATCATTTTCGCCTCTCTGAAATTCTAGGAGGGGGGAATGCTTAAACTTACCCTGAAAGTAAAGCATCATTTTCGCCTCTCTGAAATTCTAGGGGGGGGAAATGCTTAAACTCACCCTGAAACGACAGCCCACCTATCCTGTGGAAGCTGGAACGATTGCCCCCGATCGTTGGAGAAACCTTTCGCTCCCACAGATTGGCGGAATCGCGTTGGTTCATGGGAATCGGTCCCTGCGGCTCGACGATTTTTTCTCGATCGAAGGAGACCCTAGCGACGAGATATTGGAAATTCAGGGCGATTGCCGATTGTTTAAAGGGATCGGGTCGGGAATGCAAAGCGGCTTTCTGAAAATGCTTGGCCCCTCGGGTTGGCATACGGGAGCCTTTTTGCGTGGCGGAAAAATCGAACTGCATGGCGATACAGGGGACCATCTCGGCTCGGAAATGAGGGGGGGGGAAATTCGCCTTTTTGGCAATGCCGGCCACGCCGTGGGGGGGGCCTATTCCGGAAGTCGTCACGGCATGCGGGGTGGCACGATTTTTGTTGAAGGGAACTGTGGGCACGAAGTCGGCTCGAAAATGCGTCGCGGACTCATTGCCATTCGAGGTGCTTGCGGCGACTATCTGGGTGTGAACATGATTGCCGGTACGATTGTGTGCTTGAAACCGGCAGGCATTCGAGCCGGAGCGGGCCTAAAACGGGGGTCACTGTTGTGTTTCGGCGGGGTTCGAGAAATCCCCCTCAACTACCGTCGAAGTCATCACGTTGATCTCACGTTTTTGAGATTATTATCACGTTTTCTTAATCGACAGGGCTTTCACCTGCCCCCTTCTGTTTTACAACAACCGTTGGCCCGTTACTGCGGCGATTTATTATCGATTGCCCGTGGCGAACTTTTGCTTCCGGAACCAACCCCCTAGGTGCGAATGAATCCGGCTCCGATCGCTTCTGCTCGTATTGCTATCGTCATTGTCAATTATCGAACCCCCCAGTTGGCATGCGAGTGTTTGAATTCCTTGCAACGGGAAATCCTCAAATTCCCCCAATGTCATGTTTGGATGATCGATAATGCTTCGGGAGATCAGTCGGGCACTATGCTGCAAGAATGGGTCGAATCACACTCGGCCTCGTGGGTAACCTTGCGATTGATGCTGGAGAATCGGGGATATGCCTACGGTAATAATATCGGCATCCGCGAGGCATTAGAAAGTTCCACTCGGTTCGATTATATTTGGCTGTTGAACCCTGATACCGAAGTGCGAGAAAATGCCCTAACGCATCTGGTGAGTTTTCTAGAAACCCATCCGCACATTGGTTTAGCGGGTTCCCGATTAGAATTTGCGGACGGGACCCCGCAGACGAGTGCCTTTCGTTTTCCTTCCGTGCTCGGAGAAATCGAAGAAGGGATGCGCTTGGGATTGATCTCGAAACTGTTGGCTCGTTGGCGTGTCCCCCCCCCTCCGCAGGAGCAGGCCCATCGCTGCGATTGGGTGGCCGGCGCCAGTTTGCTGATTCGCCGAAAGGTATTCGATTCGATTGGCTTGCTCGATGAGCGATATTTTCTCTATTTCGAGGAAACCGATTTTTGCTATCGGGCGGCCCGAGCCGGTTGGCCCTGTTGGTATGTTCCGGAAAGTCGAGTGATCCATTATGTGGGCCAAAGCACCGGAGTCACCGATCGTCAAGCACGCCCAAAACGACGCCCCGCCTACTGGTTCGAGTCTCGAAGTCGTTACTTCCGCCAGAACCACAATACGACCATCGCTTTGTGGGCCGATCTTGCCTATATTGCGAGCTTTACCTTGTGGCGCATCCGGAGACGCTTACAAAAAAAACCCGATACCGACCCGCCCCATTTTCTGAAAGACCTGATCCGTCAGGCGTGTATATCTGTGCTGTACGGTCGCCCCGCATGACTGGGCTTTTCCCGATTCGTGAAAATCAAGCATGAGGGCTTTTCAAGAATGAAGGATTCCCAAACAGGAGAAACGCTCAAACATGAGGGATTCTCAAGAATGTGAAACGCTTAAGAATGAGGGATTCTCAAGAATAAGGGCTTTTCAAACATAAGGGCTTTCTAGAGATGAGAAATACTCAAGAATAAGGGGTCTACCCAGCCATTTCTTGGGAAGAGCCGGACGATTTTCAAATTTTTCTGGCTGGGCTAAAAGGCGCCCTTGACTCATTTTTTAACAATCGGTACTATCCCCCCATCTTCACTGGTTGTTGGACGATCAATCTAACATCCAAGAGAGCTTGAAAACACGAAAAACCAAACGGATAGAGTGCGAAAGGTTGGGTGATTTGTGCGGATCATCACAAACCCGCTGGAATTTCCCGAGGGAGATTGGCCTGCGCTCGCTGCGGGGTCTTTTCGCGTTTTCGCACCTGCCAAAATCAATCTCCACCTCGAGATTCTCAAGAAGCGTCTCGATGGCTACCACGAGATTGAAACCCTAATGGTTCAAATTGGGCTTTACGATGCTCTGGATTTTGAACTCGGGGATAATAAAGAAGAGAGATTAACGTGCGATCGAACCGATTTGTCGGTAGGCGAAGAGAATCTCATCATCAAGGCAGGCCGATTGCTTAAAAAGGAGACAGGAACCCAACAAGGATTTCGGATTCATTTAATGAAACGAATTCCTTGGGCCGCGGGACTCGGAGGCGGTTCGTCAGATGGAGCCGCGGCCCTTTGGGGATTGAATCATCTGTGGAAACTCGGTCTGAACCAAAAGGAACTGATGAGCCTGTCGGCCCAGTTGGGCAGTGATGTGGCGTTTTTTCTCGGTTCAGCCGCTGCGTGGGCAACCGGAAGAGGCGAGATACTGGAACCAGTCCCTGCCTTGTTTCGTTGCCCGCTCGTGCTGGTAAAACCGCCGATGGGTTTATCCACAGCCGAAGTTTACAAACGCCTGAAGGTGCCGGAATTTGCTCACAATGGTTCCGAGTGCCGACAGGCCTTTGAGGAAGGGGATTTTTCAAAGCTGGGTTCGCTGATGTTCAATCGGTTACAAGAACCAGCGTTTGAAATTTCGCCGACTGTGAAAAGGTATTACGAACAATTACAACAAGTTCCTACGCTAGGATGTTTGTTGAGCGGTTCGGGATCGTGTTGTTTTGCGTTATGTGAGACTCATCAGGATGCTCGATCAATTGCGGAGAATTGGTCGAGAGGGTTGCGACCCGATGAGTTAGCCGCCCCAGCCCAGATATATGTCACCGCGACTTTGACCGATTAGTCCACCATCGGCCGATAAGGAGATTTGCCGTGGTCATCACTGAAGTACGCATCAAGCTGGTCGAGGAAAATAACGAACGGCTCATGGCGTTTTGTTCGATCACACTCGATAATGCGTTTGTGATACGAGATTTAAAAATTATCGAAGGAACCAAGGGATTATTCGTAGCGATGCCTAGCCGCAAGTTAGCGGATCGTTGTCCCCGTTGTGGCACCAAGAACCACCTACGAGCGCGGTTCTGCAATTCCTGTGGCAATCGCCTGCATGAAGAAAGGGCCACCCGCGATTTAGAAGGGCGAGCCAAACTGCATGCAGATATTGCTCACCCAATCAATAGCGTTTGTCGGGATATTATGCAGCAGGCCATCATCAAGGCCTACTACGAAGAAAAGGAAAAGGCCAAGCTGCCCGGATACGTTTGCACCTACGATGATTACGATGGCGGTGATTATGATCCCGAATTCACTTCGGAACCTCGTACTGTGGAAATGAAAGGCTATCGGCACCATTCCGGTCATTCCCCGATTAGCCGACCAAACCATACCAGTGCACCAAGCAAAATCAAGAGCGAAATCGACGGGTAAGATCGGAAAAGGTGCCTCGGAATTCGCGGTTGGGAGCTGATCCTAAAAAATTGCTTTCGGTTTAGAATCTCCTCAAAATCGTGAAGTACAAAGAATCGTTCAAGATTCGGCTTGTGTTTGTTTCACACTAGCCTATCTTGTCATCGAACCCAATCTGCTTGATGCCTTGGTCTTTGTGGTTCCCGATTTGGGTCTCATGGTGTGTTGTCATCGGCTTTCGTTTTCGAGCAGAGAACCTGTCAGTTACGGTTTCTCTTTGGGCAACGGGGTCGGTTCGGAGATTTTGGCCCGCAACTCGCGATATTTTTTCACCTCATCGGGTTTGTTCATGGCCGTATATAGTTCAATCAACCGACCGAGCACTTCAGGAATGCGGGTACTATTATGAGGAGGGATGTTCTTCTCACGGGCTTTCATCCCTTCGTAGCCTTTGAGCAAAAATGGTTCGGCATCGGTGTATTTCTTCTGGGCTAGCAACACCTCACCGAGAAGCGACATGATGTTAAAGGTAACCCAAGAGTCGTGTTTCAACATCTCATAGATAGCTAAGGACTCCCGTAGCAGCGGTTCCGCTTCGGCATAGCTGTTCAACCTAAACAGCATCAAGCCAAACTGGGCCAAAAGCCCTGCCAACTGGGGGCTGTCTTTGGGCAAATGCTTGCGCGCATCGGCCTGAATTTCGTGGATTAGCTTCTGGGTTTCTGCCCGCTTGCCGGCTTTGGTATAGGCCTCCAACAAATGGTCACCCACCCAACGAAGGACGGGATACTTCTTGGACGAGCGGTAGGCCTCTTCTAGCAGTGGGATCGCCTCGGCCAGTCTTCCGGTATCATTATAGTTGACACCGAGGTTGGCGACCGTGAACTGCGTGTTTGGATGTTCTCGGCCGAGTTTCTTTTGCTGGATGGGAAGCAACTGCTCGAAGATGGCTACAGACTTGTCCAGTTGTTTTCGCGACCAATAGCCCACAGCGAGGTTATTCATGCTGAGCAGGGTATGGGGATGTTCGGGGCCGAACTTCGCCTTCATGAGCTGCAGCAACTCTTCTTGAAGCGGTAACGATTGATCGAGTTTCCCCATATGAAAGTAGACCCCAGCGAGGTTGTTCATGCTGAGCAAGGTATGGGGGTGTTCCGGGCCGAGCTTCGCCTTGAGGAGCTTCAGTGTTTCCTCATATAACGACATCGATTTGTCGAGTTGCTTTCGTGACCAATAGCATGCGGCGAGGTTGTTCATGCTGGTGAGGGTGTCGGGGTGGTCGGTCCCCAGCTTGGCTTTGCGGAGCTTCAGGGTTTCCTCCAACAACGGCAAGGCTTGGTCGAGTTTACCGAGATCATGGTAGACTAAAGCGAGGTTATTCATACTGGTGAGCGTCTCGGGATGGTCCGAGCCAAGGTGACGACGAAACAACTCGACGGAACGAATCAAAAAATCGAGGGCAACACCCGCTTCTCCGATTCCGCAATAGGTAGTTCCCACCGTCCGCAGAATCTCTGCCTGCACCAAAGGTTGCTTCGGGAATACGCCCTCGATTTTGTCGGGAGCGAGTTCCTTGGCCGTCCGATCCAGCAACTCGTGGATGGTTGGGTTGTACTTCATCTCGCCGACTAGCAGGCCAACCCGCAACAAGTGGTTGGCCTGCTCAACAGGGGCTGCCTGAGCCAACAATTTGTTTTGCAGGAAATCTTTGACTGCCGTTGCGATTCGTTTTTCCTCATCGGCCCGCTGTTTTTCCGCCGTCACTTGAGTAAGTCGTTCCTCTGCCAAAGCCCGTTGCCGTTCCGCCTCTGACCGTTGCCGTTCCGCCTCGGCTCGCTGGTTGGCTTCTTCCGCGCGTGCTTGTTCTTTCGCTTCGGCCTCGGCTCGGGCGACCTCGGCCTGTCGGATAGCTTCGGCTTGCTGTCCCCGAGCAATTTCTGCCTGATGTCGCGCTTCGAGCAAGCCCAGTGTGGTGCCCACCACCCCCGCAACCAATGCCAGCACCACCAAGCTAGCAGCGATCACTTGGGGACGATTCCGACGCACGAATTTCCTCAAGCGATAAGCAGCGCTCGGTGGACCCGCACTCACCGGCTCATGATTCAAGAACCGCTCAATATCCCGAGCAAAACCTTTGGCCGTCTCGTAACGCCGATCGCGTTCCTTGCTCAAGGCCTTCATCACGATCCAATCCAGTTCGCCTTTGATGAAACGCCCCAATTTCGCCGGTTCGATTTGTCGATTCGCCGCAACCGTAGGGGTACGATCATCCGAGCTGAGCCGACTACTTGGCGTGGGGGCTTCCTGCTCACGGATCAGCCGCAACATCTCATCCAATGCGGCATGCTTGAATGCTTCGCGGGTGATGGGTGTGGTGCCGGTCAATAACTCGTACAAAATCACTCCAAGAGCATACACATCGGCGCGAGTATCGATGTCGATCGCATTGAAACTCGCTTGCTCGGGGGCCATGTACAACGGCGTTCCCAGCACTGTGCCGATGGCGGTGAAAAGCGATTGTTCGGTCAGTTGCATGCCTGTCGTTGCCTTCGCTAAACCGAAGTCGATGATCTTGGGCACTGGCTTGCCCTCGTGGCTTTCCACCAAAATGTTCGACGGTTTCAAGTCGCGGTGGATAATCCCCTTCTGATGGGCGTGCTGCACCGCAGAGCAGATTTGTATGAACAGATTCAGACGTTCAGGAATGGAAAGCCGATGCTGGTCGCAGTATTGATTGAGTGGAATACCTTTGACCAACTCCATGACGAAAAAAGGGGCGCCATCTTCCGTCGTGCCGGCATCGAGCAACTTGGCGATGTGCGGATGATCCATCAAGGCGATCGCTTGTCGTTCGGCCTCGAAGCGAGCCAGAATGGTTTTCGAGTCTCCCCGTTCAACTCGGATGAGCTTGATGGCGACCTTACGTTTGATGGGTTCGAGTTGATCGGCCATCCAGACGGTCCCCATACCCCCTTCGCCAATTTGCTGTAGCAGCTTATACCGGCCTGCAATGAGTGTGCCTTCCGTCTCTTTGGGAGTGAAAATGTTTTTTTGAACATTGGGACCTGTTCTGAAATCATTCTCCATTTTGGGGAAGGATTGATCGACTAGGATTTCTGAGGCTTCATCAGCAGCGAGCAAGGCTTCCACTCGTGCCCGCAAAACGGGATCGGGACATTCACGATCGAGAAAAGCCGCTCGCTGGTCTTGGGAGAGTTCCAACGCTTTCTGAAACAGGGTTTCTTCGTTCATGTTCATGTGCTCCTATCCCAATAAGCGAGATTATGACCGAAAGCGTACCAATTTTCCTCCAAAATTTTGGCAATTCATTGTGGCCCCCACTTATCATTAAGTGGTTCTTGCTCATCATCGGATCGCGTTACGGGCCGATTCCCGATTTCCTGCCTTGAACGTACAATAGCAATTTACACAACACCTTGAGGGCGAAAGGATGAGTATTCCTATTGGGTCGGTGGGGAGTTACCGGCAGCTTTATATCAATGGGAAATGGGTCGATTCCAGTTCGGGAAAACGGCTGGCGGTCATTAATCCGGCGACTGAAGAAAGTATTGCTGAAGTGGCTATGGGGACCCGTGAAGATTGCCGCTTGGCCATCGAGGCTGCCAGTAAAGCACTCCCTGCGTGGTCAAAACTGACCGCATGGGAACGGGCCAAAATCCTCAAAAAGACCGCCGATCTCATTCGCGAACGTGCGGACCCGTTTGCCAAAGCTCTCACGATGGAACAAGGCAAACCCGTGGCCGAGGCCAAAGGGGAAGTCCTGCAGACGGCTGATACCTTTGAATGGTTCGCCGAAGAGGGG
>JAOAAA010000061.1 GCA_026419115.1 Gemmataceae bacterium
CGCTTGTGTTCTCACGCTCATCTTCGGGTTCATTTATCTGAGACAACGTAGACTCAAGGCCAAATCGTCCTAGAAGAAGGCTACGAAAAAAAGAGGTGACAGCAGTCGAGTAACCCGAAGGAGCCGGTGATTCGCTTCCCGGTGTTGAGGCGAAAGTGAAATCAGTAGTAGCTTCATGAGGTATCACACCATGAACAAAACGAAACTCGCGGCTCTCGGCATGCTCACCTCTCTGATCTGCATCCTGTCGGTGGGCACCCATGAAATCTGGGGGACAGACCCCCCAGAAGAAGATGATTGTCCTCACAGTGTCTATGGAAAAATTGAATGTCCTCTCAATGCAATTCCGATTTGTCAGGGAGCACCGGAAATACCCTGTCCTAAACTGATCGGTGCGATACTTGAAAAAGATCAATTTAAAAATCCAGACCCAAAATCACAATGGTATGACTACTCAATAGGAATGCAACCAGAAACAGCACAACCTATCCAGAAAATGTGCTATCGGATTTATCAATGTAAGGCGGTTTATGATGATATAACAGAAGAATACTTGAGATGTGAACCTGATACAAACAAATTAAAAGGTCAGTTTCTAGCACCGACTTTTCCAGGAACGCCTTGCCCTAAGCAATAAAAAAGAGTTTTGTTTTTGATTTCAAAATCAATAATCTAATTAAGGAGAAATATCATGAGATTTATCTTAATTTTTTATGTGATATTGCTTATGGCAAATCATCAATATCTGATTGCGCAAGAAGAATGGGATCAGAAAAAACTTCTTCAACTCAAAGATGAAATCATTAAGCCTAGAAACAGTATTCAGTCCTACGATATTACAATTGATTCAAATTTATCAAACAATAATAGTGGAACATATTCCAATTTAATAAAGATAAGAAAAGAAGGCGATAAAATCTATAGCGAAATAAATTACAAATATCAGAATACAAGAAGAATTTCCATACAAAATGGAGATTATCAGGGCTATAAATTCAAATACGACTTTATTGCAGGACAAGATGTGAGTGTTGGAGGATTCGAGAAAGGAGAATTTACTAAAAATGATTATTTCAGATATCCGATTGAATCACTTGGGTTGCTTCCATTGGATCGTCTCAATTCATTATATAATCAATCACATCTTGATGAATTTTATACGAGTGTATTTAGTGCAAGTCCCAAAATTACGCGAGAAAAACTTGGTCAGACAGATTGCCTTGTATTAAGTACGCAACAAAAAATTCATCCAAATAATGAGTCTACATATAAGGTATGGATTAGCTTAGAGCAAGGTCCTAGTGTCCTACAAATCCAAAAACAATTTGGGAAGAAGACTTATACTAGAAAGAATCAAATTGAAAAACACATACCTTCAGGAATTTGGTTTCCGATTTCAAGTGAATATACTTATTCTGAAAATGGAAATTTAATTGAAACAGAAAAAGTAGAAATAGTTATTCATTCTCTCAATCAGCGAATTGATCCTTCTCTTTTTACAATTGCTGGAATAGGTCTTCCCGAAGGAACTAAAATCTTACATGATCCTACAGCAAAGGGTCATACATTAGTTGTGGATCGGGATCGTAATATAACTAAAATGGCACCAATTCCATTTGATATTAAGCCAGCAATGCCGGAGCCGAAGGAACCCTCGAAGTGGTGGGGTCGAGTTGCTGTTGCCGCTTGTGTTCTCACGCTCATCTTCGGGTTCATTTATCTGAGACAACGTAGACTCAAGGCCAAATCGTCCTAGAAGAAGGCTACGAAAAAAAGAGGTGACAGCAGTCGAGTAACCCGAAGGAGCCGGTGATTCGCTTCCCGGTGTTGAGGCGAAAGTGAAATCAGTAGTAGCTTCATGAGGTATCACACCATGAACAAAACGAAACTCGCGGCTCTCGGCATGCTCACCTCTCTGATCTGCATCCTGTCGGTGGGCACCCATGAAATCTGGGGGACAGACCCTTCCCAAACTCAAAAGAGTTGCCCAGATACAGTTCAAGCAGAAACCGATTGTCCAATTAACGGGTTACCATTTTGTGATCCCGATGCACCAGAAGAAATGTGTACAGGAGTGGGTGGGATAAGTGTGAAAGGACCATTTATCGGAGTTCCATTACCCCCTCTGAATCCTCTTAAGAAAGAGGGATACAAAATGGGTTCTCTCACACAAATTAATTGTTATTACGTAGGAAAGTGTGTTTTTAGTGTCCATGAGAAAGGAATGCCTGCAAAATGTCAATCAGTTAAATCAGGTGTAATTCTAAAACATTATGGAATCCCACCAGAAAACTGTCCTTAATGATGTTTTTTTTCTTAAACTACAGGTGAATTAATTGATATTACTAACAAATATAGGGAGTAAATTATGAACTCATTCATTTATCTTTTGTTACTTTGTTTGTTTAGCCAACTAAACAAAAAGATTGAAATCGACGATGAACAACTCAAAAAAATTGAAAATGGGCTAATAAACAGGGTCAAAAGCATTGAAAAATATGACATGACAGTGAGTATTCAATTCAACAATCATTCTGATGAATGGGCCATAGGGAATACGATTCGGATTTGTAAAGACAAAGAGAAACTTCTAGCAGACAAGACAATTACAATGACTGGTATGAGAGAATTGTTTTGTCAAAATGGTGACTTTACCGGATATACTTTGACATTTGTTGGATTTAATAGTGGTGATAATGATCCAGCCAAGTATGTCGAAGGGAATCATTTCGATTCTCATTGTTATGTGCCGGCCCATATGATCGGGATTGGTTATGCACAGTTAATTCCCAGTACGAGGGTCCCAGATGATGAAAATTACATCAATTTTATTCGTGACTTATTCCAGAAAGAGTTTATCTCAGAGGCAAAGTTTGAAGAATTTGACGGTACCAAATGTCTTAAGTTGTCTACTCTCAAAAATGGTACCATGAATACAGTTTGGATTGACATAAACCGAGGCCCCAATTTTCTTAAGGGTGAAATTAGACTTCCCAACCAATCAAAAATTTGGTTTGTCAATAGCTTGCAAAATCACAAAGGACATTGGTTTCCTAAAACAAGAGATTACTTTATCGAAGATAAGAATGGGAAATTAAAGCAGTCCGAAAAAGTAAGCGTTGTGATACACTCATTAAATGAAGAGATTGATCCCAAGAATTTCACTATAGAGAGTCTGAAACTTCCTCAAGGTACAAAAATTCTTAATAGCCCAGCAGCTAAATTTAATATCGTAGTTAATGATCAAAATAAGGTAGTTCCTGTAGATGCTTATGGCAAGCCGGAGCCGGAGCCGAAGGAAAGCTCGAAGTGGTGGGGTCGAGTTGCTGTTGCCGCTTGTGTTCTCACGCTCATCTTCGGGTTCATTTATTTGAGACAACGTAGACTCAAGGCCAAATCGACCTAGAAGACGGCTACGAAAAAAAAGAGGTGTCAGCAGTTGAGCAACCCAAAGGAGCCGGTGATTCGCTTCCCGAAGTGAACTTAGTAACAAATTTGGGGGTCAATGACTAGCTGAATAATCCTGCGGGTTACTTCATTTTCCAATACTCAATTCCTTGAAACAGGATCGCCGGATCGAGGTCGTTTGGATGACTGGGGATATTCGGATCGTTCAAGAAAATTTGCAGATCGTGATGGATTGCTAACCAGCGATCGAGTTGCCAAAGCGGGATAAACGGCAAACGTTGATTAAACGCAGTGTGAATATCCCACGTTTTTTCCCGTAATTCTCCCGAAAAATCGCGATGTTGTTTGACCTCGGCAAGTAACTGCATAAAGCGACGATCACTTTCTTGAATTTTGGTTGCTGGTGAAAGATAGCCGGTTAAATTCCTTCCGCCCCGTCCCGCGGCAGATGGGGTAAAGAAATGATCCAAGCTCAACAGATCGTCGGTATAATCTAGATGAGTTAAAGCTAAATCGAAATCTCGTTCCAGTTCAATTCGTTTACGAAAGGTCGGGGCATCGAGTGGATCGAGGATGATTTCCACACGGTTCACCCCTTTTTGTTGGCTGGCTTGTTCGATGGCCGTTTTGATCATCATGGCTGCTTGTGCGTTCCGAGGATCGCTTTGATCAAATTTCAAATTGAGTCTCAGATTCTCTCCCGGTTCGAGACTTTCCAAAATCACACCACCTGCACCCGGCTTGAACAGGGGCACCTCGCGTGCTGCTTTCGGTGTGGCCCATGACTTGAGCGGGAAAGGCCCCACTAATGCGGAATGAGTGTTTTTGAAACCTTCGCGATAAACTTCGTTGAGGATCTTCTCGCGGTCGATGGCAGCAGAAAGCCCCTGACGAAGTTTTTCGCGTTGCAAAACCGGTCGGCGATGATTCAGGGCCAAGATGTGAATTCTTTTATTCAAGGTCGGTTTCGCTACCCGAAATTGAGTCGATAATCCTGCTTCGGTTTCAAAGCGATTCGCCAACGAAGGAGAAATGTCGGGGAGCAGGTGAAGTTGACCATTTTTGGCTTCTTTATCGAGTCCGCTCGATGGGGGAACAAACATGCGAATTTCTTGGAAGTTGGGGGAATTGGGTTTTCGAGCCTGATAATGAGGATTGGCTTGAAAAACGGCGACTTCTCGACCACCGGCTTCGGTTTGGCGACCGAGGTAGCGATAGGGGCCTGTGCCAAACGGGTTCCGCGCAAATTCTTCATCATCAATTTCTTTTCGATTGGCCACCAACCACCTTGCTGGAAGAATTTTGAAATTCATCTTCTGGAGCGGATGGGGGATTCCCCGACTCAAATGAATTTGCAGAGTGAAAAGATTTTCGGGGTTCAAATTCACCTCCAGTAATTCAGCAAATTCACTCCCGTACAAATCCCGAGGGGCCGTGCGCTCGGGCAGATTCTGTTTTTTGGTGAGGTTGATGGTTTCCCGAATATCATGGGCATTGAGAAAATCTCGCTCGTTCCAACGGATATTTTTGGGAAGAACAAAGGACCGGCACAAAGGATCGACGGTAGGAAGTTCGGCAGCCAACATCGGGCGATAACGAGTCAATCCTTCCACGGTGACGGGTCGCACGAGACTCTCGAAAAGCAATTCGACGGCCCATTTTTCCGAGTCGGTCCGAGCGGTGGCAGGGGTCATTTTTTCGGGGAGCGCACTGACGCCGACATAAAGAACAGCCCCCTTGAGCCGATTCCGAGCCGTAACAATCCCCGCTAAGTCCGGAGCAATCGTTTCGGCCACACGCAGGCGATTTAGCCCCTCGGCCGATTTGCCCTGATCGTTCAGTTGAATGGCTTCGGCGACCAAATTTTCGGCCCGCTTTGTAAGACGATCTTTTGCCGATTTGAGTAATGGGTCCGTGAGAGCGCCAGGGATTTGTTCATATTCGATGGTGGCTCCCCGAAGGCGAATGTAGTCTTCATCAGTCGGAGCCTTGAGGTCTTCCACTACCCGTTGCAATTGGAGCTGATAAATATCCTTTTTGACTTTCACATCATCGGGAAAGGCAGCCAACAGTCTGAGGCCCAATTCATCGGCCTTTTCGTATTTTCGACCGGAACGATACAAAGCAAACAATCCCCGCATACAGTCGATGTGTTTGTTCTTCAGATCGTTGCCCAAAGCATCCCATTCGCGGCCGACCCGTTTGCCTTCGCTGACGGCAAGCAGATGAAATCGTCGGGCGCAGGCCAGCGCTCGAATAGCGGTTTCCAGTTGCTCTTCGCGACTGATCGGAAGTTTATCGCGTCTCAAAAAAACCTCAACGTCCTCCATCACGATCTTTTCAAAGGGAAGCAGTTCCATTCCCGAACCGGTCACAAACTCTTTTGGGGTGACCTTCGTGCCGGTCCCGTCGAGCACTTTGACCTCAAATTTTTCTTCGGGGAGTTGCCGCGTGGGGAACAAAGCAATGCGGGTAACTTCAAGGCGACTGACTGTCGAGATGATGCGGTCGTGAGGGATGGCAAAACTTAACAGAAAATTCTTACTGGTCGGAGAGGGAGCTTTGATCGCCTCCTGAGAAAACGAACCGACCCCCAGTTCGTCCAGTTCATTCACTTTGGGAAGTGGGGCCATTTTCTCGTTTTTGGCCTGATTTTTCGGATCGGTTTTTTCGTCCCATTCTTCTTTACGAGGTTGCGCCAGCACAGCCAAGGTGAAGAAAAGGAGGAGAAATCCTGCCGAGAAACGAATCTTGTGCTTTGCCATGAAAAAAAATCCTTTTCGCGGAACCTTCCCGATCACCTTGGGTTAATTATAACATGAACGGTGAGGTTGTTGTAACCTCCCCTAATATTTGATCGGTAGTCGAATCGGTCAAACAACATACCCCCTTATTTACCCAAAGGAGCTACCATGCTTCGTAAATTTGTAGCCGTTATGGTTGCCGCTGTCCTGACCCTTGGCGTTGCTTTCGCCGAAGAAATTCAAGGGACTTTCGTTAAATTCGCTGATGGCAAATTGACCGTCAAAGTGGAAGACAAAGAAAAAGAATTCAAAGTTCCCGCGGACCTGAAAATCAAAACCAAAGTGAAAGGCGAAGAAAAAGAAGTTCCCGCCGCCGACATCCTCAGCAAGGCCAAAGCCGATGCCAAGATCACTCTGGACGTGGATAAAGATACCGTTAAGAGCTTCAAATTGGGTGGCGGCAAGAAGAAAAACTAATTGATAATCTTGAGCGTACCACCTCTCTCGGGGAGATCGACTCAGTCGGTCTCCCTTTTTTTTCTTTTCGGTTCCTTCCCCTCAATTTGCAGAACGATCTCCCAAATCTGGTTGATGCCTGATCGTTGATATTTTTGGGCATTCACTCCCCAAATCTTTTAAGCAGTCATGATTTTCCGAAATTTTTCATTTTTGGGTGTCGGTATTTTTCTCGGTTACGTTACTCCCCTGTTAGCGACATATCAGAGGGAGTTTCTTATGAACATACAAAAACGTCGTCGTCGGAACCGTCGAGCAATCGCTGCTGTGACCCCCACGGCAGGCAATCTTCGGGAAACGAACTGTTTCACGGTCGGCGGAGACGATGGTAAACTTTACCGTGTTCGTGTTTTCGTTTCCTACATTTCGGCACCAGGGCCTTGGGGGACTCTCACTCATGTGGAATCCTCTCGGCGATTCACCACGCACACAAACGAACCGGTCACCCGAATAGCTAAAGGGACCTATCTCATTGAAACAACGGGGGTGACCCTCCGAACGGACGATCCGGCCGCACCTTGAGCCTGAAGCCGCACCTTGAGCCTGAACCGGTCGATTCTCCTTCAGACGTTCTATTCTGATGTTCACCCTCTTCCCCCGCCCTAGCTCATGGGATTTGCCCCTTTCTCAATCATGTTCGCTCAGTAAATGACCTTTCGATGGAATAAATGACGTTCGCTAAATAAATTCGTTGTTCACCCATCGCATCGGAATGGAATCTGACTCTGTTCCCCAAATTACTGGCCTTGAAGTATTTATTCCCCTTCACAAGAGCTTGACAATCCAGAGAGACTAGAGAATTTGCGAAATGAAAAAATTCGAGCTTCCCGTCGAGTTTTCGCTAAAGTCCGCTTGATTCCTCTGTAAAGGCTGGTATCCGCAAGGCTCGGCAAAGATTCGTTTTGGACTTGAATAAATGAGGTCAAGGATGATTCGTGTGCTTGGTTTATCGGCAGTGGCTTTGTCATCACTGACCTTTTTGGGTTGCTTACCCTATCGCCCGATGGAATATGATCCGGCTTACTATTCCGGCCGCGGACGGGAAATTTCCGGTCCTCGTCAACCGGAACGATTTGCAGAAAAACGGGATGTTCCCCCTGTGATGGAATCGGCCACGCAACCGAAAATCGGTGGCGGGAAACCGGTGGGAAGTTTTGCCAGCGATTCGGCCCGCATTCCCCCAACAGCCGTTCCAAGGACTGGCAATAATCCACCGCTCGGAAAGCCCCCCGTCGGTCCGTCGATGGTCATCGATCCGGGCATCAAGACGGTGAAAAAAGAAGAATCGCCCCGTGAATTGCCGCTGAAAAATCCGCAGGAAACCACAGAGCTTACCCGTCCGAGCGAATCGGCCACCAAGCCGGCTCCGGAACCCCCACTGAAGACCCCCATGGAACCGGTAGTCAAATCACCCGATACGGGAGTTAGTGTTCCAGATTCGGGAAGCAAATCACCCGAACCGTTGATTAAAGCTCCGGAATCAGGAAGCAAATCACCCGAACTCGGAAGCAAACCACCCGAATCGGGAACAAAGCCTGCCTCCACAGATAGCAACGCTCCCGAGATCGTTCGCCCGGAATGGCCGACGCTTAAGCCGCCCGTAGGTGGGGTCACTTTGCCCAGAACACCCGAAAAACCGAATCCCAAGCTGGAACTGGCTCCGACCTCAACGAAACCCGAATCGCCCAACGACCTGAAATTACCTCCGTTGGATTCTGAGCCTCGTCCCGAGCAGGGGGGGGGATTAAAAGAAATTCCTTTGATTCCGACTGCCCCCGGCGCACAGCTTCCACCAGCCTTGCCACCGGTCCAACCGCAGCAGTTACCGAACCATCAATCGAATTTTGGTTCCCCCAGCGAGAAATCGGTTTCACCAACGACCGATCCCACATTGAGCAAGGCCCTAGTTGCTTTCAAGGCCGATCGCAAAGAAGAGCTGGCCGAAGCACTGAAAAAATATGACGCCAAAACTCAGGATGCCTTGCTTCGCTTGTTGCCGGCCCTTTCCAAAATTTATGAGGGGAACCTCGCGGGAATGACGCCCAACGAAGTCTCGCATGTGTTGGATCAACTCAAGAACCTTTCGCTTGCCATGACTCCCAAGGCCGCATTGGATGCCAACCATGTGAGCCTGTGCCGCGAAGTCCATAACTTCGGCCATATTGAGCCTTTTCCGGAATCTCATACCTTCCGAGGCGGCGATATGGTCTACCTCTATCTCGAAATGGTGAACTTCTCGACCCCCCCTCTTTCGGGAGGAAACGGCTATGCTGTTGATCTCGATGGGGTTCTTTCCATCCAAGATGCGGCCGGACAGGTCGTTTGGCATGCCGACCCACGCGATGAGGTGGATCGTCTCGCCACTCCACCACAAGACTATTACCGAAGTTATCGGTTTTGTTTGCCCGCAACACTTAGCCCCGGCAAGTACACCATTCATGTGAAAATGGTGGATCGTCCGACGGGTCGGGAGGTGAGCAAAGTAGTTCCGTTCCGAGTGGGGACTCGGTAATTTCGGAACGACAAACAACCCAGCCGATTCATCAATCACAACGATGATTCATCAAGACAACGAACATGAAATTCTGACAACGATGATTCACCAAGAAAACGAAGATTCATCAAGATAACGAACATGAAATTCTGACGGTATACAACAGGGGGAAATCGAAATGAAAAAAGGGGCACTTCGATGGCTACGCCGAAAGGGGTTGGCGCTGGCTGTTTCTATTTTGCTTAGTTCGGGAAACCTTTGGGCACAAGCCCCCGCTCCGATCTATATCAAAAATTCTTCGGTCCGTTTGCCCATTCAACTGGAAGATCAGGTCCGCGCCAGCTTATCGGAAATAAAAATGTATGTGCGTGTCGCTGGGGGAAAATGGAACCTTGTCGCGGCAGGGGTTCCCTCACGCGATTCTTTTGATTATCAAGCGAGCGTTGAAGGGAAGCATGACTTTCTCTTTATGACCGTTGATAAAAGCGGTCGCTCGTCTCCCGCCAATCCGGAAAATGCTCTGCCTCATCGGACCGTCATTTTCGATACGAAAAAGCCCGAGGTTCAACTGCAAGTCCTTCCGCACCGGAATGAACGCCTTTTCGATTGCAAGATTATCGATGTCAACCCCGATCTGAAAACCCTGAAGGTTTTCTGGCAAGGGAAAGATGGTTCGTGGAACCCGTTGGCGCCGCGTTCCGCAGAGAGTGCCACCTTGTTCACGGCCCCAAGCAGCGAAACGGCAACGAGTCGGATTCGGGTCAGCGTTTCGGACTTGGCAGGGAACCAAACCTTGGTCGAAATTGATTTGAATGATCCGCTCGTCGGCCTGCCCGTCAAGGATTCTCGCCCCCTTACTTCGGAGGTCAAACCGGTTGACTATCGTCTCCCCAGTGGGGGGCACGATTACAAACTTCCTGACATTCAAACGGGAGACTACAAATTACCCGATGTCAAAACACCCGATGTGAAACCGGTCGATTATCGGCTTCCCGAGGTGAAAATGCCCGACCTCAAAATTCCCGATGTCAAAGTTCCTGACGTTAAAGTTCCCGATGTCAAAATGCCGGACCTCAAAGTTCCTGACGTCAAAGTTTCTGACCTTAAAGTTCCCGATGTGAAGATGCCCGATGTGAAAGGTACGGACCTGAAACTACCGGAACTTCCGAGTATCCCCAGTGCCAACGATCTGCCGCCCATCCCGAAAGCACCGGAGAAACTTCCAGAAATTCCCAGCGGGCCTGACCTGAAACTTCCGGCCCTACCGGCTTTACCCAATACGAATAGCTCTTCGTACCCGCCGAAAGAATCGACCGATCTGAAACTTCCGCCCCTCGAGTCGAAACCACTTAAACGCCCTGAACTCGAACCTGAACCCGATATTCGGAACGAAGCTCCCTCGATGCTCAACACCCGAACAATCTCGGTGAATTATGATCTGCGGGGAACGGTTCGCGTGGCGGCTCGCATCGACTTTTGGGCCACGAAAGATAACGGCAAAACTTGGGTGCCGCTCAAAGATGAATCGAACGGCAGTAGCCCCGCGCGATTGACCTTGCCCGAGGATGGCGCCTGGGGAATTCGGATTCGTCCCGGTGGAAATGGAAAAGCTCCGGACATTGCCGAGGAAGCCGATTGTGTTGTGGAAATCGACACGATCAAGCCCGAAGTTCACCTTCATCAACCCACACTCGGATCAGGTTCCGAGGAAGGGACGTTACTCATTACTTGGACAGCCCGAGACCAAAACCTGCTCGGAAATGCCATTCGATTGTATTACGCCACCAAACCAGAAGGCCCTTGGGAAGTGGTTGTCAACGGTTATAAGAATGAAGGGGTCTACCGCTGGTCCATGCCCCCTGGAATTGGAGATAAGGTTTACCTACGATTGGAAGCGCAAGATCGAGCGGGGAACATCGGACGGGCAGAACTCCGCGAGGCATTCCCTCTCGATTCGGGAAAACAACGGGTCAAAATTATCAGCGTGGGACCTGCCAAGTAGTTGTCAAATAGAATCTAGAACCATCGACCTCATGAGCGGAAGAGAATCGACTTTGATTCTCTTCCGCTTATTTTTAGATAGGGTTGGGAACAGAACTTGGGGAAGCAGTTGGGTTGATTTCGTAGACAGCCTTGGGAAGCAGAAATAGAACAGGTCGAAAAGATTCACCATTTGAAGAGAATCAAGCCAGAGCTTCCTTCACGATCTCACCCGCAACATCGGTGAGGCGGAAGTCCCGTCCCCCGTGCCGGTAGGTCAGCTTGGTATGATCGACTCCCATCAGGTGTAAAATGGTGGCATGAAGATCGTTCACATGAACCGGTCGTTCGGCCACGTTGTAGCCAAAATCGTCGGTCTTGCCGATCACGGTACCGCCTTTAATGCCCCCCCCCGCTAGCCAATAAGTAAAGCAGCGCGGGTGATGATCGCGCCCGAATCCTCCTTCGAGATTTCCTTGACCATAGGCGGTACGGCCGAATTCCCCCCCACAGATAATGAGGGTGCTGTCGAGTAAACCCCGATTCTTCAGGTCTTGCAACAAACCGTAACATCCGGGGTCCGTGGCAGCGACTTGGCGTTTCACATTACCGGTCACATCGCCATGAGCATCCCAGCCCCGATGGAAAAGTTGGACGAATCGCACCCCCCGTTCCACCAATCGGCGAGCCAACAAGCAGTGACGCGAAAAGGTTCCGGGTTGATTCACTTCGGGACCGTACAGCTCGAGTGTTTTTTTATCCTCTTTGGAAATATCCATCAGTTCCGGAACGCTCGATTGCATCTTGAAGGCCAACTCAAACGATTTGATCCGTGCGTCGATCTCGGGGTCTTTCACCGTGTCCTTGCGAAGTTTGTTCAACTCGTTGACCCCGTCTACCAAATCGCCGCGTGTTTGTTTCGTGATTCCCTGCGGGTTAGATAGATAAAGGACCGGGTCATTCCCAGAAAGGAACTGAACCCCTTGGTGCTGGCTGGGGAGAAACCCGCTATGGAAATAGCGAGAAGGAATCGGTTGATCGAACGGTCCGGAAATCATGACCGTGTAGGCGGGTAAATCTTGGCTTTCATTACCGAGACCATAACTAAACCACGACCCCATACAAGGTAAACCGGGTTGCGGCCGTCCCGTTTGCATGAATGTGACCGCAGGATCATGATTGATTGGCTCGGAATGAATTGAACGAATCACGCAAAGTTCATCGGCCACTTTCCCAATTTGGGTCATAATGTCGGTCATTTCGATGCCCGACTTGCCTTTCTTTTCAATCTTGAATGGGGTACTCGCTGCCTTGCGATGCCCTTGCCCCCGAGTCATCAAGGTAACCCGTTGCTCTCCCAACACCGAGGCGGGCATTTCTTTGCCGTGCTGCTCTTTGAGCTTCGGTTTCGGGTCGAAGGTATCCAAATGAGACGGTCCCCCCGCCATGAACAGATAGATGACCGCTTTGGCCTTGGGAGCGTGATGGGTTTTTCCGAGAACACCGGGCACAGGAACAGGGTCTTTGGCGCCGGCCCAAGCCGACTGATTGAGCAAATGATGAAGCGCTGCGTAACCCAAACCGGAACCGATGGTGGTGAGGAAACGCCGACGATGTTGCTCAAAGGAAGGAGAAAATTGCTCGAACATAACTCGATACGTTTGGAGGTAGGTAGGGCTATATTTAGGATAACCGAAGGGGTTTCGATTTGCCACAAGAATCAGGAAAAATTTACCAGCCCCCCTTTTGGATTTAGTTTATGCTTTTCCCTTTTTGCTTCTTCTTCTCATTCCCGCTCCCCTCGTTCTCAAATCCGATCGAACATTAACCCCAACTCAAAGAAGGGCTTATGATAGGCGCTACAAAAGGAGCCTGAAAAAAACAGGAAATCGGGTTACTTTTTGATTTGGGGAATCGGGATCAAAATCGGTTGTAATTTCCCTGTTTCCCGATCCCGAGGAAATTCAAGGAGTTGATCCAGTGTTTCATTCGTTTTCGGATTGACCATTTTGAAACCCGAAAGTGTCTTGAGCACGGGTGCTAAATTGGGGTCATCCGGACCATCAAATTCACCGACGGTGACTAAACTCGATTTTCGATCGTGGAAGACATAGGCATCGAAACTGGGTTTGATCTTTCGCAGGAAGTTGGCGGTATTCGAGGCCGATATGGCCGCTGCCTGCAATCCGGTCCCTACATTATCGACTTTTGGACCCGCAGAGCGAGAACCTTCTGCGCCGACGTACTCAAAACTCCCTGTATAGTACCGAACCAACAGGGTATATTTTTTCTTCAGACCGGCATGGATTAGGCTATAAGGTTCCGAGGCATTGATTTTTTCAATAAAGGCATCGACAACCGGTGCGGGCCGGCTTCCCGTTTTGGCTACAATCGCGGGATTCGCTGCCGCAAAGGCCGTGGCAAAGGGATTAATCGCCGTTGTCTTCACTTTCGTGCCGACGTTATCTTCGGACTCGATGAAGGAATCACTGAACTTACTCGGTGGAGTGACCTTCAACCCGCGAAGATATTTGGCCATCTCACCGGCGGATTCCATATCCCGAATGGCCCCCTTAGGATGCCCGACGAGAACCACATACTCATCGGGATAATCAGTCATCGGAGCTTTGATCATCCTTCGATCAATCTCGATCCCTTGAGCCTTTTTTTCCTGATAGCGACGTTCAATCTCGGCTGCGTGTCGTTTCGATTCTTCAATTCGTTTGGCCCAGCCCCGCTCGTACAGATACGCGGGCAGTTTTAATTCGTTCCGAATCCATTCCGCGAATCCCTCTGCCAGTTTTTTGGCACTCTCCCGATCGATTGCAGTATCGGGCATTTCGCCAATCCGTTCTTTTTCATTCCGAGGGAAATAGCCCCGATACGTTTTGACAATGACCAAGTAATCGCCATGCTCGGGTTTCAATTCATACTTGTAAGTGGGTTTGGGATCAACCACGACATTCCGTTCGGTGGGAACTTTGTCGATAGGTCGCAGCATGGATTCGACCCCCGGCGGAAGTTTCGAGGCCGGTGCCATCGGTCCCGTGATCGGCTCAGAAGAACCGACGGGTGTAATGGGTTCAGGCTTGCTGGGTATCGGTGTGGCCCCCGGAATACTAAATTGTGCCGAGCTAGTGCCTGCCAACAACGGAATCGCCACAAGCGAATAGAACCATTTCTGCTTCATATGATCCCCCATCCGAATCTTTGAGAAGCCTTTTAATATCAACTTTGGCCGTGGGAAATACCTGATCCCGTTCTGAGTGTCCAGTCGAATCTTGCTAGAAAAGACGGGGGTTCAACAAGAATAGACAGCAGGTTGAGCTAGATAAAGCAGGGGATTTAGAAGGTTCCGATCTACTTTTCAATTTGCAATTTGATTCGATCCTCACGCAGATTAACCGTAAGAAGTACGCCCCGAGCGGCCCCGAATTCGTTTCACCAACGTGAACATAGGTCTCATTTCTCTCAGGTGAAATAGGTTTACCATCCCAATATCTAGGGGAACACAGATCAACAAATAAATGAAGGAATTTTTTACTTCGAGAAGTCTGCGGAAGTCAGAAGAATTTACAAAAAAACGTTTCCCTTTCGGACGAATTCTGGTTAGGATAGCCTTATTATTCGCCCGAATTGTTTACTTTCACTACCCTCCGAGGTTAATCCATGTTTCCTCTTCCCAATCCCAACACAGATAGACGATCGTTTCTGAAAACAACGATTGCCGGTGCGACGGCCCTCACCATCCCGAGTCTCGCCGCCCGAGCCGCGGAACCCGAATTGGGACCAAAACCCCGTTTGGTGAATACCGTCGCCGAAGACCTGATTAAAGAACTCTACTCGGGCCTTGATGACGCTCAAAAGAAATTGGTGGTAAAACCTTGGAACCACAAAGATCGTCAGACGGTGAACCCCAACAAAGCCCTCGATAAACTGATTGGTAACGTCTACACCAAATCGCAAGAAGATTTATTGCTGAAGATTGTGAAAGCGATTTGCAGTGGGGAGGATGGCTTCCACCAAATTTCTCGTGCAGGAACTTGGGACGCCTCGAAGAGCTTTGAAAATTGCGGGGCCGACATTTTCGGCGATCCCAGCAAAGGGCAATTTGCCTTCCTACTCACGGGACACCACCTCACGATTCGTTGCGACGGGGATTCCGAACCTGGCGCGGCTTTCGGTGGCCCGATTTATTATGGCCACACCCCTGATGGTTACGATGACAAGAAAAACGTCTTTGCCTATCAAACCCGAGCGGTTGAAAAATTATTCCGCGCCTTAGATGAAAAACAACAAGCGAAAGCCTACGTTCAGAAAACCCCCGGCGAAGGGGCCGGTTCCATCCGACTCAAAGGGGAAAAAGCACCAAAACCTGGTATCAGTGTCAGCGAGCTGAGCAAGGATCAAGTGAAGTTAATGGAAGAAGTGATGCGAACTCTGCTGTCCCCCTATCGTGCGGCCGATGCCGATGAAGTGATGAAGATCATCAAACTCACCGGCGGCATGGAGAAAATTCACTTTGCCTATTACACCGAAGCCGAAGAGGGCTTTAAAACCAGTGAAAAACGTCCTTTCAGTTTCTGGCGTTTAGAAGGGCCGGGCTTCGTGTGGAATTATCGCGTTCTGCCCCACGTTCACACCTATGTTAACATTTCGAGCAAGGTCTAACCTCCTTGTTCCGTTACTCAATTGATGCTTCGCTGAATCGCCCGTAGAACCTTTTATACTTTCTAGTTCTGCTCAATCCGATCGGTACCTTCAGATCGGATTGAGAAATCTACAGAGAATATGCTTTGTTCGATGCTCGATCGGAGAGAGGGAGATTTTGCCGTTCTTTTCGTGAACGACTCAAATGCGGTTCGTTTGCAGGATGCCCCTCTCTCATCATGATTTCCTGTAACATTTTGACGATTAAACACATTTTTGATGTTTCTGGCCCCCGCAACAATATCTCGAAAAGAGAGAAAATCACCTTTTTTGAATAAATCCCCTTGTGGGATCGGTGAAGTACGGTTATGGTAGAAATTACAATACTCATGAGAACCTTGTTATGCCCAACTCCAATCACCATCACGGGAAATTCCGACCCCATTCGGATGAAACGCCTCTGAATTTGAACCACTCTTCAAGCTTTGAAACGCGACAAAATCACCATTCCACGTCAACCCAAACGATTCTGCATCGATGGTGGGATCAGCTGCGAAAATGGTGGGGCCGATTAACCCATTCAACGATTTCTCTTCCACCCACATCCGCTGTGTCCGCAGAGAATCCGTCCGGAGCAGAACCAGCGCATGCCGCTTCGGCCCCTCATTCTGTATCGATTCCAGCTCCCGATTTATCTTCAAAGACTGGTACAACCTTCTCCGTGTTGGGCTCTGCCCGAATTGAAGTCAAGCAGATTGAGACGGTTTCAATCTTTGGCCAAGTCGTTCAGAATCCCTCGACCCCGAGTGAGAATTCAGAAAGCGAATCGGATTTGTTCTCGCTGGGGAACGATTCCGAAAATTCTCAACTGAATGACTTCCTCAAAAGTGTTCCGGGTCTTCAGGTAACGAAACTCATTGGCTCCGGTGGCATGGGGATCGTCTTTGAAGCGTATGATCGACTAGGGCGAAAGCGAGCTTTGAAAGTCACCCGACCCAACAAACTTTCCGAGCATGTCAAAAAACGGTTCTTTCATGAAGCCTACGAAATGTCTCAGCTGTCGCATCCGAACTTGGTGCCGATTGTCGATTATCAAGAATGTTTGGGGATGCCCTATCTCGTGATGCCAGAATATGAATCGAGTGTTTCGGAACTGATTAAAAGCGGCCAGCTCAATCAACGCAATGCTGTTCGTCTCTTTCGTGATTCGATCCGTGGCTTGGCCTTTCTTCATGGTCAGGGATATATTCACCGAGATTTCAAACCTGCGAACATTCTCGTCGATGAAAAAGGTAACGGGGTCCTCAGCGATTTCGGATTACTCAAACAGGAATGGAGTTCCGATCTTGAGAACGGTCGGCCGACTCAGGTGAATGGACAACTGACACCGACCCAAGGTGTCACTGGCACGGTGCCCTATCTTTCTCCAGAAACTTTATGGGACAATTCTCCGAAACCTTCGCCCAGATGGGATATTTATGCTGCGGGGATTAGCTTTTATGAAATGCTCGTTGGCAAACGCCCCCCCGTTTCCGAGAACCCGTATCTTTACGTTGGCAAATCCCGTCTAGAAGCGATTCCTCCCGCTGCCCAATCGGGCGTTCGGGTTCCTAGGGCCTATGAAACGATTATCCACAAGTGTTGCAGAGTGGACACACCTTATCGAGACGCTCGTGACCTCTTACGCGATCTGATCCGTTACGAAAATCGTTGGTATCGTCGGGGATTCTTGGGAATGTGCCTGCTTTTCTTGATGTTGATTGTTTCGTTAGCCATGCTCTGGCCACCGAGTCAACGCCTGAAAGAAGAGTTGATCCCCAATCCTTATAACGAACTTTATAATGAATTGGCAGAGGGAAAAACCGTCGAACTCATTCCCAAACAAGGAATGCCGCGGTTTCCCTATCGGGTTATTATTGAAAAAGCCACGGTCCCGACGTGCGATAACGAGTTGAAATCCTTCATGATTAAGGCTCCCAACTTCAGCGAAACCTATGTGGAATTGATTCCCAGTTTACCCGCTGGCGATTATCAACTCAGCGGGGAACTCATTTGTTCAGGCCAAGGGGATGTAGGAAGTTATGGGGGAATCTACTTTGGTGGGCATGAAATCCCCTATCAAGAGCGGATGTTGTACACAGCGCAGGTCTTACGATTCTGCGATTCGGTTACCTCGCCTCAATCGCCCCGAATTTGTAACTATCATCGCGAAAAAGAGTCTCCGAATATGATCGTTGAAGAAATCGTTGAGAAAACACCTTTTGTTCAACGCGCTCCCGAATGGCGGACCTTTACCATAACGATGAACGCTCAATCCAGCATGGTAGAATTCGACGGACACCTTTTCCAACCTTTGCGCCGGATGGCTCGGCTTCGCGTCGAATTCAACGATCCCCCCATTCGTGTACACTATTCTAATGAAGGCAGTATCGGCTTGATTGCCCATCAGGCCACTATCATTTGCCGGAATTTATCGATTCGCTCCCTTAACCGTCAGGAGAAATAGTTTCATGTCCTCTTACAACTTTTATTTTGGTTTTGGTTCCGCTGCACCCAACAAACAAACGAACAGCTCCTTTGAGAGCATGTGGATATACACTAACTCCCTGCAACCGGTCCATCGCATTATCGAGTTGGCTTTTGCCGAATTAGTCTCGCCCCCCGTTCCTCCGCCACCTCCTTTTCTGAGGTGGATCCAAAATCCCAATCAAGTCCCGAAGAATCAAGACCTTTATGTGGTCGGGAAGTTCTCGACAGGTACTCCCGTCCCTTTACCGAACCAACTCACTGCGTCCGTTAGCAGAATTAATAATAATCTTTCAGAAACGCTCATTGCTGCTAATCCGGATGCGACCAACATCAATGTGGGTCAAATCACAGTGGATGGTACCCAACAGAAATTCGATTTCAGTCTGAAGTTTAATTGTCCTCCCATGGGGGGCTTTCCTGTAGGGATTTTTGTCGTCCATGTGAAATTGATGATCACCGGAAATCCTCTTTTCTCCACGAGTGTTGCCGGAAGTTTTGTCTAATCGAACCGCAGCCCATTCGGTTTGCACTGTGCGAAATGTTTTGTCTTTTCGACGCCATTTTCGGGGCTGACTTAGGGGGGGCTTCAAAAATTTCCCCTCCTCATCTCCCAGCAATCGAATAAGCACCGTGAAGGGAAAGGGCCAGAACGGGCGATTCAAAATCTCCTTGGCATCGGTTAACCATTTTGATTGATGACAACTGGATCGAATTGCCGTTTTGATTATTGATTGAAGACAACGAAATTGAATCGCCCCTTTTCGCCAGTGTGCCATGTCAACGGGATCGAATTGGGATTGGCCGAATCGGCATTTATGTATAATCATTCTCTAGGATGATCCACGCGAAAGGACACGATTCGGTTTTTGCGACCTTTGCTCGGGCCGAGCGAAACAATCGGCTGGGGCATGCCTATCTGTTTATTGGTCTAGAGGGAATCGGTAAGCGGACGGTGGCCCTGAATTTGGCACGGATTCTTTTGTGCGAGAACCGTTCGCCCTCGGCATTTCGGGAATGTGGACATTGTCCCAGTTGTGCCATGGTGGAAGCTCAGTCGCATCCCGATCTGATATTGGCCTCGCGTCCGGAAGAAAGTCTGTATTTCAACATTGATACTATCCATCAGGTCATCTCGCAACTCGGACTCAAACCCAGTCGGGGGCGTCGAAAAATCGCCCTCATCGATCATGTGGACGATTTCAATCGCGAGGCCGCCAATGCGTTTCTCAAAACTTTAGAAGAGCCACCGTTGGGGTCTTTGCTTATTTTGATCGGGGGACCTGGCACGGAACGCCAATTACAAACAATTGTTTCCCGCTGCCAGATTATCCATTTTTCCCCGCTCCCCGCAGAGTTGATCGACGAGATTCTTCGCGAGAATGAGGTGACGGATGCGCAGAAACGAGCGCGAATCATTTCGCTGGCTCAGGGTTCAATCGGTCAGGCCCTTGAACTCAACGATGAGGATTTATGGGCTTTTCGGAGCGATCTGGTTTCGTTTCTCGGGCAAATCCCGATTGATTCGGTTGCTTTATGTCAACGCTGGTTAGAATTTCTTGAAGAAGCTCCCAAAGAGGCCGGCGCAGGCTTGCGACGCCGACGGGCTGTGATGACCTTACGGCTCATGATTAGCCTTTTTCAAGAGAGTCTCTATTTGGGCTTGGGCACGCCGACCTCGCTTACGGAGGCTTCGGAAAAAGAAATTTTGACCCGCTACTTCGAGCAGGTCGGCCCCGACCGAATTTGTGAACAGATCGATCGCACCTTAGAGGCGATCACACAAATTCAGCAGTTGCTTATGACCGAAAGTGTGTTTGAAGCCTACTGCGATTCTTTTGTACGCTCAACAGGTGTCCGATGATCCTCAGCGCCATCGTTGCGATTGGGCCGAATTTGGTGATTGGCTCGCAAGGGAAACTCCCTTGGCATTTACCCAACGATCTGAAACGATTCCGTAAACTCACGATGGGAAAGCCCATCCTCATGGGACGCACCACCTTCGCTAGTCTCGGGAAACCTTTAGAAGGGCGTCAGAACATCGTTTTATCTCGTACTCCGCAGCCGATCGAGGGTGTCACTTGTGTGAGTTCGATGGAAGAAGCCTTAGAACGTACCCAAAACGCTCCCGAGGTGATGGTCATTGGAGGGAAGCAGGTGTACGAGTTATTCCTGAACCAAATTCAGCGACTGTATCTCACCATCGTTCAGGGAGAATTTTCTGGCGATACCTTTTTCCCCAAATCGATAGCTGGAACGTGGACCCTGAAAGAATCGACCTATTTCCCAAAGGATGAAAAAAATCCCTACGACTCGATTTTTCAGATTTGGGAAAAGCAATCGGAATTCGGTACTTGGGAATGGAACGAATCGCTGCTTGTTCCTTCTGTTACCTCGGCAGAATCGAAACTATCTTAGATCATCGTTAGGGGGAGAATCGATTCAATTATACCGATTAAGGTATCGGTAAAATAAAGATGCTGTCCATTCAGCTTGGCGTTTCAAATGCTCTGCCGAAACTTTATTCGGGAATTGGTGCTTCCTTCGATTTTCTTAAGAGACCTCTTTTGGTTTTTGGACTTTCGGCTAAGATAACCTGAGGAAGAGTCCGGTTCGCAAAATGATCACACTAGTCACCATCAATTCCCCTCCTACCACCTGTGCTTATCTGCCGAATCAACTCTGGCAGATGAGATATACCTACGTTTTAGAAGCCACTCCTTTAGATTATCAACGAAGGATGTTACGCGGTTGGCGTCGCTTTGGGATGGCTTTTTTTCGGCCCAATTGCCCTGACTGTCGGCAATGCCTTTCGCTACGAATCCCGATTGAAACCTTTAGGCCCAATCGGTCGCAGCGACGGGCCGTCAAAGCGAATCAGGATGTGGAATTGACGATTCACACACCTGATGTCAGCGAGGAGAAACTTCGGTTACATCAGAAATATCATGAATATCAACATCATCATCGGGAGTGGAGTCTCGAAGGACCTATCACTCGATCCGAATATGTTAATTCGTTTGTGAATAATCCCTTCCCCGTAGAAGAATGGCAATATCGGCTTCATGGGAAACTGATCGGCGTAGGTTATGTCGATACTTTATCGGTGGGCCTTTCTGCGATTTATTTCTTTTATGATCCCGACTATCGAAATCGTTCCTTAGGAACTTTCAATGTCATGCAACTTATTGAAGCCTGTCGGGAACAGGGGTTACCACATTTGTATTTGGGCTATTATGTTGAGAAATGTCAATCGCTCAAATACAAGGCTAATTTTAGGCCTAATGAAATTCTGCTGCCGAATGGGCGTTGGGTTGTGTACCGCGAGCGAGGTTCAGACGAAGACCCTGCACAGAGCTAGTTTTTCTGGAAAGCGAAAGGTTTTCCGGCTCAGGGACCGAAAGGAGTATTGTTATGCGGAAACGAGATTCTTGGACCGAAAAAATCATCCGACTTTGGGTATGGCTATTTGGGTAAATCCCACACAAGTGGCGTGCCATCTTTCAGGATCAGCACCACTTGCTTGCTGGGCGGGGTGAACTGCGCGTGGATGACCGGTTGGTTTTGCCTTTTCGATGTCCACAAAGGTTTACCTGTTTCCATTTGCCAAACCTGTACGGTTCCATCCTGACTGGCCGTCACCAACCAATTCCCCTTCGCGTTGCAACAGACACTCCGAACCGGCCCCGCGTGTCCTTTGAATGTTTGAACCACCTTAGCATTCCGATCCCATAGCAGAGCGGTCTTATCATCTGAAGCGGTGACAATTTGCTTTTGATCGTTCACGAAAATGGAGTTGATGGCACCGGTATGCCCCGTAAAGTTCTTTTCGACTTGTCCTGTAGCGAATGAAACGAGTTTCATCTCCTTCCCTGTAGCTACGAAGAAGCCTTTCCCATCAGTATCCCAAGCCAAGGCGGTGATATATTTGCCAAGGTTAGAATATCGTTGTTTTTCCTTTCCGGTTTGCAAATCCCAAGCAATGACCTGTCCATCAATACCGCCGCTCAAGGCCCATTTTTCTTTCTGGTGCATCGCCAAGGCGGTGATGAGACCCGTATGCCCTTCGAGCGTGTGCAGTTGTCGCCCGTTGCTGGTATCCCAAGAGCGGACGATTCCTTCCCCCCCCCCGATAAGGCCAAGGTCCCCTCCTGAGAAAGGGCCACAGACCAAACGCTCGCAGTGTGACCGACAAAGGCACGAAGGTCGCGGCGTGCTTCCACATCGACCCAGCGAATGCGCCGATCGATCGAGGCAAGGGCGACTTTCCGACCGTCTGCCGTGATTGCTGCTTGATTGGCTTGTCCACTGGGTAATTCCAACGGGTCGGTTTCTCCTGTGTTATCGGGCAAGGCACTACCGATGAAATTCGCTTGGAACAAGGTCCCCGCTTGGGTTTCCCGAACCACATCGGCAAAGGCTTGGACCCACGCATTCCGAACGACGGTACCGCCGCCGATCCGCAAGGCCCCGAGTTGTCTGCCTAACGTCGGCGATTTGAGAATCTTCTGTTGAAATTCCTCGACGGTCAGGCCGATTTCGGCAGCGGCTGTGGTGATATCTAAATCGGCTTCGTATCGTAGGGTCAGGGCAATCACCGGTTCGGCTTTGCCTGTGACCACTACAGCACCGGTTTGGGCCACCGCTTGTTTGTAGGCATTGCTATCTTCTTGCATTTGTTTGAGTGAGGTTTCCGATTCGGGGTAAAGGGTCAACGCCAATTCCCGATCGAGTTTATTCAAGATTTTGGGATTCTTCTTCAAAAAATCGTGTACCTGATCCCCCTTGGGAATAATCCCCTGAACGTGGCACCCCATGCAGGAAACCCCCAGCTCGACTGCGCGATCGGGGCGTTTTGGATCGGAAACAATCTGCGTGGGCGCCCGATCCAAGCGAGCATTTTGTTGATTCATAATGAAGTAGCCTTGCAAGCCATTAGGTAAGGAGAAAATCGCCTCTCCTCCGACATGTTGAAAGGTATTTTCTGTGGTGCCGGGGCCTAAAGGATAGGCAAACACATTCCTGCGATCGGGAGCCAATTGCCCGCGGTCGATCAAGGCTTGGGGAATTTCTTCAAAATCGTAGGTGCGCCAATAATAACCATGAACGGAATCGTGCCGTTCGAGTATCCGGTTATTTCGCGAGACCCCCGAACCGTTAAAGGCCACACGCAGGATGCGTTCTTGTTGGATGTTCAAATTACTATCGACACGAAGTTGTTTTTCGAGTTCACTAAGATTGGCAGGGAGTTGAAGAATGTCCTGATATAAATTGGGGCGGCTTGCCGTGGCAATAAACCAATCGGCACGGAGTGTGGGAACCCGTGTTGCGGTAAAGGCCATAATCACCCGTCCCGCCGAGGTCTCATCGATAATGGCATAAGGATACTCTTGCAGAATCCGGTTCCAGATTGTGGAATCCCACATGTACCAACGTAAGTCGATTCGTAAAAATAGCCCCCGTGCAT
>JAOAAA010000062.1:0-291 GCA_026419115.1 Gemmataceae bacterium
GAACTTCAACTACTCTTTCCCACCATTTCAATTCTTTTGGCAGAACCCCTAGGACGGCACCCCTTATTGGTCGAAGTCGTAAAGCAACGAGTGGCCGAGATACAGCAAATCGGGAATACCACAGTATAGAAGCGTTAACTGGTTGCGGACCACAGAACCCCAAAATACCACGATCTCAAAGAGTTCATTCGCAGATGATCCCACATCTCGTAAGATGAGGGAAACCATTTAGGAGAAAAAATCATGGCGATGGCAAAACGAAAACTCGGTCAAACCGGAGTAGAAGTCTCG
>JAOAAA010000062.1:301-23721 GCA_026419115.1 Gemmataceae bacterium
GAACAAGCCATCCGATTAGTTCAACGAGCCGCCGACTCGGGCTTTACTTTTTTCGATAACGCTTGGGATTATCATGATGGTCGCAGTGAAGAGTTAATGGGTAAGGCCCTTCAAGCAGGGGGCCGACGACAGAACATTTTCTTAATGACCAAAGTTTGTGATCGCGACGCCAAAGGAGTCCGCAAGCATTTGGAAGATAGTCTGCGAAGATTACGAACCGACTACATCGATTTGTGGCAGTTCCACGAAATTAACTACGATAACGATCCGGATTGGGTCGTCGAACAAGGGGGACTCGCCGAGGCTCTCAAAGCTCAGCAGGAAGGTAAGGTTCGCTTCATCGGATTCACGGGGCATAAATCCCCCCATATTTTTTTGAAGATGATTCCCGTCCATAATTGGGCCACCTGTCAACTTCCGGTGAATGTGTGCGATTACCATTACCGCAGTAGCATCCGCGAGGTGTTACCCGTACTCGCTCAACGGGGGATCGCTGCCATTGGTATGAAAAGCCTTGGTGGCGGAAATCTCGCCAGCGGTGGTTCGATCGTCAAAGCAGGGGTCTGCACCGCCGAGGAAGCCATGGGCTACGCGCTTTCCCAAAATATCTCGACCTTGGTCGTAGGAATCGATTCCGAACAAGTCCTCGATCAAGATTTGAAATTCGCCGAATCGTTCAAGCCTTTGACCCCTGAACAAATGCAACAACTCGAAGCGAAAGCCAAACCTTTTGCCGGCGATGGCCGACTCGAATTTCATAAGAGTACACAAATTTTTGATGGCCCCCACCACCGTTGCCAACACGGATTTGCCTGAGATTCATTCGTTGGTTTTCTTCTCAGCAGATGATTCTTGGATTTCCGATTCTTTCACGACTGGTCATTCGTTCGCTTTCTTCGCAAGATGAGAGGCCAGATGCGTCCTTAGTGGAATTGCGATCTTGGAACCGATTCATTCCTTCTCTTTATCTTTTTTGACAACCCCATATCGTTTGTTGAGGAAATCGGCCAACTCTTCCAAGGCAGTGGCAGGGACCTTTTCATCGGGGAAGCTCATCCGTTTGAGAATTTGGAATTGGTCCACAACCAAGATCACCACCTTTTCCTCTTCTTTGAGTTGATACTTTTTCAATTGCTCTGGCTCAACCGATTTATCCGTTTCGTCTGTAATCTTGGCTTCCGTGATCGAAAAGACGGTGTGTTTCGTCCCGACGGATTTCGCATAGTCGGTGGCTTCCTTGATGAGATCATCTTGCCCCTTGGGGTTTTTCTCGTCGTATTTTCCATATCGATCGGGCAGGGTGAGGAAATAGACGACCGAGGCTTGTCGTCGAAGTTTGAAGGTTTCTGCCAGCTCATCTTGTTTCTTTATGAGGGCATCGACCTCATCCCCCGCTTTGGGGATCGATCGCACAAAGGTCAGAATCATGGGACGAAGACCGAATGTCGTGCTAATCAGATCATGAATCTTGCCAGTTCGATCGTGGATGTCTCGTTCGTTCTTAGGACCCACCTTGTAGCGAGAATCGTAAACGACCAAGGCCGAAAAACCGCTAGGAAGATCATTCGGTTTGGTAGCAGGTGTTTTCTCTTGAGCAGAAACGAAGCAAACCATAAGGAGGAGCAACCCCCCTGTCATTGGCCGAAGGGATAACATTGTTTTTCTCTCAAAGAGAAGTTTTGAAACTCTGAGAATAAGTATAGTCAAAGTTTACATGTTAGGTGAATTAGAAAAATTCTAGATACGCACTCCCCCAGATGGAAAATTCGTGTTCTATGGTTTAATCGGTTGATATTAGGGTCTTGGTTAGACTATTGAGACAAATCAAAGTCCGATAACAAGAAAAGATCGTGGTTGTGAAACGGTCAGGGAGCAAGATATGCGTATCTGCCCAAAAAGGGGTAGCCAACGAAGCGGAGTGGCAGCCGTCGAGCTGGCCTTTCTCATGCCGTTGCTGCTGCTGTTGTTAGTGGGTGTGTGGGAAGTCGGACGAATCATCCACGTTCAAACGTTGATGGCCAACGCCGCTCGCGATGGGGCACGCATTGCCGCCCAAGCGAGGACGGTGAACATGATCGGTTCCTATACAGAAATTCGCTTTGCCTCGGGGACCTCGACCCCCAATATCGAAGATACGGTGAGAGCCTATTTGGCCGGTTCGGGCATCACCGATTTGACAGGGGTCACGGTAACCTTTCAGTTTCTGGATGGGGATACCACCCTGACTGATCCTTATCAAGGTGTGAAAAACCAACAATTCCGCATTGTGGTGACGGTGCCCTACGAGAACGTCCGCTGGACAACTCTTTCGATTCTCAATCCGACCACGTTGACTGCGGAAGTGCGTTGGTCTTGTTTAGTTGATGATCCATTCACGATGAACACGGAAATGCCCGGATGGAACCCCTAAACATCTAAGGATGCAGCCAACTATGAGATACAAACGCCAGAAATCAGAACAAAGAAAAGGGGCTGCCGTGGTGGAATTCGCGGTGGTCAGCCTGATTCTATTCATGTTTTTGTTCGGCATATTGGAATATGCCCGATTTTTGTTCATTTACCACATCACCAATAATGCAGCACGCGATGCGGCCCGATTTGCTGCGGTCCGAACGGATGGGGGAACCCTTGCGGGGGAACCTGCAGTCGTGACCGATGCCCATATCGATACCCTTGTTCGCACGGGTATTTTCAATTCGCAGCAATATGGCACAGGAATGGGCGGGCTGGAGCACAACATTCAGGGCATGACCGTGAATGTGTTTGCGGTCGATCCGAATTTGTTCGCGCCAGCCACCATTACCAGTGCTTATGCCCCAGCGAATCGCCGGCCTTGGACCTCGGCCGCTTTCGGCGACAAAATTGCGGTGGAAGTGACGGGGACCTATCAGCCGATTCTTCCCAACTTATTGGGAATGAACTCGGCGGTGCCTTTTACTGTGGTTATCGTGTGTAATTCCGAAGCAAACTAAGTGGGGATCGAATATGCGTTTTTCCAATTCATACCGAAAGCAACGCAAGGGAGCCGTTCTCCCCATTGTGACGGTCTGTTTAGTGGGGTTATTGGCGTTTGTTGCCTTGGCTATCGACATCGGTCTGTTGGCGGTGGCCCGAACCCAATGTCAAGCGGCCGCTGATATTGCCGCCCTTGCTGGTGCTCGGACACTCAACGGAGAACCGGGCCAAAATTATGATTTGGCGCGGGCCCAAGCCTTGACCGCTGCGACCAATAACTCGATCCTCACCACCCCGATCACTAATGCCCAAGTGGTGGAACGTTCGATTGGCGTTTACCGCTATGATACGACCGCGCAACGATTCCTTGCGGTCTTTGGGCCGAACGAAAATTCCCCCCCCTCCTTACAAACGAATGAGGGTTACGGGGCCGTTCGGGTGAGGATTATTACTTCACAGCAGACCTATTTCGCAAGAGTTTTAGGAATTAACTCGATGAATGTGGGGGCAGTCGCATCGGCGGCACACCGGCCCCGCGATGTTTCCATTATTCTCGATTTTTCGGGTTCGATGAAATTCTCAAGCGAGTTCAACTATCCGCCCAACGTGAACTCGACGCTCCATAGTAGCGGGTCTGCCATTAATATCATGGGAGGCTTAAATCCGGACCCAGTATTCCCGCGATTTGGCCCTTGGTCGATTTATCCCGTAAACATTGCTGATACGACTGTGACGGGTACCCAAAACCCCATGCAACGATTAACGAGCTTCGTTGATTCGGGTGGGGAAGCCCATTCTACTAACAACATCACGATGGCTACGGCAAGTGGCCCGGCCATTGTTGAGAATTTTCAGATCACGGCTTCGCCTACAAGTGCGAAAGCGTTTGTGAGTCCCTCTGCGACCTTTAATCCCTCGGCCACACCTGTTTGTACTCCGGCCCCCGCTTCTTGGTGCGATAGTCAGTATGTTCCCGATTATGTGGGGGATCGCTTCCCCTTGAAGAATGGGTTGACCTCCCCCACCTCTGCCAGCGATTACGCCCGAAATGTTGCCGACATTCGCAATATCGCCAGTCCGGGCAATAGCACCTACGATGCCACTTGGGAAACGAACGGCTATGGCAATAATTTCCTCGGTTATTCGATGGGACCGGGGTACTATGGCAAAACCTTCTACATGTGGCCGCCCGACCCGCGCAGCAATAACGACTGGCGCAAGAAATTCTTCCGATTCCCCGGCCCGAACGCCACAACCAAAGGCGCCGTTATGGATGATAACTCTCGCTTGTGGGCCTCAAACGGGATTTGGAATCGCCAATTCCGTAATATCGACGGGACCAGCCGTGCTTCCACTGACCCAAACTATATCCCCGATTATGATGCGATTCTCAGTTGGTTAACTTCAGGGCCGGCGGTGCTTCCCCCCTCCTTGCGAGCAGGACGGGTTGTGTATTACACCAGCATCCCGACTAGCCTGACCAACGTGGTGGATTGGCAAACGGGTCTTATGCGTGGCTCTCCAACGGAAGATCAACGCTTCTGGAAGGATTATATCGATTTCGTTTTGGGGGCCGGTCGTTACTATAATTTCAAAACGCTTTATGGGAATAACACTTCCAATAGCTTCAACGGGACAACTTACGGTGGTTCGGGGGTAGCGATTCGCATTACCCCTAAAGCCAACTTAACAGCGGCTTTTCCGAATCCCGCCCCATACATGCACTATTCGGATAACCCCGTCCATCCTCGGTTACATACTTGGTTTGGCCCTTTAACGATGCTTGCGTTCTTAGGGGTGAATTCCGATCTGCAGGATTGGAACTGGTATGCAGGGACAACCAACGAAGCTCAAACTTGGCAGTTGAAAGCAGGGATTCGTTCTGCCCTGAATGATATCCGGATCAACCACCCGAATGACTTGGCTTGTTTGATCTATTTCTCGTCTTTGAATAACTACAACACCGCACGGGTCAGCATGTCGAAAGATTACACACTGATGACCAACGTTATGTATTATCCCTTTAGCTTGTTGAACTCGTTAGGAAATGTGAATAGCGAACGAAGACCTTACGGTACCACATCGTTTAGCACAGGCAACCCGAATGGTCTCAACGATACCGCTGCGAATGGTGATATCCCCAACGCCAACGGGGGAACCAACCCTGCGATGGGGTTAGCCGTGGCTTATAATCAATTCCAATTTCAGGCCGGCTTTACTGGGCGAAGGGGGGCTTCTAAATTGGTGATTCTCGAAACCGATGGGGTGGCCAACCAATCCCTAAGTACTGGAACAGCACTGACTCAATCGGGTAGCCCCGCCACATGGCAGTACACCAGCATTGCCAACGGGAGCAGCGTCGGCAACGGAAATATCAATGCGCTCCGCCCTGCTTTGGCTTTGGCTTGGCAGATTCGTCAAAAGAATGCCGCCCCATTCGATCCTTGGATTTTCTCAAACTCGGCAAACACTGCTGCCAATCCGACAGATCACCAATTTGCTCAAAATACTTCGCCCTATACTTCATTAACACCGATAGGAGCGCCGGGGCACTCGACGGCCCGACAACCGGCGCGCTTGCATGCTCTTGCCTTTGGTGAGTTGTTTGAACCCACGACGAATAGTGCTTCTAAAAATTCGGCCTTACGATTCTTGCTCGATTTTCAACGGGTCGGCGGTACCTCTACCCTTTCGGATACGAGCATTGAACCCTATAAGATCATCACGGGGGATGCCGATACACGAATCGATAAAATCCGTCAGGCCTTGGAGCGGATCATGCAATCGGGCGTTCAAGTGGCCCTTATACAATAATCGAATCGATCAATACTCCATCCAATCGAGCAGATGGGTGACTTTTTTAAGTCTTTAGGTGCGAGTTGGGAAGAGGCCAAGGGAATAAATGGCGAAAGTGTGTGATGGGCAAGGAGGATAGGGAAATTATGAAAAATTCCCTTTGAGTGAATCGATTTTCTGGATACAATAACTACTATCCCGCGAATAATCCCAAAATGTTCTCCCAATCGATTCCGAAAAATCGGGAAAATGGGAACAAATCGGGGTTGCTTCTCGTCTTCTAGTATTGACAGATAACGAGAAACGGGTTACGCCTTAAAAATCCAGATGTGGTTGCCGATGGTCGGTAACCAGTCAGTGGACTTGGCCACGAACGCAGGAGAATGACTATCCCTCAAAACAACAATCAAAATGGGCGTCCGCAGGTCGAACGGACTGGCCCTCGCATCAATGAACAAATTCGTTTTAGTCCGATTCGACTTATCGGGGCCGAGGGGGAGCAATATGGTATTGTCCCGACCTCTCAAGCACTCGAAATGGCCCGTGAAGCTGGCCTTGATTTGGTTGAGGTCGCCGGCAAAGAGCGTCCTCCCGTGTGCAAGCTCATGGACTATGGGAAATTCCGTTACGAACAGTCCCGTAAAAGTGCCAAAGCCAAAGGGCACCAACAAAAACTCAAGGAAATTCGCGTTCGTCCCAAAACCGGTGAACACGATATCCAAACCAAAGTGAATCAAGCTCGACAGTTCCTCCAACATCATGACAAGGTTCTCATCAATGTCATGTTCCGAGGACGAGAAATGCAACACATCGAGGAGGGTAAAAAGACCATCGACCATATCCTCGAATTGTTGGCCGATGTGGCAAAAATTGAGAAACCCCCCGCGCTCGAAGGGAAAAAAATGACCGCCCTTTTGGCTCCAAAGGGGACGGGGAAATCAAGCTAATCTCGCGAATTCTACACCTTGTGACGTTTCTGATGCGCCTTTTGGGTTCCTGAGCGGAATTTGTCCCTTCGGCTGATTTACCTTCAAGCGGGTGGAGAATACCCTTTTGGGAACCGGTGCGTTCTCAATGTTTGGATAGGTAAACCTCGGGATTCACACAGAAACTCAAAGGTTTGCCGTACAGACCTGCGATGAGATTCTCGGCACAAATTCGGGCCATTTCGTTTCTTGTGTGAACGGTCGCACTAGCAATGTGCGGGGCAATCACACAATTCGGTAACGAGAACAATTCATGACTGGGCGGTAAAGGTTCCGGATCGGTCACATCCAGCCCAGCGGCAAAGATGGTCCCCGATCTCAGAGCTTCGGCCAAGGCCGATTGATCCACAACGGGGCCTCGGGAAGTGTTCACGAATACTGCCGTTGGTTTCATCTTCCGAAATTGTGATTTCCCGAAAAGCCCCTTGGTTTCGGGGTTCAAATCACAATGAACCGACACAAAATCCGATTCCGCTAAAAGGGTATCTAAATCAACACGGGTGGCTTGCACCTCTTTTTCCGCCTCGGGTTTAGGGGTCCGAGCGGTATACAGAACCTTCATCCCCCAACCGTGATACAGTCGTTTGGCCGTGGCCAGACCGATTCGCCCCATACCCACAATCCCAAGGGTTCGGCCAGCGAGTTCCTGTCCCAACCAACCGCGGGGGTCCCAAGTGAGCCATCGCCCTTCTTTGGCATCGATCAGGCTTTCCCCTAACCGACGAGCCGCTGCCAATAGGAGGGTCACAGCAATATCGGCTGTGGCTTCGGTTAATACCCCCGGCGTATTTCCCACGGGGATTCCTCTTTGGGTGGCAGCGGCCAAATCGATGTTGTTTACCCCTACGGCGAAGTTGCTAATCACTCGTAATTGAGGGGCAGCATCCATCAATTCGGCATCGATTTTGTCGGTCAGCAGCGAGACTAAGCCGACGCAATCTTTGACCTTCTCTTTCAAAACGTCCGGAGAAGGGGGAACAAGCTCGGGCCAAACTTCTAGCTCACAATGAGGAGCTATCATCTCAAGGCCGAAATCGGGGATGCGTCGGGCAACAAATACTCGTGCCATAAAAATCTCGGAAATAGAAATATAGGGGAAATCGATCAGATCAGTTTACAGGAATACCATTGATTCAGATAGCCTCACCTGAAGGGAAGGGGTTGAATCAGATTACCGGCTTACCCGCTCACCGAAGCCAGTTCTAGGCAGGTCCGTTGATTCAGTAATCGATCCACGCTGGCAATATGTAAAATGCCTTCGGAATCGATCAACACCGGACCGAGATGAGGGGTATTTTCTCCTTGGGTGATCCCGTTAGGAAGCCGTTCGAGTTCCCGCACTTCCGCAACTTGGGCCGCGAGCAGCCCAACGATCTTTTGCTCGTTTCCGGGAAAGTTCACGAGGATAATCCGGCTACTGAGATGAGGGGGACATTCACCGGTCATGAGAAGGCGATGCAAATCGACCACAGGAACGACTTGCCCCCGATAGACAAACACCCCCGCGAGCCAATGGGGACCATGAGGGATCGGGGAAAGTACGACCCGTGGAACTACCTCACGCACTTGCTGAACATCTAAAGCTAAACGGGTGGGACCGACTTGAAAGCAAAGGGCCAACATTTTGTAACTCCCGAAAGCGATAGACTTCCTCTTGACTGTATATTAGTAGAATAATATGCAATGGAAGATCGTTTATAGGCAGAGGTAGATTGTTTCGTACAAGGAGAGACCTATGTTTCGTCGATTTGTAACTTCCTTAATCTTGGGAGGTTTGGCGATCAGTCCGATCCTCGCACAAGACAAGACTAAACCCGCAACCAAACCGGAAAAACCTGCCCGTGTGAATCCGCTGGTTCAGGATTTTCAACGGATGTTGGAAATGATGAAACTCGCGGGTTTTGATGATAAGGAACTGAAAGATTTTGAAGACTTTCTCAAAGATTTTCCTCTGGGCGGCAACGCCCAAGCTCCAGCGCCCGGATTATTTCCGCCGATTGGTCCGGCCTTTCCTGCACCACCCGCAGGGGGACCCGCAGAATTGGATGATCTGTTAAAGCAGATGCAGGCATTGCAAAAAGCTCAACTCGAAGCCCTGATGCGATTGCAAGGGGGCCTCGGGGGAGGACGGGGCATTGGCTTTATGATTGGGCCTGACGGTCGGGCTCGCCGATTGGGCAACTTCGGCACGGAACAGGAAGCTCGTTTGGGTGTTAAACTCGAAGGCCTTCCAGAGTTGTTGCGGGAACATCTCGATTTACCCAAAGGGCAAGGGTTAGTCTTCACCGATGTGCCCGCTCAATCGGTTGCCGGTAAAGCGGGGATTCTGCCCAATGATGTTCTCGTTGAATTCAATGGCAAACCGGTTCCAAACGATACCCAAGAATTCGCCAAGATCGTAAAAGAAGTCAAACCCGATACCCCAGTGGATATGGTCGTCATCCGCAAAGGGAAAAAAGAGACCATCAAAGAGGTCAAACTTCCTGAGCTGAAAACAGCAGCCCCCGCTCCGGTGGCACCTTTGGTTCCCTTCCCCATGTTGCCAGGGTTCGGTGGTCCCGTGGAACAACGGGCGGCTCAACTCAAAGTGGAACAGAACGACAGTGTTTTTAGTGTTCTGTACAACGTCCCCGATTTGCGAATTACCATCACGGGGATGAAGGAAGACGGCAAGCACATTGTCGAGTCCATCGAAATTCAGGAGGGGAAAGACCTGAAGAAATACGAGTCGATCGATCAAGTTCCCGAAAAATATAAATCGCAAATCGAAAAGATGATGGAACGGGTCAAATAACTTATCGCCCGCTCAATTTGCTTTCCCACCGTTGTCGTTGTGGTTGCCTTTTTCTTCCAAGGGCCGATTCTGATTCTGCTGAGGAACCCCTTCATCGGACGGAAGTTGCCACTCCATAGCCCAACCGGCCAACCCACAAAAAAAGGTCATCCAAGGCACAAAAAAGAAGACGGCCACGAAGGGCATGTCCTCTTTCAAGTACATACTTAGCCAACCAATAAACCCCAGAATTCCGCCCACAACCCCGCCTCCAATGGCCCAAAGTCGAGCACTTTTGGGCGTGGCATGCGGGTTGTATTGGTCAAATAATCCCATGTGATTTCAATCCTTCTGTCGATAGGACGATCAACTATTCGAGCATGTAAGTCGGTGAGCTTGAACCCTGTTTATTGAGTTTGAATTATGATGCAATCGGTGTTGAAATTAATCCTCAGTTTGGGTCTCTGGCTCGGATTTCTTCGCATTTGCCTCCGCTATCAGGGAGGCATATTCCTCGGCTGTTATGATTCCTTTGCGGATGAGCAAGCGAACTAAAAGGCCATGTCGCAATTCTAATTCGAGCAGTTCTTCGACCATTTCTAGGAATTTCTTTTTATCCCATTGGGCCAGATCATTGGAACGGCGTATACGTTCGATTTGATCTCGCAGATCGTGAATATCCAGTTGCTGACCCAGATCGCCCAAGACAAGCCAACTTCCCCATCCCATAAATGGCTCCTTGTCAATGATTAGCTCAGATTGAGAAAGATAATTCTGGGGATCATGATAGCATATTCGCTAAACCATTTCATGGATTCTCGTTTCGGATGGGGGTATTCTGTGAGCTTTTCTGATGGTTTGATGTGGGGAGTCTTTACTTTTTGAATTTCAGATGCGTGGATTCCGTGTCTTGGCATCAAAAAATTAAATCGGACTGCTACAATGTTTCATAGACTTTCTGTTAGAAATGTTTCGTTTCTGATGGATACCTATTGTTTTCTAACTCCCTCCTATCAACTGAACGACGACTATGAACACCACAACTTTTCTTTCGCTGTGTTTGGCGAGTCTCATTGCTGCCCCTGTACCCAAAAAAGGGGACCCGAATAACTGGATCGGTGAGATTGTAATCATCAAGAAATCGGGCACGCCGGCCATGCGCATCGATGCAGAAGGGAAGCAGACCCCTGCGGGTTATGTTCGCTCGGTCGAGTCGAAGGTGCTGGATCAAAAGGAGGGGAAACTACTGATCCGTGATCGCGATCAAGAGGTTTGGGTCAATCAAGATGATATGGTCCTTCTGAACAAGGCCGCCGATTACTTTGCGGAGCGCATCAAGGAAACGCCAGATGTGACATATCTGCATGCCTTTCGGGGGTGGGCCAATCATCGGACAGGAAAATCCGAGGAGGCCTTGAAAGATTACAGCCAAGCGATTCGTCTTTCCCCCCAATCCTCCGACTGGTATAACAATCGCGCTTTGATTTATTCCCAAATGCAAAAATACAAAGAAGCGATTGAAGATTATTCCAAAGCGATTGAATTACGACCGAATAATCCGTTGTACTTTCGGAATCGATCTCGAGTTCATCGGGCAACAGGGGAACACGAAAAAGCCATCTCCGATTTGAAATCGGCGTTGAAATTAGACCCAGATCATCAGGTGACTTTGAATGATTTGGCTTGGACATTGGCCACTTCCCCGATTGATAAAATTCGGGACAAAAAATTAGCTGTTGAATATGCCGAACGGGTTTGCCAGTTAACCGATTATAAAAATGGAGTGTATTTAGATACCCTAGCGGCTGCCTATGCAGAAAATGATGAATTCGATAAAGCAGTGGAATATCAGAAAAAAGCTATGCAGGCAGTTAATTCACCTGTGAATAATAAAGATGCAGAAAAAAGGCTTGAATTATATCAGAATAAAAAACCCTATCGTGAAGAGATGAAATAAATTGTTATTGCTATCCAGATTTATTTCAGTGATTGTGTGAGATGTTCAACGATTGCTGATGAAATAAATGGCTATTTGTTTACACATGTTATTGAATGTATTTCGGATGTTATTGTTGATAGTCTCTTCTTTTCACAACGCCGCCACTGGTTTCATGTACTGGTTGCACGACAACGAAGGCCGACTCATCAACGGTATCGACGATATTTTCTAAGCGAGATAATTCCAGACGGGTCACCACACAAAATAAAACGCACTGTGCTTGCTCAGAGTATCCGCCGATTGCATGAAATGCCGTGACCCCTCGCCCTAATTCGTTGAGGATTGCTTGACGAATTTTCTCATGATGTTTCGAGACAATCAAAACACTATTGTAAGCCTCGATGCCATGGAGTAAGTAGCTGATGGTTCTTGTGGCAGCTAGGTAGGTCAGGACCGAATACAGGGCCGGTTCAACCCCCAGCATAATGGCAGCGATCGAGAAAATTGCCACATTCAAAAAAAGGATCACTTCCCCCAAAGTGGCAAAGGTTTTTTTACTGAGAATAAGAGCTAAAATCTCGGTGCCATCTAAAACTCCCCCCCCCCGAATGGTGAGGCCGGTGCCCGCCCCGACAAAAATTCCGCCAAAGACCGCTGCGAGGAGTTTATCGTTAGTCACTTCAGGGAGGGGAATTGTCGCAACACAAATTGCAAAACCAGTGATGGCAATAACGCTTCTCAGAGCAAAACGCCCCCCCACCGAACGATAGGCCATGTATAAGAACGGGGCATTCACAACGACGAGAAAAATTCCTAAAGGGAGGTTCGACAATTGGGCCAAAAGCATTGAAATGCCTGTCACACCGCCATCGATAAATTTGTTGGGTAACAGAAAGCATTCGAGGCCGATGGTGGCGACGAGCATTCCGGCGAAAAGAAAAAAATAACCTGTGAGGGACTTCATCCTTGAATTCTACAAAAACTTTTTCTTCGTATTTGTTTCCTGAGCTTAGGGTCGATATTTATTGATTTCTTTGCGGATGGGACCTTGCACCCGAATGAGGGAATTACTGATGGTTCGATAGGTGGGTTTGTTCAATAATTCCAGTTCGCGGCCTCGCAGGAATTCGACTTCGGCTTCAGCCTTTTTACCCGTTTGCGAAAGGGCCAAGGCGAGGAAATATCGATAGCGGGCGTCGGTATCGTTTGCTTTGATTGCTTTCTCGAAATACAAGATGGCATTCTTAAAATCATGGGCATGAAACGCGCTTAAACCTTCCCCGTACCATTTCTCCGCAGATTCCGGGTCGGGTTTTCCTTCTTGGCTGGGGCTGCGTAATCCGGGGTGGCTTTTCACGATGTTATCCAAAATCCCCTGATATTTCAGATCGAGAACATTCAGTTTCTTAATTCCTTCCGAATACTCTTTAAGGGCTTCCGAGTGTCGATTCATTTTGGCAAGCAAATCGGCCTTGATAATGTGACCTAGATATTCTTTTTGGGCAATCATTTGATCGGCTTCATCGATCAGGGGTTGCAGATCGGGTTGCGTGCTGACTGGTTCAACGAGGGTCAACAGAACAATCAGGGCCGTTTGTGGATCGATTTTTCTATCTAAGGACGAGGTCTTATCCACAGGTGGGGAGGTGAGTTTCAGACGTTTGGCATTGAGTAAATTGAGGCGGATTTTTCGGATGGTTTCGGGCGAACCACCTAACTTCAGGGCTTGTTCGTAGGCTTGAATTGCCTCATCGATTCGATTGGCACGTTCAGCCAGTTCCCCGAGTAAGTTGAATCCTTCGCTGGAAGGAGAAAGTTTCAGGGCGGTGGTCACATCTTGGCGGGCTTGCTCGGGTTTATCTTTCAGGGAAAGTTCGGCCCGACGAATGAGCAATTGGGCATGTTCTTTCGGTTTGCTCTCGGCAGGGAAGGCTTTTAAGGCCCCTTCGATCAGGCTTAGCTCGTTTACGGGGGCCGTTGATTCTACGGGTTTCAGAATGGCCAACGGGTCCGAAACTTTGTTCGCAAGTGCCAGTAACGGTTTGGCCCACTCGACTTTATCCGGAAGCTGACCTTTGATCTGGTTCAGTAAATCAGTGGCACCGGCGAGGTCACCGGTATTTCTCAGGGCCAACACTTTGACCGCTTGAGCTTTGAGCGTCACTTCTGCAGGGGCTTTGCCATCGAGGATCGCTTGAGCATCTTTCTTTGCTTGTTCTGCTAAATTTTTCTGAGCGGGGTCGCTCAATGCTGCCAAATAAGCATCGAAGACTTGCTCGGGAGATTTCAGGTTTCCTTGGGCATCTTTCAGGGCTTGCACTTGGGCGCTCAGTTTGGTCACATCGGCTTTGCTGGCGGTCAACTCGTCGAGTGCTTTTTTGAGATTCTCCATCTGGGTCATAGCCAATTTCGTGGCTTCTTCTGCCTTTTTGGCTTCGGACTCTGCCTTCTTTTTCTCGGCTTCTGCGAGAAGTTTGGCTTTATTCTCGGCTTCTTTCAGGGCGACGATTTCATTTCGTAAATCCTTGACCGCGTCGGTACTTCCTGCTTTGATGGCATCATCCAGTGCTTTGGCGATCGTGGTGGCGTCGGCTTTTCCTACGAGGAATTTTGCCTTTTCCAGTTTGTCGGCAATCCCTTTGACGATGCCTTCAACTTCCGCTTTTGCTTTCATCACGTCGGCGGCCATTTGCTTAGCATCGTCGAGTGCTTTCTTGGAATCATCAACGGCTTTTTGCAGATCGAGTTCCTTTTTAGTAGCCACTTCGAGTTTGTCGGTCAGCTCTTTTTGCTTGGTTTCGGCATCCTTTTTGGCTGCGATCAATTTGGCAATGGCTTCCACAGGTTTCGCGGGGTCAGCCCCCGAGTCCTTCAAGGCAGATTCGATTCCTTTTGTGACGTCTTCCAGTTTTTTCTCCGCGGCTTTCAGAGCTGTGGTGGATTCTTCCACTGCTTTTTGGGCGGCGGCCAAGTCCTCTTTCGCTTTGGTCTCGGCCATTTGAGCGAGTTTCAGTTTGTTGTTTGCCTCGGTTTCGGCAGTTTGGGCCTTGGTCAATTCTTCCTTCGCCTTGCTCAAATCGGTCTGAGCTTTGGTCAGGTTCTGTTTTTCGAGTTTGGCTTGTTCTTGAAGAGCTACCAATTGGGCTTGAGCGGCCTCGGCTGCGGCCTTGGCCTCGGCGAGAGCAGCATCATTGTTATTATTGGAAGGGGGGGGGGTAATCGTGGCACTTTCGTTGTTGGGAAGCACTCCACCCAACCAAGCACCGGCGAAACCACCCGCACCGATCACTAACCCGAGCAGACCTGCTCCGACAACAGCCAAGGGAGATCGTTTTTGGCTCGCAGCTTCGATGGGCGTTCGACGTTGGGCTTTGGGGGCCGGAACGACCACATTTTCATCGGAATCGACGGCATCGGCGTAGGCATAACCACTTTCTTCGGGGCGGAGCATGGGGGTACTGCCGGGGGTGATGGCATCAAATTCGCCCGTCATGCTCGGTTTTGGACTTAAATCCACAGACGAGGATTCCATCATCTCCCGAAGTTTTTCGTCGGCTTTGACCGCTTCGGGGGGGATTTCAAAAGTTCCTGAATCGGTCAGGCTGGGCATCGGGATGTTGGCTTCACTGGTCAGATCGACCACATCCCCTGCCGTGCCGTAGTTGTCGGGCAGTTCGACATCCTCATCCGAGATTTCTTGAGTGGATTCCATCCACTGGGACGGATAAACCGAATCGAATGGCTTTGTTTTTTCGCTCGTTGGAACATTCGATTGGGGGAACTCCGGAAGATCAATATCTGGGAGTTCAAATTGGGGCATGGTGGCATTATTTTCGTTGGTCAGTTCGTACTCGATATTTTCTTTTGCCACAGGAGGAGGGGGGGGGAAGTTTGCTTTCGGGAATGAGCTTGGTTGATTGATCAAAGCATCGAGAATCGAGGATTGCTCTGTACCCGAAGTGGTCGATGCTCCCAAGGGAATTTCTTCGTCCAAGCTCGATTCTTTTTGGTAGACGCCTGCGGCATCGGAAGGCGGCAAATGCGAGTCGAACCGAACTTCGGAACCTCCCGTGAGAGGTCCTTCAGCGGGGAGGGGGGGTAAAAGGTCTTCTAAGGAAAGTTCACCCTTGGCAACTGGTAAATCTTCCGGTGTGGCCATGGGGATGGCACTTTGCGGCAGTTGATCGGTATCGCGTCCTTCCCCATCGAGTTGTAGATCGTCTGGTTGGTCTTCGAGTAAACGCTTCAAAATATCTTGATCGGAAGGGGCATCCACCGAAACAGGGATTTCCCCGACGGGGTTTTGTGCGGCTTCGGCAGCGGCCCGTTGTCGGCGAATAATCTCGGTCCAAGAGGTGATCGATTCTCCCGTTGTTTCGGGAAGTCGATCCAAAGGAATAATGGCCGAGGCACCCTCATGAGCGCTGGCCGTTGCGCCGAAGTCCACCCCTTCATCATCTAGGTCAATCGCCTCCGCTTGAGGGATTTCGGCCTGAGGAATTTCCACCTGCGGGATTTCGGCTTGAGGAATTTCGGCCTGAGGGGTCTCGGACACCTCGGGGGGAATTTGGCCTACCGGAACATCGTCGATGGCTAATTCATCGGCTGCGACGGCTTCGGGGGGGGCAATAAATTCTTGGTCAGGGTCACTCAGTTGCAATTGCTCCACGGGAATGACCGGCTCTTCTTCGGCAAAAATCTCGTTCAAATCGATCTCTGCAGAGGAAGGGGTAGTTTGCTCCTTCGGGGGAATAATGGGTGGAATCTCATCGGGATTTTGAGGTTTATTTTCGTTTGGCTCTGCCATGGTGGACCCCTCGCAAATCAAGTCGAACGCTGTAAGGTAGAAGATTCCGTCCGATAAAAGAAACAGCCTGCAATCCTTGGCGAAATCACTGATTTTATATAGGTTTAGCACATGATACCCCAAAAATGTCCAATTGGGGAGGTTCTTCTTCCAGAATTGATAAAACAGGCAAAATAGGCATATTCAAACTAGGCACACGGTGGGAAAGTCCTAAATCAATATCTCAAAATATCTTCAAAGAATTCACCCCCTGATTGACCAAAAACGAAAGGATTCGGTATGCGCGGGATGGTTTTGGTATCGGTTGTTCTTTTTGGTACGACCTCGTTCATGCGGGCGCAATGCCTACCATTTGGGCCGCTGCCGCCGATTTTTATTCAGCCCGTTCCTTCCGTGATTTCCGTACCCACGAATCCCGCACCAAAAGCTCCGAAATCGGCCCAATCCGCTGCAGAATTACCCAAGCCAAAAGAGTTGCCCAATAAGGTAGCGTCCGCGAAGCAAGAGAAGGCCATGATTCGTGAGGATTTTTTACCGAAAAACGAAGAGACGGTCGCACCTGCATTGCGGGTGCATCCCAAAAGCAAGTTGAATCTTCCTCCCGATATCGGAACCCCAACACAAGAAGGTCCGGAACCAGCAAAGAACCCCTTGCCGGAACCCGAGTGGACCGTCCAGCAATGCCCAATTGATCCTCCCGAGGGGAGATCGATTCCCAAAGATCGGAAAGTAGTGAAGGTCGGTTTCTTCAATCATTCGGATCGAGAATTATGGCTCGAAGTCAACGGCGAAACCGTTGGCATCCCCGCACGAAATTACCTTTTGACCAAGCTCCCCCCCAAGTTCACTTGGCGCTTCAAAGAGGGCAAATTGAATGAGGTGACGATCCCCAATACTTCTGAAGGGATCGATCTGATTTTCCGCTAAAGCGTGAGTAGGGTCAGCTCATTTCGAGAAGTTTACACAGCCATTTTTATTCTTCTGTTTTGGGTTGAGCTTTGCCCATTCCTCGGTAAGTAGGATAGATCAGTGAGATGTTGCTGGAAGTGGAGCAGGAAACGGGACGGATTTTCTCTCGCCCTTAATTGAGCGAGGTGGCTGCCTGTTGGCCACATGGAACGGAATCAAAGGCTTGTCGTAATCGGCGGATACCTTCGCGGATTTGTTCGAGTGTGGCACTTCCAAAACTCAAGCGCATTTCATGAGTGGGGGCAGGGCCTCGATCGGAAACATGGCCAAATTCTCCCGGAATGTACAAGACCCCTTCTTTTAGGGCTGCTTTGAGGAAGGGACTGTCCGGCGAGGTGGGCATATCAATCGGCAGGCTCATCCAAACGAACATTCCCCCGCGAGGTTGGGTCCAACTCACTCCCGAAAGGTTTCCAAAATGTTCTTCCAATGATTGGAGCAATACGTCCCGCTTTTCCTTATAAATCGTTCTCAGTTTCTCAACGTGTTGGGAATAAGCGCCGCTGGTCACCAGTTGGGTCAACACATGTTGCGAGAAATGATTGGAACCAAAATCATGGTTGCCTTTAAGTCTCAACAGGGGTTCGAGCAGGTCTTCCGGAAGGATCGCGTAACCGGTTTTCAAACCTGGGGAAAGCGGCTTCGAGAATGTGCCTGCATAAATCACATGTTGCCCAGTATGGTCGAGGCTCCTCAAGCTGGGAAGTTCCTCACCCTCGTAGCGCAGTTCTCGGTAAGCAGCATCTTCTAAAATCAGAATCCGATGTTGCGAGTTCTGGGCAATGTGGTGGACGATCTCGATGAGTTCTTGCCGACGAGCTGCCGAGAGAGTTAACCCCGTGGGGTTTTGGAAATAATCGACTGTGTAAATGAGTTTCACCCGATGCAATTCCCCCGCCCGTTCGATCCGTTCCAGTAATCGGCGAAGTTCGGAAGTGTCCATCCCTTGATTGTCCATCGGGACGGTGAGAACATTCACCCCCACACCCGCCAAGACCGAGTGATAAACGAAGTAGGAAGGGGATTCCGTAATCACAATGTCGCCCGTATCCAAGAGCATTTCGCTCAACAGATAAAGCAGTTGTTGTGAACCAGTGGTGAGGACGACATTCTTTCGGGACAGGGTTTGTTTTTCGGAAGGAATCCGATCGAGTTGGCTGACATGTTGAATAATCCAGTCCAACAACGGGGGATGGCCTTGTGTGGTTCCATATTGCAAGGCCAATTTCGCTTGCTGAGGATGACCGAGAACCACATCGATTGCTGCCTTCACCTCTTCTACCGGAAGAGAATCGGTATCGACAAACCCTGCAGCGAGGCTAATCAGCTTCGGGTTCGAGAGAGCCACTTCCATGAAATGGCTAATCGGTGATTCGGGAGTCCGAACAGACTTTTGAGAAAATCGAAGAGGGATCGGGTTCATAGTCAGTCACCAAAAAAAAAGGTCTCGGAGAGAACTCCGAGACCTTGTTGATTCTTACGTTACCTTTGGGTTTTCGGAGTTAAGTTTTGGGGTAGAAAGAAAGAAGTATAGCCTTTGCGGCTGCCGAGTGGTTTGCGATAATCGTCCCTACGAGGAGCATCTGCAATTCCTAAGACAATTACTTTATCGATTGTATCATCCAATATATGACACGATCAGGATGAGTTTCTCACTTCTTGCAAAATCTGGCAAAATTTCTGGCAACCTTGAAAGAATCGGTTTTGCTATAACACAGAGAAATGGATAGTAACCCCCTGTTTGAGAAGAAGATATGAGCGAATTCCGTGATCCTTGGTTTGTGCGTTTACCGGATGGCCGTGTGATTAAAGCGAAATCGACTGCTTCGCTCCGGCACCATTTAGAATCGGGGAATGTACCGAAAAATGCTCGGGTTCGTCGAGAAAAGACCGAGGAATGGCAAGAGTTAATGTGGGTCCGAGAATTTGCCGACCTATTTGGTGGCATCTCGAAACCGAGTGAAGAAGGTGCGGAACTCCCTCCGCAGTTGGACCCTACTTTTCAAAACAAGCCGGAAACGCATCGCTTGCAATCGGTGGGGATTCGCGGCATGATCGATGAGATTTTGACTTCGCTCGAATCGGCATGGAGCAAGCCCAAAATTATCATCGCGACTCTAGGGGCTATCTTTCTGTTTATCGGCCATTTTTTAATTGAATGGATCGGCCTTTCTATTTTGAGAGAACTCGAATGGGATCGTCTGACGTGGACGATTCCTCTGTTGACGGTAGCTTGGATGGTCTTGGTGGTGTCGATGGTTTTTGCGTTTTTGGCCAAACTCACCTTCCATGAACTTTCCACGCTGAAACATGCAAGTCTATCCGACGCACTTCAAGGAGTTGTCAACCTGAAGATTCAAGTGGTATTGGCCAGTTTGATTGGTGTGGCGATCCCTTTGGTCATTATTTTCCTTCTTGGAAAAGTCCCCACTTGGGTGGCTCAACTTCTCGTGGAAGCGGGGGCCAGTTCCAAGAATGCCAGTTATATTATGACCCCTGTGGTGGTCATTGCGAAGCTGATCATGATTCCTATGTGGTTGCTGGTGGGGATGGCGTGGATTTTACCCGCAGCGGTTGTGGTGGAAGAAGCAGCCTTTGCGCCGGGCCTAGCGGAATGGCGAAAGGTTGTCTTCCATCAACTCGATGTGCTTTTCGCCAGTACGCGGTTTGCGATCCTTTTGGCCTTGGCCGTTTCCATACCCACTTCGATTATTGTCGGACTTACCGCAGAAGGGGGAATTTCCCTTTGGCCTCAACTTCCTACGATCCCCTCGGCCGAGAATCTGGTGATGCGCTTCACCGATACCCTGATCCACTCCTTGGCCGTGATCCCTTTCTTTTGTGCCCTCGGCACCGCAGCCACTCATGTTTATCTGAACTTGCGATACGAAAGATAACAAGGGGGGGGAATCGATTTCTAGGTTAGTCAGAGGTCATAAACTCCCCGATCATAGAATCCGCTCGAAGTCCGCCTAGATTCTTGGCTCTGGGGCGACCTCGAAATGGCTGAACAATTGTAAGCGATTCAAATCGAGTTGAATCTGGATCACCAACAACTATCGGCAATGTCGTTATCGTCATCGGTCAAGACCGAGTCGTAATCGGCGGCACCAACACGAGTTGCCAATTGATGGAATTCTTCAAGATATTCCGAGGAACTATGGTGCAGGTGCGGTCCCTCGGCAATCAATCGTAAATCTTCCTTCAAGGGGATCCCGTAGCTATCCAAAATCTGTTTGAACGGTCGTAGATCGGGGGCATAGACGAACAATAATTTGTGTTCATCGAATTGGACTTCGATGGGTCGCCCTACAGCCACGACCGCGACCCCTGTGCAACCATCATTACAGAGCAAATCCTCAAAATCGCAAAAATGGCTCATCAGAACAGGGGCATCAATTTCCCCGCGACGAAGGTCCATGTGCTCATTATTATCGGATTCATGAGAGGTTTCGAGAACTACATGGACCCGATCGCTCAGGGGTTCGAGCAAATCCAAGAAGACCTGAAAGAGCTTTTCTGCCGAGACCGCAGCCCCGAGCATAGGTAGAACCCGTTTGGAATCGGGGTCACGATAGCGGCTGGTCCGGTAGCCCTCCATCGGGATGATCGGGACGGTGGGACCGGGACGAATGGCTTTCGTCAGCGTGAATTCGCCATATTGGGATCGCTGAAGATGCGGAGGTAGGGGAGTCATCGTCACCTTTATGTTTAGCCTTAATCGACACGGAATCAGCCGCATCTTCCTGAGGTAGCTCAAACGTAGTTTGCTAAATCCCGTGTGGGAAATTTTTACTTTGGTATTCTAGCACAAGAGACAACTCTTTCGGGTAGAACGTGAGGATTCTTCATTTTTGGTAATCTGGGTAACCCCTATGGCCGATGCGCGCAAACTATCCCGAACAAACGTTTATTTCGTTCCTCCAACTAAAAGCGGAGGCAAAAGGTCTTCGTCCAAGTGATCTTTTTCCCGAAATGGCCCTTTGGGGTTGCCGGTCGGTCAAGCAAGCCGATCGGCCGAATCTAGGGGGTGACCTTTTTTTGACGATACCACTCTCAGGGAGGGCTTGCCACCGATTGATGATACCGCTCTCAGGGAGGGCTTGCCACCGATTGACGATACCGCTCTCAGGGAGGGCTTACCGCCGAAATCGTTTCGGGTTGCTTCTGTGATTCTGCGAAGGGAAGTCGAGAACCCAGATGGATAAGCGAGTGCAGGGCTATCGTTTCGATAAGCGAGTGTAGGGAAATCGTTTCTGGTTGCTTCTGTGAATTGGGGTGGTTAAAATAATGATATGAAGAACATTCTTTTTTTACGTTGGGTATTTTGGTCCTTAGCAATTTTATCGCTGGCTTCTGTGGTCTATGCCGAGAGTAGCGAAGGGGAAAAACTCTACACCAAACAATGTGCCTTTTGTCATGGGAAATCGGGCGAGGGTTCGAAAAAATACCCCAAGCCGTTAATCGGCGAGCGCTCGCAAGCCCAACTGGCGGAGCAAATTCGTTTGACCATGCCGCAGAACGATCCTGGCTCCCTTACCAAGGAACAAGCCAATCAGATTGCTGCCTATGTGTATGATGGGTTTTACTCCCTTGAGGCCCGCGAAAGGAATAATCCCGTGCGGGTGGAATTAGCCCGCCTGACGATCGCACAACATAAAAACGCGCTGGCAGATATTATTGGACACTTCCGAGGGAATAACACAGCCGTTGATCTAACCAAACGAGGTTTAAGAGGCGAGTATTTTAAGAACCGGAACTTTGGTCAACGTCTGATCGATCGGGTTGATCCCGAGGTGGCCTTTGACTTCAAAACGGCAGCCCCTGCAGAGAAAGATTTTTCGCCCAGCGAGTTCTCGGCCCGCTGGACGGGGAGTATTTATATCCCCGAGACGGGCGAATATACCTTTATTGTGCGGAGTAACCAATCGGTTCGCCTGTGGGTAAACAACAACAAAAAGCCTCTTGCGGATGGCTATGTTCGCTCGGGGGATGGTAACGAGTACCAAGGATCGATTTTCCTCTTAGGCGGACGGGTCTATCCCATCCGCTTAGATTTCTCGAAAGCACTCCAAGGCGTTCAGGATAAAAATCCCAAACCGATTCCGGCGTTTGTTTCGTTATTGTGGCAGCCCCCGCATGGCACGACCGAGGTGATTCCGAATCGGCATTTGATTCAGCAAGGCTCGCCTGAAGTTTATGTCGATGAAACCAAATTCCCCCCTGATGACCGCAGTTACGGTTGGGAACGTGGCACCACCATTTCCAAGGCTTGGGTGAACGCTACGACCGAATCGGCCCTCGATGCGGCCAACTACGTTTCCCTCGTTTGGGAAGAATTAGCCCGCACGAATGCCAAGGACCCGAAAATCAACGACAAGGCCAAAACCTTTGTACGTCACTTCGCCACCTTGGCATTCCGCAAACCCCTGACGCCGGACCTTGAAAAACTTTATGTCCAAAAACCTTTTGAAGGGGCACCCGATCTCCAAGCGGGGGTAAAAAAAGCGATCCTCCTTGTTCTGAAGTCGCAACGCTTTTTGTTCCGAGAATTAGCCGTTGACAACGATAGTTTCGATGTGGTTTCCCGAATGTCGTTTGCCCTTTGGGATAGCATCCCCAACGAAGAAATGCTCAAACTGGCCGAGAGCGGGAAGCTCAAAACGGCCGAAGAAATTCGTCAGTATGTCTTGACGAAGATGATGAACGATACCCGCAGTCGCGCTAAAATTCGGGGCTTTTTGCATCACTGGCTCAAGACCGATCACGCACGAGATGCTCAAAAAGACCCGAAACTCTTCCCTGGTTTCGATGCCGCGATCATTGCGGACCTGAGAACCTCGTTGGATTTATTCCTTGATGATGTGGTCTGGTCGGAAAAATCGGACTTTAAGCAGCTCCTGTTGAGTGAGGAAACCTTTTTGAATGGTCGTTTGGCCAAGTATTTTGGCTACGACCTTCCCGAAAATGCCCCCTTCCAGAAAGTGAACTTCGAGAAAGGTCGCCGCATGGGGGTGATTACCCATCCCTTTATGCTTTCGACCTTTTCTTACACGCATGAAACGTCGCCGATCCATCGTGGCGTGTTTGTGGCTCGGGGGATTTTGGGAGCGGGCCTCAAACCACCGGAAGAGGCCTTCACTCCGTTAGCGGCCGATCTTCATCCAACCCTGACCACCCGAGAACGTGTCGAAT
>JAOAAA010000063.1 GCA_026419115.1 Gemmataceae bacterium
CGGCAGCGTCAGATGTGTATAAGAGACAGAGCCCCATCTTCGTGGCCTTTGGAATTTCTCTATGTGGTATGGGGATGTTGGCCCTTACGGGGGATATGCTCAGTATGGACGTATTCGGTCCGGTCGCAGATAATGCCAACGGGATTGGGGAAATGGGCTTCAACCGAAGCCCGAATAACGAAAAACTCGAACCTAATCATCCCGATTTTATCCCAGTCGCTGAAGCCGAAGCCGCCCGCAAAATTCTTACCGATCTAGATGCTACGGGGAACACAACCAAGGCCATCACCAAGGGAATTGCCATTGGCTCTGCGGTGGTGGCGGCGGTTTCGCTCTTTGCGAGCTTCATTGCCGTTTTGGTCGTCGGTTCAGAAGAGAAAATTAACCTGCTCACCCCCAAACAATTCACCGAAAGTTCTGGTGTTCTGTCGGTCGCACAAGCCGAGGTCTTTATCGGAATGTTGATCGGCGGGGCGATTCCGTTTCTCTTCTCGAGCATGACGATTCGGGCGGTCGGTCGAGCTGCGTTCTTAATCGTGAACGAGTGTCGCCGACAATTTGCCGACAAGGATATTTGGGAAGGAAAGAAACGCCCCGAATATGGCCGCGTGGTCGATATTTGCACCAGCACGGCCCAAAAGGAATTGATTGGACCCGGTTTGCTGGCGATCTTTGCACCGGTTCTGGTTGGCTTCTTGCTCGGCCCTTATGCTCTCGGAGGCTTTTTAGCGGGGATGATTGTTGTGGGCCAACTTTTAGCCGTGTTCATGGCCACCGCCGGAGGGGCTTGGGACAATGCTAAGAAAATGGTGGAAGATCAAGAACGCTCTGAACTGACTGGAAAAGGCTCGCCACAGCACAAGGCCAGTGTGACCGGTGATACCGTCGGAGACCCCTTGAAAGATACGGCCGGCCCTGCCATTAATCCGCTCATTAAGGTGATGAACATGGTGAGCCTTTTGGTTTTACCTTTGGTGATCACCCATCATTTGGGCAGTAAAGAGAAAGACCCCACGATCACTGCGACGGTTATTTTGATTGGGATTCTGGCGATTGGGTGGTCTTGGTGGCAATCGAAACGCGACACGCGGGAGATTCGCGAAATGGATGCCGAGTACGAAAAAGAAATCCAAGCCGCGATTGAAAAAGCCCGTCGTGAAAAGCAAGGGGGCTGATTTTTTCTTCCACCTTCCACGAAGTCCTCTTCCACGAACCCTTTCCTAGTCTCCGCTGCACCTAAGAACAATACCCTATCCGAGTTCAAAGAACAAGACCCGATCCCAAGTTCCTGTTCGTCATTCGTTTGACAACAATCACTTCGAGTGTAGGGTTGTAACCGGTTGAATCCCGACCCTTCGATTTCTGGATAATTGTCATGTCTGAACCCATCAAAAAAGTCGATCCCCTTCTTCAAAAAGCAGCTCAACTCCGGAAAGCAGGTGCTTCGTGGAAAGAATTAGCACGGATATTAAATCGCAATCCTCGGACGATACGGCGATGGGCCACCGAAAGGGCCGCAGAGTGGCAACAGGCAGAAAAACAGGCCAGCACGGGGGAGAGTCTTGAAAATCACTTAGAAAATGCCACTCTCGAAGCGATTCACATCTTACGAACATTACTCCGCAGTGCCGATGAAAAAATCCAACGCGATGCGGCTAAAACCCTTCTCGATTTTTGTCATTCGCAACCCAAGGTTCCCCAAGCGCAACTTTCCAATTTGGCTCAAATGGTTGAAGGATTGAACGATCATGAACTTTTGCAACTCCTCGAAGAAGCAACCCCTAACTCCTCCTCCCGAATCGAGCTTGCCCCCCTCAACCCAAGTGCAGAATCTCACCTTGCGAACGATGCTGCAACTGGAATGGACCATTCGTCAAGCTCGTCGTGATCCGAACCGCTTCCTTGAGTGGTGTTTCACCACCTCAACAGGTCAGCCGATCCAACAGGGGAAACTCCATCGGGAATTACAAGCGTTTTGGACCCAAAATCGCAAAGGTCTTGTAGAGCTTCCTCGCGATCATGGCAAAACGTTTCAAATTTGTGGGCGAATTCTCTGGGAATTGGGTCATGCCCCGAATTTAAGAATCCGCATTGTCTGTGCGACGGAAGCCTTGGCGTTGGAACGAGGCCGATTCCTCCGCGATAGCATCTCTCACAATCGGCGGTTGGGATGGGTCTTTCCTCATTTAACCCCGAGTTCCCCTTGGAACGAAACCCGCTTCACGGTGAATCGCACCGGCGGGGTGATCGGCCCTTCGGTCACTTCCTGCGGGATCGACAGCGGTTCAACCGGTGCCCGCTGCGATCTGCTCATTTGTGATGATGTAGTGGATGTGCAAGCCATGTTTTCAAGCAAGATTCGCGAACATGCTAAGAAAATGTTCCGCGATAACCTCATGAACCTACTGGAACCGGATGGTCGGGTGTGGTGTTTGTTTACTCCTTGGCATCGGGATGATCTGAACCAAGAACTCAAACAAAGCAAAGCCTTTGCTCTATTTCGACGAGCGATCGGCCCGAACCTTGAACCAATTTGGCCGGAACGTTGGCCTCGGGATGCCTTGGCACAGCGACGGGCCGAAATTGGTACGGCCTCTTTTGCTCGGGGCTATCACTTGCAACCGATCTCCGAGGAAGATTGTGTGATTCCGCGGCAATGGGTTCGATTTTGGGAACAACTTCCCGAGTCATTCGATCGGGTGATTTTGGCAGTGGACCCCGCCGTTTCCCACCACGAACACGCTGATTTTTCAGCCCTAGTCACCGTGGGTCAAAAGGGGGGGCGATTCTTCTGTTTGGATGCGCTGCAAACTCGCATTCCTGCCCCCGATTTGGTTCGCCTACTGGGCACCCTGAATAATCGATTTCAACCCGATGTGATATTGTTTGAAGCGAACGCAGCCTTCCGAGCCGTTGTCGATTTGCTCATTCAACAAAACCCCTTTGGTTACAAAATCAAGCCGATCGTCCATAATCACAGCAAAGCCAGCCGAATCGATGCCTTGGGGCTTGCAGTGGAAAATGGGTCCTTTCTACTTCGAGGGGTTCAAGGTCAACCGCACCCCGAGCAACAGCCTTTATACGAACAATTGACCCAGTATCCGTTGTGCGAACATGATGATTTAATCGATGCGGCTGCTACCGTCATCGTAGAAAGTCATCGCGTCCCCATGCCGACGATTCGCCTGTTGTAACCGAGGCCCAACGATTGAGAGCGGTGCCTTTTTCACTGGCTTTCTCGCTCACACGCTCTGGCTCACTCGACTTCATTCACTCACTCGAGTTCATTCAACGCAATGCGGGGAGGATTCTAATTCGCTTGCCTGTTGGTTTGATCTTCTTTCTTTTTTGATCCTTAGAAAAGGGAAACCTCACCATGTTACAACCCATCAACATTCGTTATTCTGTTCGTCCTCAGTCTCGGAGTATTGCAACCGGTCAAGTGGCCGATTGGTTTGGTCTGGCCGATGCGAGCGAAACCTTGATCGTGGCCGAGAATCTGCAACTAGAGATTCAACCGCATGAATTGGTGCTTTTCACCGGTCCTTCGGGTTCGGGAAAATCGTCCTTGATGCGAGCGATCGGGCAACAACTCCGAGCGCAAGATGCCATGACCATAAACCTCCCAGAAGTCCCCCTAGTGGATGCCCTGACGGGACCAATCCCCGAGCGATTGAATCGGCTCAGTGCCTGTGGCTTGGCTGAACCCCGACTGATGCTACGACGTCCTTCAGAACTTTCCGATGGTCAGCGTTACCGGTTCCGCTTGGCCTTTGCTTTGGAATCGCAATCCGCAGGGCAAATGGTTTTGTTGGACGAATATGCGGCCTATCTCGATCGGACCTTGGCAAAGGTCGTGAGTTACAACTTGCGGAAATGGGTCAGTCGTTCCGGAATCGGCTTGCTGTTGGCCACGACCCATGAGGATATTGTGGCAGACTTAGCGCCCGATGTGTGGATTCGCTGTTACGGGGAAGGTCGTGTGGAAGTGCATCACGAGCCGAAAAAAAAAAGCCCATCAGTTTCTCCGATCAACTTTGGCTCAGTGAAGGTACCAAAAGCGATTGGTCGTATTTCGCTCGGTGGCATTATCGATCCCATCACTTAGCTTGTGTCCGTCGGGTGGTGTTATTATGGCACGAACAAGAACCGATCGGCATTTGTGTTTTCTGTACACCGGCCGCAGCGCTTGCTCTGCGTAGTCGTGCCTTTGGTCTCAAAAATCCTCGCTCGGCAGTGGCATTAACCGCGTTGAACGAACAACTTTGGCTATTATCCCGCGTGGTGTTACACCCGACCTATCGCGGTGCGGGGATCGCCAGCCATTTCGTGAAACGAGCCTGCCAAACCTGCCCGATCCCTTGGATTGAAACTTTGACCGCCCTTGGTCACATTAACCCCTTTTTTGAAAAGGCAGGCTTTCGCAAAATCGGTCCGATTATTCATCGGAAGTCGGGAGCTTTTTGGGATTTTTCGAGAGATCATTCCAGACATCCTTCCAAACATGATTCCAGAGATTATTCAAGAATTTACGGGAAAAGAGGAGCCAAAGTCACCCAAGAAACGATCGAAAAAAGCCGGTATTCCCAACCCATTTACTACCTGTTCGATAATCGCAAATCCTTCCCATCCCAACCGAGTGCAGTTCTCTCGAACTAGGCCCTAGAACAAGAAAGGTTCGATCGACCCGCCAACAAAATGAGATGGTTCTCATAATATCATGAAGAAAATTGTTCGATTTCTCCTGAGAAATTTGGGGAAGAGAATCCGAAATGAGTAGGATGGGAAGAGATTAACCTATGTAACAATCAAATAAAGGTTTACGAAACAGAAATGATCCCCTTACAATGCTCGGAATCGTCGCAATCCCCTCTAGGTTTCCTATTCTGCCCGATTCTTCTGGTTTCATCCTCTTGACACAATCAACTAATAGGAAGTAGACTCGATTAATAGACTAACTCCTGCCGGTCCCCCTACTCGATTGCGTTCTCAAAGGGGAGCCGATGCTTATTTGTTGTCGGGGAAGAAAATTGTGAAGGCCATTATTTCAGATATCCACGGAAACCTCGAAGCTCTTCAGGCCGTGTTGGAAGATATAAAGAAACAGAATGTCGATGAGGGAATTTATTGTTTGGGTGATGTCATCGGCTACGGGCCGAACCCTCGCGAATGTATCGATCTGGTGATGAATTGCAAATTAGTTTTGCTCGGCAATCACGATCAAGGGGCCTTATTCGATCCCGATGGGTTCAACCCCGCTGCAGAGCGAGCGATCATGTGGACCCGTTCGCAACTGGAACTGCCTTCCGAATCGCGACAGGTTCGGGAAAAACGTTGGGAATTCCTCGCAGAACGGCCCCGTTCTTTCCGCGAACCGGGAAACCTGTATGTGCATGGCTCGGCGCGGAACCCCTTGAATGAATATGTTTTCCCCGAGGATGTTTATAACCAACGCAAGATGGAAAAAATCTTTGCTTTGGTAGAACGATACTGTTTTCAAGGTCATACCCACGTTCCGGGCATTTTCACCGAAAATCTGCAATTTATCACTCCGGATGATGTCAACGGGGTTTATAAACTCGATGGCCGAAAAATGCTCTGCAACGTTGGTTCGGTCGGGCAACCCCGCGATATGAACGCCAAGGCCTGCTATGTACTTTATGATGGTGAAACGATTCAATATCGTCGTGTGGAATACGATTTCGAGAAGACCATTCAGAAGATTTATGCCATTGAGGATTTGGATAACTTTTTGGGTGATCGTCTGAAAGATGGCCGATAGCAGGCCGATCGCTCCTTTTTCTCTGTCTCAGAGATTTCTTTCGCAACTCATTTGATTTTCCTTCGATCACAAAACTATTCCCCTGAGAAGGGGGGTATTCCCCTGAGAAGGGGGGGGGGGGAAGACTCTGCGCCCGAAATCGTACCCCGAATCTCTCCCGATATTCATCCTCAATCAATCGATCTGGGTTGTGAGAATCGGCGAACCTCCAAGCGATTGCAGGCATATCCTCCAACCGATTAAAAGCCAATCCTTCAACCGATTGCAGGGATATTTTCACGGGGAGAATTGCTATACTATTGTTACCCATTCGCCTCTCATGACGACAGATGCCATGAACTCTGCACTTCGTTGGTTCGTGTTGGTTTTTCTTATTTGCATTGTGGCTTGTTTGAGAACGTCGGCTCAATCTGCGAAACAGGCCCCTGAAGCCAAATCGAAACGGGTACCTTGGACCAATTCCCAAGTTGTTGGATCACCGGAGCCACCCCCTCCTTTTCGAGCGGTGGCTGCCTTCCCCAAATTGAAGTTCAAAGACCCGTTGCATCTTGAAGCCATGCCCGAAAATAATCGGCTGGTGATTCTGGAACAACAGGGGAAAATCTATTCCTTCGAGAATCGGCCCGATATTGAGAAAGCCGATTTAATGTTGGATTGTTCACAGGATTTATCCACTTGGCAACCGTCCGCAACCGAGGCATTTGATGCCCTGTACGGCTTGACCTTTGACCCTAAATTTAACGAAAATCGTTATGTGTACATTTGCTATGTCATTCGTCAGAAGAACGGTAAACCGCTGGCGAATGGTTCGCGAGTTTCTCGATTTGTCGTGAACAAAGAGAATCCCCCCAAGATTGATCCGAAAAGCGAAAAAATCATCCTGACCTTTCTGGGGGGGGGGCACAACGGAGGCTGTTTAGTCTTTGGTCCGAAAGATGGTTACTTGTATATTTCAACGGGTGATGCCGAATCGCCTAATCCTCCCGATCCCTTGAACACGGGGCAAGACCTTTCCGACTTGCTTTCGAGTGTGTTGCGCATTGATGTTCATAACCCGCCGGCAGGAAAAGCCTATGGAATCCCTGCGGATAATCCCTTCCTCAATGTGCCGAATGCAAGGCCTGAAATTTGGGCTTACGGGTTTAGGAACCCGTGGAAAATGGCATTTGATCGAGAAGGGGGAGATTTATGGCTGGGGGATGTGGGTTGGGAAAAATGGGAGATGATCCATCGGGTTCGCAAAGGTTACAACGGGGGTTGGCCCATCATGGAGGGGCCTCAACCCATCAAGCCCGAGGGGAAACTAGGCCCCACACCGATCACACCTGCTGCGGTCGCTTTTCCTCATACCGAGGCGGCTTCGATCACAGGGGGATTTGTCTATCGCGGGAAGAAACTCAAAGGATTGCACGGACAATACCTCTGTGGAGATTGGATGAGCCGGAAATTCTGGAGTATTTCCTTCTCTGGGGATAAGACGGAAAAACCCGTGGAAATCGCTCAATGTCCACATAAAATTGTGGCCTTCTGCGAGGATCACCAACACGAGTTGCTCTATGTGGATTACAGTCCCGAAGGGGGCATTTACACCTTAGAGGAAAATCCCGAACGAAATCGTCCGCAGCCAAAATTTCCCACACGACTGAGCGAAACGGGAATTTGGAAAAATGTGGCTCAATTACAGCCCGCCGCAGGAGTCGAGCCTTACACAATCCAAGCAGAACCTTGGGCCGACCACGCACAGGCCCAGCGTGTGTTGGCTTTACCAAATCAAACACAAGTGCGCTTGTTCCGTGAACCCGAACGGGTCCCCAACACGGCATGGTTTACCTCGCATGTTTTCCTTCCTCAAGGGGGGGTGATTGCCAAAACGCTGAGTTTGCAAACCAATCGGGCTGACCCCTTATCTTGGCGAAAAATCGAAACCCAAATGACGTACTTCGATGGGCAAGAAACACAATTTTATACCTATCGTTGGAACGACGAGCAAACCGATGCCATCTTGGTTCCCGCTGCAGGGCAAGATATGACCCTTGAGATTCGAGACCCTTCGGCTCCAAGTGGAATCCGCAAACAACGCTGGCATTTTGCCAGCCGAGGCGAATGTCGCACTTGCCATAATCCTTGGGCTGGTGAAGTTCTTGGCTTAACGGAACCGCAATTAACCTCCCGCGAAGGTTCAACCCAGTCGGAGCTAAATCGGCTCATGGAGAAAGGGCTTATTACATGGGGGAAAGACCCCACCACGACCAAACGCCCCCCCCCCAAGAGTCTCGTCAATCCCCATGCGACCGAAGCGCCGACCGAAGATCGGGCACGCTCGTATCTGCATGTCAATTGCGCTCATTGTCATCAAAATGGGGCCGGCGGATCGGTCACGATGGAACTGAAATATGACCTTTCACTCGAACAATTGAAACTGCTGGATGTTCGCCCCGCACAGGGCTTATTCGATATTCCTGAAGGAAAGATCGTGGCGCCACGGGACCCGTATCGTTCGATTTTGTATTTCCGCATGGCCAAACAAGGCGCCGGCCGAATGCCCCACCTCGGTTCCGAATTGGTCGACACTCAAGGGTTAAAGGTGATTCGGGATTGGATTCTTACGCTACCCATTCGCAAGGATGAACATGCTTTGATTCGTTTATGCGAAAATGAACATTCCGATAAGATAAAACGAGCCGAGGCGATTCGACAACTTTTGGCTTCCCCCACAGGGGCTTTGCAATTGGTCGAAGGGATCGACAATCAACGGATTTCTCCCAAAGTTCGAGGCGAAATTCTTCAAGCCACAGCGATGGCTTCTCCCACGGTGCGGGATTTGTTCGATCGTTATATTCCCGATTCGGAAAAACAAGATCGACTCGGTTCCACTTTCGATATGGAGAAATTCTTAGATATGAAAGGCGATGCTCAAAAAGGAAAGATCGTCTTTGAACGCGCCTCGGTCCAGTGTGTGCAATGTCATCGGGTCGGGGGCCAAGGCGCCCCCGTCGAAATCGGCCCCGATCTAGCAGGGATTGGCAAAAAATTCTCACGACGACAAATTCTGGAAGCGATTCTCGATCCCTCGAAGGATGTCGATCCCAAATACCAAACCTACATCGCAGAAACCGAAGAGGGTAAAACATGGGTCGGATTATTGGTGAAAAAGAACGAGAACGAAGTAATCCTTCGAGAAGCCAACGGCAAAGAAATTAAACTGGCAACGTCAAAAATCATTCGATTGGATGCCAGTAAAAAATCGCTCATGCCGGAGCAGCTCTTGCGTGATCTCAGCCAGCAAGATGCAAGGAATTTGCTCGCTTATCTCGAAAGTTTAACAACCGAGAAAAAATAATTCTTCCAGTGAAGAAGAATACCCCCCCCTAAATAATGATCATGCCCCCCCCCTTTCTCATTCGGGATTTTACCGCCGCAAATCATTCCCCTTCCTCATCCTGAAATTCCCACAGGCAGTCCACTCAGCGCAGGTGAAAATTCACGGTCACTCTTGTCGATTCCCATGATGATCCGATCGAATTCGCTTGACGTCCCCTTTGTCTTTGAAAATCGTACGGGAAAGGCGATGCCCCTTCTGGTGAAATCGCTAAATTAGTCTCACGGTTTCGAGAATTTCTACCGGATCGACCTGAAACGAATCTATCCACTGCATGAATATCGATCACCAGCCAACGCAGACCCGTTACCACGACCTCGATGCACTCCGAGCGGTCATGATGTTTCTAGGGTTAGTGATTCATGTCAGTCTGTCTTTTGCGGAACCTTTGGTTCCCATTTGGCCTGCATCGGATTCGGACCCGTCGCTGTTCTACACGGTGCTTTGTTATTTCATTCATTCGTTTCGGATGCAGATTTTCTTTCTGATTGCGGGTTTTTTCGGCGCTATGCTCTGGAAGAAACGCGGGGGGGGGGGATATTTATCGAATCGGCTGAAGCGCATTGGGATACCATTACTAGCAGGGGCGTTGATCCTCGTACCTATATTACAAGCCTTATGGGTCATTGGCTTTCAAAGGGTTTCTCAACAACATCTCGATGCCGCCGCACGATTTCAACCTCGTTTGGATATTGAGAAGTATCGTGTTTCTGTGCTGGAATTCTTCAGTTCGGGAGCTTTTCTCGAAAACTACATCCTGTACCATTTGTGGTTTTTGGAATATCTGTTGGTGTTTGTTCTGGTGATGTATTTTTTGGCTCCGAGTTGCGAACGAGTATTATCCCGAACAGCAGCGCAAAGATGTTTGCATTTCCTGTTTGCTTCGCGGTGGAAATGGCTGTGGTTGAGTTTAACCACACTGATCTTTTTTTCAGGGATGAAAGGACGAGCCGGCGTCGATACCCCGACCCATTTTTTGCCCGAACCACAGATATTGGTTTACTATGGATGGTTCTTTTTTCTGGGTTGGTGTTTGCACTCACAAATTTTCCTAATTCGCAAACTCGGTGAATACTGGCGAGGGTATTTAGTACTGGCCCTTTTCGTGATGTTGCCGATCAATCTTTCATTAACAGTGACGATCCGCGAAAGCAACAACGAAGTAAAGCCGATTTTATGGTGGACCTATCGTTTCACCTATTGCGTACTGACGTGGATGTTCGTGATGGGGTTTATCGGTCTTTTCCAAAGATATGCGTCACAGCCGAAAAAATGGTTCCGTTATTTGGCCGATTCGTCGTACTGGGTGTATTTGGTGCATTTACCGATTGTGGTGGCCTTACAAATTGTCTTTAGCCCGTTGGACTGGTTAGGTGCGATTAAGTTTATGACGATCTTGCTCATCACGGGAATAACGTGTTTAGCCAGCTATCATTTGTTCGTGAGAAACACCTTCATCGGAGTCGTATTGAATGGTAATAGGAAAGGGGCATTCAAAAAAAAGGAGGATTAGAGAGCGATACGACTCTCTAATCCTCTACCAATTGGCGGCCGTTGTGACACAGCTCGTCAGTGCGTCAGTAAGACCGCACCTCTTGGTTACCGCATATACTCACGGGACCACCTCCTTTGTGTTAAGTTCCACCCTAATTGGTTCCTCAGTAACAGGTCCCTTTTAGGCTAACACACGTTAAGCCACGTTAGCTTAACCCTACTGCTATTATTTCCTTAGGTTCTTCAAATCTCAACCCGTTCTAGGAATTTTTTTCGATTTTTTCTTTCGGGTTGTCGTCCTGTTTCTCCTTGGGCTTTTTGAAATTCAACTCGCGAATTTCTCGCACCCAAATGTTTCGGAACTGAACCGGATTACCATGATTCTGCAAACGGATGGGTCCTTTCTCTCCATGGGGTTTATACATCGGCGGCGAATCCCATGCCGTGTTGCCCAGAAGCTCCCAATGGTTTTGAATCACAACTCCGTTGTGCAACACTGTAACGTAGCCGGGTTTGACCAATTTGCCCTCGGCGAATTTTGGAGCATTGAAAATAATATCGTAGCTTTGCCATTCTCCCGGTTTGCGACAAGCATTCACCAAAGGCGGATGTTGTTTGTATATCGAACCACATTGACCATCGAAATACGTCTTATTTTCATAAGAATCCAGAATCTGAACTTCATAGCGATTCATCAAGAACACACCACTATTTCCACGACCTTGCCCGCTTCCTTTCACTTCGGCCGGTGTGGCAAACTCAAGGTGTATTTGGCAATCGCCAAACTGATCCTTCGAGACCAAATCTCCTTTGACGGGGATCGCGACTCCGTCTTTGACTTCCCATTTCTCGGCCCCGATCCACTTCGATAAATCTTTGCCATCGAACAAGACAATCGCATCGGAAGGGGGTTTTGTCGCGGAACCGGGATCAATCACTTTAGGTTCTTCCCACTCAATGCCCGATTTCCACTCTGCGGCTTCGACCGGTTTGAAAATCAGGAAAGCGCACCACATCAAGGCAGCGACACACAAACCTACCAGTAAATATCGTTTCATAGGGAGAGCCTCCGATGAGAAGAAACTAGAACCAAAATGGTTGCGCTTCTTTCTACAGAATCTCACTTATTCTCAAAGATTCTCGAAGAGAGATTCGATCCCGGCGGGGGCCTTTCCTTTGCCGATTTGAACCCGTTTATGTAAAGTGTGTTTACCCAGTCTGCTCGAAGGACAAACAGAGAAATCTCTGCTCGAAGGATCAGAGATTTCTCGGGAAGGAGAAAGATATGAATCGCCGGCAGTTCATGGCGGTCACCGGAACGGGTTGGTTGCTCGGTTCGCGTTTGGCTACCAGCGAAGACGTCGAGAAAATCATTGCGGGGAAAGATTCGGCTTTGAAAATTGTCAGTACCGATCCTTTGGTATTAGAAACGCCCGATCATCTTTTAGCTGCGCAACGGATCACTCCCATCAAATCGTTGTTTGTGCGAAATCATCACGGAGCCAAAACTTTTTCCACGATGAAGACCCGCCCCCTTGAGGGAAATCTCGAAGTAACGGGCCTCGTTCGGTATCAGAAGGCCATACCGTTGACGAAGCTCGCCAAACTCGAACAAAACGAAGTCGAGATGGTCCTACAATGCTCGGGGAACTTTCGCTTCTTGTTCAGCAAACTTTCTCCCATCAAAGGAACCCCTTGGGTCAAAGGAGGCGTGGGTAATGTCAAATTCAAAGGGGTTCCCATCTCGGTCCTTTTCAAAGAACTGAAACTCGAAATCGATCCTTCTGCCAAGTATTTGACTATTGAAGGGGCCGATCAACCCGAAAAAGAAGGCCAAGCCGATTACGAAAAAAGCGTACCTTTGGACGTGGCGATCGAAAGAGGAATGCTGGCGTTGGAGCTGAATGGGGAACCGCTCCCTGCGGTGCATGGGGGACCGGTACGCTTTGTGATTCCGGGATATTATGGTTGCAGCCACATCAAATGGGCGACACGGTTACGGCTCGAAGCCAGCGAAACGGCCAATGCTTTCCAACTTCCCGATTACCGTACTCCCAAAAAGCTAATCAAACCCGGTGAAGAGATCGAATACACCCTCCAAAATAGTGTGCCAAACTTCGATATGCGAATCAATGCCCGAATGCTTTCTCCCAGCGAGAAAGGGATCGTGCGGGCCGGCGAACCCACCCTATGTAAGGGGGTCACTTGGAACGACGGAGCGGCCAAAATTGATAGTGTTGATGTGTCGATCGATCGAGGTAAAACGTGGACCGCGGCCGAATTAGCGAAAGAGGCTAGCCCTTATGCCTTCCGTGAATGGAGCCTGAAAATCACTTTTCCAAAGGGAGAGCATCAGGTTTGGATACGAGCTACCGATGCTTTGGGGCGTTCGCAACCGCTCGATGGGGGAATCTTTTGGAACCCTGGTGGGTATACATGGAACGGTATCGATCAGGTGAATATCACCGCGATGTAGTCTCTTGATTTGAACAACCAAGTATCCTTGTATTTCGCCCCCTCCCCACACCACCTGCACCCGATGTTTTTTGGGCCAGCAGCCTCTCTCGGTTTGTCGAGGTGGAGACTACCAGCCGTGCGAATGCCCCCAGAATCCATGACTGTGGGAAGGATCGCTGCAACCGGCCCCACCATCGTGAAAATGATTGTACAAGCGTTTCCCACTGCCAAAGGTATTTTTGATCGCTTCATCCGTGAGGACTTCGCTGGGAGTCCCTTGGCATTGAATTTTGCCGTTGTTCAAGCACAACACATGGTGTGCCACTTCGCTGACCACACTCAATTCGTGTGAGACTAACAGAATGGTGATGTTGGCTTGACGATTAATTTCGGCAATGAGATCGTAGAAAGGTTTTTGATCGACGAAATCGATCCCCGCAGCGGGTTCATCGAGCAGCAACAATTCCGGCTTCGGCTCCAAAGCAAGGGCGAGCAGAACACGTTGCGTTTCGCCCCCAGAAAGTTTTGCTACCGGCCGATGGAGTAAGTGAATCGCACCCACACGGCTGAGCATCAATTGACTGCGTTCACGGACCTTTTGCGAAATGCCCAAAAACAAGGGCCACCGCTGCAAGGTCAAAGCAAAAAACTCAAGTACCGTCAGGGGCATTCGTTCGTCCAACACTAATCGTTGGGGGACATACCCCACATGATCGGGTCGGTGCGAACTATGGTCGTGTCCGCAGTGGAATTCAATGGCCCCTTGATACGGAACTTCGCGAATGAGCGCCTTCAGAAGGGTCGACTTTCCCGCGCCGTTGAGGCCGATCAGTGCTGTGATTTTGCCTCGTTGCAGCTCACAATCGATTCCCCGCAGAATCGATCTCCCTCCCAGACTGACCGACAGGTTTTTGATGGTGGCTAGCGGTTTCATTTCTTCGCTTCTTTGAAGGCTTTCGCCAAGTGGTTCAGGTTCTCTGTCATCTTCTTAATATACCAATCGGCAGAAAGTTCATTCGGTTTTGCAGTTTCTAAAGGGTCCACGCTCGCTAACTCAGCCGGAATCGGCTTTTCTTTATCCCCTCGCAGAGCGCTCTTGATCGCTTGGGCGGCCGATTTCTCGGCAAATTGCGGTTCCACCGTCAGCACACGAACTTCTTTATCCTGACAAAGTCTGGTGATTTTTCGTAAGCGATCGGGGCCGGGTTCCACTTCCGGACGAACCATGATGGAATCGACAATGCGAATTCCAAACGATTCCCCAAAATAGGCCAACGAATCGTGAAAGCTCACCACGCGGCGTTCTTTTTCGGGAATCTCCTTCAATAGCTCCTTGGCTTGATTATGAAGCTCATCGAGTTTTTTCAGATAGGCTTGGGTTCGTTCGTCGTATCCCGCCACGTGGGCAGGATCAATCGCTTTCAATTCATCACGGATCGACTCAACCATCTTCTTTGCATGCCGAATCGACAGCCACACATGCGGATCGATCCCGTGATCATGATCGTGAGGATCCCCTTCCTCGTGATGACAGATTCCTTCTTTGAGCCAATTCGGATCAAACTTTTTGCCAAGGTCCAACACACGCCAGTTTTTGTTTCCCGAGCTAGTGCCGAGCTTCTTAGCCAAGTCGTCGTCTAAGCCCAGACCGTTGATGATGAACAAATCACAACCCCGAGCTAAAGTGAGTTGCTTGTTCGTTGCATCGCCGTGAAAGTGCGGACCCGTCTCGGTCAACAAGCATTCGATCTCGGCATCCTCGCCGGCAATCGATTTGGCAAAACTATAAATTGGTGCAAACGAAACGAGAATTTTGACTTTCCCAGTGGCATTACTCCAAGGGTCTTTGCGTTCAGCGCATCCCCCAGTTGAAGCCAACCCCAGCCCCATCAGGCAAAGACAAAAAAAAGAACGAACTACATTTCGTCGTGAGATCATGGTTGAACTCCTTGGAATCTACTTGTTATACGAGGTTTAACCGTAATGGGTTCACAAAACCATTCCAAAAGTGCTAAAGAACGATTCAAAAAAACGCTCTGTCCAGTGTTAGATCGTCCCTGTGAGGGGTTCATCCCATTCCGCGAATTGCTTTTGGAGTTCTGAGAAAGTCAAACGAGGTGCGGGAGCCGGTTTGGGCGGCGAGATGGCCTTTTCGCGAGCTTTATCGGCCTCTTCTTGAAGTCGCTTCAGCCATTGGGGAACATCTAAACCAACACCAATGGGATGATCGGCGAGTTCCCGTAGTTGTTGGGAAAGTTTCTCGAACGCGGGTCCGAGTTGCCCCTGACGGGATTCAATCGCGGTCGGTTCCACGGCGGCACATAATCGATCCAAAGCTAAAGGTCGCAAAAATCGTTCTTCAATGCGATCGCGAATGGTGCGCAGTCGCACCGCGTGAAGGGCTTCTTTTTGAGCCAATTGGTTCAATAAATCCTGAGCTACCGATTGCGAAAATTCGGAGATGTTTTTTTCCCACCGATCGGCCACATCGGTCAGCCCCTTTCGGCAAAGGGCATCGTGAGCGAGCACCATAGGGCGTAAGCGCCACGCATAGCGTTCGTAGGCGGCCTTCACACGGAGGAAATCGAGCAGGACATAAAGGTTTTCGCCGTAGTCGCTCCAAGTGGTGGTGGTGTTGTAATCTCGGTATTCCTCATAGTGTTCTGCAATCGTGTGCAGAGTGACTTCTAAATAATGGATAACCGAAGAACGTGAGATTTTGCCACGTTCGATATGGTCGAGCAATTTTTCGGGACGGTGGCCATCGTGCTGTTCGCGAATTCGGTCTAGCCATTCCCCGACCCCGCGATGAAGCACGCCACGGATATTCCCATAGGTCAAGAATGTGGCCGTGAAAATTTCGCGACCGTACCGCTGAATGAAGGCCTTGAACGGTTCCCAATCGCTTTCATCTTGAACGGCTTCAATGCTGGAAAGTCGCAGGGTTTGACTGTGCTGCACCCACAGATTCAAGAAGGAATCGGCCACTTTTCGCAGTACGGTCACCAAGGGGTCGGGGGTGGTAGCCTTGTCTTGTTCCCATTGTTTAGCGGCATCGAGTAGGGTATCGACTACAGAACGTAAGGCAATCCGGAACAAGCGGTCGAACTCGCTGACCCGTCGGCCACTCTCGGGGCCATTTCGTTCCATCGATTTGGCTAAACGGATGAGGTGATACGTCTCGCGGATTAAACCCAAAGTGGGGAGTTTTTCCAACAGATGCTCGAACAAGGCCAAGGTCGTGCGAGAATGAAGAATCGGGGTGGGGGCTCCCCCTTCGGAAAGGGGAACAAACAAAAGGGGTTCGCGGCTCAGTCGCCGTACGAGCGCGGGTAGCGCCGCTCGGACCTGTTGGGCATCTCCTTGGGCGATCGCTCGTTCCACTTGGCCGGCAAATTCTTCCCAACCGGTGGCGCTCTCGCTGGTTTGGTTTTGCACGGCCGACAACGCCCTGAGCGCCTGATTGAGTTCCACGCAAGTATCAATCGCTACATCCGTGAGGTGATCTTTGATCATCCTTTGTCGATCGTACTCAAGGACTTCATCGACCCCTGTGATGGGGGTGGGAATTTCAATCGCATGAAGTTGCTCGACCAATTCGTTGAGACTTTTGCCCCAAGTTCGAGCGGTATGGATCCACGTTTCTAACCAAGGGGAATCCCCCAGCACACAAGCAGCGCGACGCCACAAATCGGCCACGGCGTACAAAAATCCCAGACGTAGTTCAAGTTCCTTCGAGGCTTCTTCCAAAGGGAACGGTTCGGGATCGGGATTGAGTACGCCTCCTTCGTTTCCATCATCGGTTGAATCTTTGAACAGCAGCGAATCTTTCAGCCAACCTTCCGAGGGTTTGGGTTTCTGAGACAAGCTGTACGAATCGATCGTTGGCACACTCCAATACTCTTCGGCATTCGTGGGCAACAACTCAAAGAAACGGGGAATCAGTTGCCCTGCTTGGGGATCGACGAGAGTTCCTTCTAACCATTTGGTGGCCAAATCGTGGAAGGAAACAGCGCCATCTTCCAGAGGTATCTTGGGGGATTCGGAAAGCCAAGTGATCAGCAAGGCCATGGCAGCCCGCCAATCTTGTTGTTCAAGCAACGCTTCAATCACCTGCGAAAAGGCCGCGGCCGAGGTAAATCCTTCGAGTTTGCTTTGCCAAAAGGCAATATCTTCTTTGGCGCTCGATTGGCTCCGATCGCGTTTGTTCCATTCCGCAAGGGAACGGGCCACATGCAAGGCAGCTTCGGCACGTTCGCCCCCATGTAAGCGGGGGACATCGGAAACTTCGTAGGTCGCGAATTGATCCCACCAGTTAGCCAATCGAGTCACTCGCTCGGCCAACAGGTGCCGCAGTTCCTTTTGCCCACTGGATGCAGCGGCAGCGAGCAGTTTGGCATACAGGTCAAATTGGCGGGTCAGCGTATCGATCAATTCATCATTTCGCGGGTCATGTGTGCTATCTTCTTTCGATTGAAACAACGGATAAAGTCCCTGATAGCCCAAGATATTCCAAGGGTCGGCCAAGGCACCACATTCAATCCCCCGATGAATCAAGTCTTCACTTTCTTCCAAAAGAGGAAGGGCCTTTTCGAGTTCCCCGCGGCCACACAGAAAATCGGCCGAAGTTTGACGAATGGCCACTTCGCTGAGAATGCGGGCCGAGGTCGTTGAAATGCGTGAGGCATACGCGCGGGATTCTTCGGCCAACCCCAAGCTCGCTAACACAATTGCCAACTCGTGGTTCTGCAATTGGCTTGCACGTTGACGGGCCAATTCATGATTCAGATGCTGCCGAATCCCTCCGAAGGGTTGTTTCAATCGCACCGCTTCTTCTTGAAGCAATTGCCCATGATCTCCCGTCGTTCGATTCAATAATTCCTGATAAAAGCGATCGCGAAACTTAGCCACAATCGGCACTAATCCCGAAAGGCGGGAATCGGAATCAAACGCAGTCGGTCCATTCCCACTCACCCCGCTGGCCATCAGAATGGTGCCTGCTAATACCGCCGAGGCTTCGAATAAAATTGCTTGGCGGGGGTGACGTAACTTGAGATGTTTTTCAGTGGGGTTTTCCACCCGATCTAACAACGCCTTCAAAACCGTTTGCCGAACCACAAACCGGCGATAATGACCATGACCATCAATCACATGGGGATCCCACTCGCCAAAAAGGTAATTGGGCCGACGATTGGCCGGATGGGAATGGTCATAGGCACGGGGATCAAAGGCCAATTCATCCAATAACGACAGATCAAACAACGCTTCACGAGTAATGTCTTCGGGCACTTCTTGGAGAATCTGAATGGCTCCCGAAACAATTTCTTTATAGGGACTCATACACGCCCCGACTTCCCTGAAAAATAAGGGGACCGGACGGAGCTTTTCATGCGGATAATAATCGGTCTGGGGACGGGTCTCTAAAAGGGCGATCGGTCGATGACCGACATAATCATTCAATCTTCGCAGCACGGCAGGGATAAGCCGTTGGGATTCCTCCCATGGGGCACCCTCTTGAAGGATCGCTTCACACACACGGGCTAAAAAGAAGGGAGTAAATAAGGCCACATCGGTCTGATGTGCCAGCAAATCGCGATGGTGTTGCCGATAGGCCGAAAGAACCGGACCAAAAGCCAGCCGAGCAACCGACATCGCTTGGTCAACATCTTGAAAGGCAACGGCCCCCCCCTCACGCAGTTTCGCGGCTTGTTGTTCCAACCAATTGGGAATCACCCGCCAAAAATGGAGTTCACCAGTGCCTAATAACTCGGTGCAAAGGGTGTCTAGGGCCTTTTGAAATTTCGCTGACGGGGCACCGTTCGAGAAATTCAAATAGCCGAGCACGGTTTGTGCCACCGAGAGGGCATCGAAATGGGGTCCAGTTTGCTGCATCGTTACCTATTCAAAGAACATTCATCCTCTACATCTACAAGAATAGCGTCTTTTCTGCTATCTTGGAAGGGAATTCTCTCGGGAGTTATTGGTTCCTCTGGGAACAAATGGCCTACCGTTGTGATTCTTCACTGGGGGGGCGTGTGGGCACTCCAGCGGGGCTTCCCCGTATCCCTAGAGCAGCCAGAATCCCCTCTCAATGGGTCCATTCGTTCTGCCAGAAGGGATTTTTTTCAACTCAGGTTGTATCTCAACGAATTAAGGTTTAGACTGTTAGAAATGAATTTTGTGTAACCCAATGGAAGGGAACGTGACAGAAACCTCGTGGGATTATCGTTTCGCCCAATATCTTGGCAGAATGTGGGCCCGTTTGGGATATGCCCGCCATATCGAACCAAAATGGATTCATCACCATGAATTGACGATTCCGTTAACCCAATGGCCGAAAGCCCTGAGCGGACTGCGTATCTTACACCTGTCCGATTTGCATGCAGGGAAACACCTTTTGCCCGGTTATCTCGAACGTGTTCTCGACGATGCCAAGAAAATCCCTGTCGATCTGGTGGTAATCACCGGCGATTTTATCCACAAGGGGTACCGCTACGTTGAGTGGATTGCCGAGAAACTTCGGGGGTTGTCGGCACCCTTAGGGGTTTTTGGTGTGTTGGGCAATCACGATTTTTCGGTTCGCAATGCCCTTGGGATTCGCCGGTATCCCAAACTGGCGGGTACGCTCACCCAAACGCTTGAACAGGCGGGTATTCAAATTCTTCGGAATCGAACCCAAACCCTGCAATTTCGGAATGAATCGTTTCAGCTGGTGGGGTTGGATGATCTCTGGAGCGGCGAGTGTTCTCCCGAACAAGCCCTGCAAGGAGTCAATGGAGTCAGCGATACGCCCCGCATCATTTTGGCGCACAATCCCCTTTCGTGGCAAAAACTCGGTTCGATCCGCTGTGATCTGATGCTGGCAGGTCATACTCATGGGGGCCAAATCCGTTGGTTCAGTGGCCGACGCCCCTTTCTCCGAGGACAAGCCAAATCCTACGCCGCAGGCCTGATTGCCCATCCCGCTTTCCCGATCTATGTGAATACAGGGATCGGGCACTCGTTCCGTTTCCGGTTTAATGTCCGACCCGAGCTTCCTATTCTCAACTTGGTTTCGGAATTATCGCCTGCGGTCTCGGAGTTGCCTGCGGTCTCGGAGTTGCCTGCGGTCTCGGAGTTGCCTGCGATCTCGGATTCCACAACTCACGTTCCCGAGACATCTAGAATCTCTGAATCGTTACCTCAAACCTGCGAGGCATCCAGAATCTCCGAATCGTTACCTCAAACTGGCGAGGAGTCCCGAATTTCCGAGGCAACCCCTCACGGCTCCGAAGTATCGAGCATCTCTGAAACATCTAAAATTTCCGAGGCATCCCAGTGAGTCAATTCGCCTTAGTGATCGGCACTACCTTTGTGGGGGAAACCGACCTTCCGCGTCGCCCCGAATCGGAAGCGAATGCCCAAGCGATGGCCGACTGCCTGCGCTCTTTAGAAATTTCGGTCGAGCCTTTCTACGTTTTAATGGGAAATCGGGCCACACGGATTGGTTGCGAATCTCGTTTGAAGAAACTCCTCAAAAATCTCCACAGCGGGGATACCCTTTGGCTGTATTACAGCGGCTATGCCCTGACCCACGAGGCACAAAGTTATTTGCTCTGTGCCGATAGTGACCCTGATGATCTCGAAACGACAGCGTGGAACCTTGCAGAGATTCTCGAAAAAATTCGTCACACTGGTGCCCGAACCTTGGCACTGTTTGATCTCAGCATTCCGCCAACCCCTTGGGAACAAACGGGGGAACTCGGTTGGGAAGAGGGCAACCTTCGCGAGATATTCGATACGGAATCGACCGATGCGTTGCTCTGTGCCAATGTGAACGAGGGTATCTCGTATGTCAATCCAGAACGGGGCCTTTCGGTCTGGACGGAAAGGATCGAGGAGGGTCTCGCGGGGGCAGCGGTGTATCCACTGACGGCCAAACGATTGTTTGATTATATTCAAGCGGAATTGCCAAAAGCCCTCCGTAAGCAAGCCGAAAGTCAGGCTGTGCAAAGTCCCGCTCTGTTGGGGGCCGCGAATTTCGTCTGGCGAGATGCCCCACCCGGCAACATCCCCCAGCCCAGCTCGCAAATCGATGCAGCCCAATTGAAGCGGATTGTGTTTCGCGGTGTGATCCGTCAACGTCTCAAAGATTTACCCTTTATCAGCAAAGGGCAAAAACTCCCCGATAATGCCGGCCCCTATGCTCAACGCTGGCTGGCCAAGCTCTGCGAGCCGACCTTGAAGCAAGAGATCGAAGACCTGTACAATGCCGTGCGTGAAGAACTCGGCTTCAAAAGGAAAGAACTCGAAGCAGGTACCACCGAAGAGGGATACGGTTACATTCGGACACCCCAGTTCGATTATTCGGTTTGTCTGGCCCTTGACCCCGACGATGTTTCCCAAGTGATTTGGCGGCGAGAAGTGGGACATTTCAGCGAGTCGGCAATACTCCGTTCTCCCAATTTCCGAAAGGTATTTGGTGCTTATCTGGATGAATTGACGTTCGATTTTTCTACCCCGTTAGAGGTCGAGGCTCTGGTCGATCGGATCGAAGAGAAAAACCCCAAAGGAGTGAAGGTCCGCGTGGCCGGTGATGGTTCTTCCTGCGAAATTACCATCACCGGTTTCAAAGGAATGCTCAAGGTGGATCGCAAAAGAATCGTGATTAGCTCGGGAGCCGGAACCAACCCCGAAAGCCTGTTGGAACAATTTTTCCGTTTTCAGACTCAATTTAATCAACCCCTTGCAGGATTAAAAGGCTGACAAGCATGATCCGGACAAGGTTGATTGCCGAACTCGATCATGCTCTTTTTCAATCCTTCCTTACTGGCTGAGAGGTCAAAGCGATTATGAGTTGACCGGATCAAACAAAAGGCAGGATCGTTTGTGGAAACACGACGAGATGGAATATCAGCTCGGTCATTTTTTGCGAGGAGGATTCGCCAGCCGATATTCTAATTGTCCTTTGACCTGTTGAACCTCACGATTGGCCGGCGCGATTTTCTCGGCCTGTTGCAGTGCGGCCCGCATTTTCTCGGCATCTTTTTCGAGCATCCAGAGTTCGGCTTCGACTAAAGCTAAATCGTAGCGGTCGGGCAAGGTTTTACGGGCTTCTTGAACCACGGCCAAGCCACGCGACCTTTTCCCAGAATAGCCCAAGGCTAAAGCTAAAGTCCCCAAGGCAGCTGCATGATCGTTCTTTTCTTTCGTCAGTTTCTCAAGCCAAGTAATGCTTTCATTCAAGAACGAGTTGGCCAAGTCGAGTTTCCCCTCTTCGTAAGCGCTCCGTCCCTGAACGAAATTCAAAAGCCCCAGTTGAAAAAGAACCTCGGTATTCTGGGGGTTTAGGTCATGAGCTTTCTTCAGCAGATCGCTGGCGCGTCGAAAGTCACGATTTCGGGCTAACAGGGTTCCGTAGGTCAAAAGAACATCTTCGCGGGGATAATCTTGCACGAGTTGCTCACCGAGTTCCTTAGCAGAAATCAGCTCACCGGTTCGTTCTAAGAAAATCATCCGATTCAAACGAGCTTTGATTCCCTCGCGGAAAATAGCTACCTCTTCCAGAAAGGGGTCTTCCCATTCCAGTTGGGGCAAGGTTTTATTGAGCTTTTCGTATTTCTCGACGAGGGCTTTCTCCTCGGCGGCTTGAGCGGCCCGAATCAGCAGCAGGCAGGCCGGCTTGGCAGCAAAGGGGTTATTCAGCAACTTCGGAAGTTCGTCGAGAACCTCTTGGTATTTCTTTTTGTGGAATTGGATCAGAGCTTGCACATACGCTTTGCGATCTGGAAAAGGATTTGGGGTCGGCAGGGCCTGCAAATAGGTCAGGCCTTGCTCGGGATCGCCCAGTTTGGTCGCCAATTCTGCCAAATTCAGAAGGGCCACCGCGACATGTTTGCTTTCTTGTGGGGGAATTTTGTTGAGGGCATTTTTGAGCTTTTCTACCGCATCGGCAGAGGTTTCTTGAGCGAGTTGATACCCTTGCAGATAAGTCCAGCGCACGTTGGTTGAATCGAGTTTTTCAGCGGTTGCAAAACATTCTAATGCGGGTTTGGGTAAATCGTTGGCGAGCAGAACCATCCCATATTCTCCCCAGTGGGCAGCATTTCGTGGTGAGGAAACAACCTTTTGGTAACTGGTTTGAATTTTTTCGGTCAGGTAGCGATCCCGCGTCGAGGTATCCACAACGGGAGGTTCGGAAATGGCGGGGCGATTGGCATAAAAGTAATAGCCCGTTCCGGCACACAGAACGATCAACAGGGCAAACCAAGCCAACCGTGAACCCATAGAACATACCCCAAAAGGTTTCGGTGATTTTAGCACTTTTACAGAGAGTGCATAGGGAAATAGGGAAAGTTCTACCGGCGGGTTTGAATTGGAATGTTGAATGTTGAAGGCCGATTCGAGTGGCGGGTTCGTGTTTGAGTATTGGTGAATCCAAGCGTTTTGTAGTAACGGGTTCTAGTTGATGGTTTTACCCAAAGGTTTCGCCAAACTTCTCAGCGATTCGAGGAGTTTTTGGAAAGAAGGAAAGTCTAAAGATTGAGCGCCATCACTGGCGGCCAAATCGGGGGAGGGGTGAACCTCGACCAATAAGCCGTCCGCAC